>NZ_JBSYOQ010000057.1:0-65765 GCF_058244645.1 Candidatus Thiodiazotropha sp. AKAK3
GCAACGGAATCCGGGAGAACGGAGCACCAATCTTCCCGGATTCCGTTGCACTCCATCCAGGCTACCTTGCTTTAATTCTTTAAATATTTTATTGCTTAGAAAACATCTGGATATCTTCTCTGAATCAGCGCAGGAAGAATTAATAGAATTATTGGCGAGAACCAATACCAGTACTCTTCATATAACTGCGTTAAAACTACTAACCATCTTATGCTCTCCAGTCTTCCATTCGCTTCTAGTTGAGGAAAACCAAAGATACTTCATACAGAATGGCTACATTTTGTAGAAAAATTACAGTTCAATGCATCAGCGGGGAGTGCTATCTACTGTTTAAGCACAGTACAATCACCATTTTCGTTACCTCAGCTACACGTTTCAAATCCCACATTTCCACCACATCATTAAATATCCTTCGTGACCCATCCGCCAATGCGGGATAGAATCATGCTTTTTATACTAAGGCTGATCTCTACTCATGCGTACTTCCCAGTTCCCACTCCACACCGTCAAGGAGACCCCGGCTGATGCCGAGATTGCCAGTCATCAACTGATGTTGAGAGCTGGTCTGATTCGAAAACTGGCCTCGGGCCTCTATACCTGGTTGCCCCTGGGACTCAAGGTTTTGCGCAAAGTTGAACAGATTGTGCGTGACGAGATGAACCAGGCGGGTGCACTGGAGGTGTTGATGCCTACGGTTCAGCCTTCGGAACTATGGCAGGAGTCAGGTCGTTGGGAGCAGTACGGGCCGGAACTGCTGCGGCTTCGTGACCGTCACCAGCGGGAGTTCTGCTACGGCCCGACTCACGAAGAGATCATCACTGATCTGGCACGGAATGAGTTACGCAGTTATAAACAGCTTCCGGTCAATTTCTATCAGATACAGACAAAATTCCGTGATGAGGTCAGACCCCGTTTTGGTGTCATGCGTGCACGGGAATTTCTCATGAAGGATGCCTACTCCTTCCATCTGAACCAAGACTCTCTACAGGATACCTATCTGCGGATGCATGAGACCTACTCACGCATCTTTTCCCGGTGTGGATTGGATTTCCGCCCTGTGGCAGCCGACACGGGAAGCATCGGCGGCAGCGCTTCTCATGAATTTCATGTGTTGGCTGCATCAGGCGAGGATGCAATTGCCTTTTCAAATGGTAGCGACTATGCCGCCAATATCGAACTCGCAGAAGCTATCTCTCCCGAGCAGAAACGTACTGCTGCGACTAAGGAGATGACCCTGGTTGATACCCCAAACGCAAAAACAATCCAGGAGTTGGTGGAGCAGTTTGAACAGCCTATTGAGCAGACAGTTAAGACTCTGGTAGTAAAAGCTTCGGAAGATTCTGACACACCACTGATCGCGCTTCTGCTGCGAGGTGACCATGATCTCAACGAGATCAAAGCTGAAAAGTTACCCGAGGTAGCCACTCCTTTCTGCTTTGCCACAGAAGAGGAGATTCGCGCTACTATCGGTGCAGGCCCTGGCTCTTTGGGCCCTGTAAACCTCCCTATACCTTATATTGCTGACCGTAGCGTGGCGCAGATGAGTGACTTCAGCGCTGGTGCGAACCAGGAGGGCAAACATCTTTTTGCCATCAATTGGGGCAGGGATCTGGATGAGCCAGAGATCGTTGCCGATCTGCGTAATGTTCAGGAGGGAGACCCCAGCCCCGACGGCAAAGGAACCCTAACCATTGCCCGGGGTATCGAAGTAGGTCACATCTTCCAGTTGGGCAAGAAGTACAGCGAAGCACTGAATGCAACAGTATTGGACGAAAACGGCAAGGCTGTCGTAATGACCATGGGTTGTTATGGTATCGGTGTCACACGGGTTGTAGCTGCTGCTATTGAGCAGCATCATGATGACCGTGGCATCATCTGGCCAGACGCCCTGGCCCCCTTTCAAGTGGCCATCTGTCCGATGAAAATGAACAAATCCGAACGGGTCAGAGAAGCGGTGGAAAAACTCTATGCCGATCTGACTGCAGCAGGCATTGAGGTCTTGCTGGATGACCGGGATGTCAGACCCGGTTTCATGTTTGCCGATATGGAGCTGATCGGCATCCCCCATCGCATCGTTGTTGGTGATAAATCCCTCGATAAGGATCAGGTTGAATATCGTGCTCGCAGCGAGTCGGAAAACCAGTTCATACCGATCTCCGAAATCGTTGATCGGATTAGCGTACAACTTGCGTAGACCTTACTGGCGGGTCTCTGCAGAGACCTGCCAGTGAAGAACGCTTACTAATAAAGTCCATGAATTAAACAGCAAATATCATCACTTGATTTGACACACCCCCATCAGTGCTAGGACACTACGGGGTTTTTCCGCCCCAGTTGGGTGGACAGCAAGCTAAGAGGCATGAGCGTAATGACCAAGCAGAGTTCTTTTACCCGCGACGAGCTATTACTTTGCGGCAGTGGTGAAATGTTTGGCCCGGGCAATGCACAACTGCCCACCCCTAACATGCTGATGATGGACCGCGTCAAAAAGATTGCGGATGAGGGGGGCGCTTTCGGCAAGGGAGAGATCCTCGCTGAACTGGATATCAATCCGGATCTATGGTTTTTCGATTGCCACTTTCCTGGAGACCCCGTGATGCCCGGCTGCCTGGGTCTGGATGCCATGTGGCAGCTGGTGGGATTCTTTCTGGCCTGGATTGGTAACCCTGGACATGGTCGCGCCCTTGGCGTGGGTGAAGTCAAATTCACCGGTCAAGTACTGCCAACAGCAAAAACCGTCACCTATCACATCGATGTTAAACGGGTAATCACCCGCAAACTGGTACTGGGTGTTGCCGACGGTGTCATGAAAGTTGATGGCCGGGAGATCTACACAGCCAAAGACCTCAGGGTTGGCCTGTTTACCTCCACTGACAATTTCTAAGGGAAGAGTAACCCGCTATCCGTTACACCAGAATCAAAAAGCCGGGAGAGGCAGATTATGAAAAGTCTCTGGAATCAAGCTGAAGCCGGTTTATGCCAAAATGAATTAGCCCTTAGAGTCTATAGCTCCCGCTTGCTCGGCTCTGACCCAGCTCTGGTTCTACATGGTGGCGGCAATACCTCCGTGAAGATTCTCGAACAGGATCTCTTCGGTGAAGATGAAGAGATACTCTATGTAAAAGGGAGTGGATGGGATCTTGCGACCATTGAAGAGCCTGGTTACACCCCGGTCCGAATGAAACATCTCCTGCGCTTGGCGGAACTTGACTCCCTGAGTGACAGTGAGATGGTCAACCAGCTGAAGACTCACCAGACCAGAGCCAGCGCACCCACGCCTTCGGTAGAGGCAATCCTGCATGCCCTGCTGCCCTACAAGTATGTCGACCATACCCACGCCGACGCGATCATTACCCTGACGAATACACCTCAGGGTGAACAGCGGATACGGGAACTCTACAAACATCGTGTGGTAGTGATTCCCTATGTGATGCCTGGATTCGATCTGGCGCGCACCGTAGCACAACACTTTCCCAAACAGGCCCACGCCGAGACACTGGGCATGGTGTTGTTGAACCACGGTCTCTTTACCTTTGGTGATGATGCCCAGCAATCTTATCAACGCATGATTCAACTGGTGGATGAGGCTGAACAGTATCTCAAGCAAAACAGCGCCTGGGAGATCAGCGAACAGAGTCAAGAGCGGGATGTGCCCCCCCTGACCCTGGCCAGTTTACGCAAAGAGATATCTGATGTAGCCGGTTGCCCAATGGTTGTGCAGAGTAACCGCAGCCCATTCGAACTCGCATTCTGTCAACGCCAGGATCTGCAAGAGATTGCGCTACAGGGCCCGGCCACACCCGACCATGTACTTCGCACTAAACAGAAACCGATGATTGGCACTGAAGTCATTGAATATGTCGGCGAGTATCAACGCTATTTCGAAATGCACGCCCTCAATGCTCGTACCCCGGTCGAGATGTTGGACCCCGCTCCCAGGGTGGTGCTCGATCCAGATCTTGGCATGCTCAGCATTGGAAAAAGCGGGCGACAGGCGAACATCGTCGCAGATATCTACCGCCACACCATGGGTATAATTCAGCGCGCAGAGATGCTGGATCAGTGGCAGGCGCTCTCCAGCCAGGAGATCTTTGATGTCGAGTATTGGGAGTTGGAGCAGGCCAAACTGAGAAAAAATGGAAATAGCCCAGCGTTTCAGGGCGAGGTAGCTCTGATTACCGGAGCAGCTTCCGGTATCGGCAAAGCCAGCGTCAATTCAATGTTGCAACGGGGCGCTGCTGTTGTCGGTCTCGACCGTAACCCGGCAATCACCCAGCAATTCCCCGATCAGGACTATTTAGGTATTCAGTGTGATGTTACAGATACACTGGCCTTGAAACAGGCTCTGTTTGAAACCTGCTTACGCTTTGGCGGTTTGGACATTTTAGTGCTCAATGCCGGCATTTTTCCCTCGGGCTGTACCGTAGCCTCTCTTGATGATGCTGTCTGGCGACAGGTGATGCAGGTTAACCTTGATGCCAATCTGGCTCTATTGCGAGAGTCTCACCCCTATCTGAAATTAGCGGCCAGAGGGGGCCGGGTGGTGGTCATCGGCTCTAAAAACGTGCCCGCCCCTGGTCAGGGTGCGGCCGCCTACTCCGCATCCAAGGCAGCACTCAATCAGTTGGCACGAATCGTTGCACTGGAGTGGTCAAACGACAACATTCGCATCAACAGCCTGCACCCTGATGCGGTTTTCGATACGGGCATCTGGACAACCCAAGTGCTGGAAACCCGGGCCAGGCATTACGACCTCTCAGTGGAGGAGTATAAGAAACGCAATCTTTTGCGGTGTGAAATCACCAGTCATGATGTTGCGGAACTGACAGCAGAACTGTGTGACCAGCGTTTCAGTAAAACCACTGGTGCACAGATACCCATCGACGGCGGAAACGACAGGGTCATCTGAACAGCAGTAGTGATCAGACTACCGCCAACCCGATTTTAGGAACGCCTTCCACCAGAGTTACACCACGCAGCTTGCTTGCCCTGATCGATTCACCAAGTAGCTCTACCGCCTGTGGGCGGGGAAAACTTTTGCGCCAGGCCATGGCAATACAGCGTTTTGGCGACTCCTGCGCCAATGGACGGGTCGTCATTTGATCCCAAGGGAGATACTCCCCACCAATGGCAGAATCGGGAAGAATGGAAATACCGATGCCGCTGGCTACCATATAGCGAATGGTCTCAAGAGACCCCCCTTCCAGACTCTTTTGAAGAGTTCCTTCACTGTTTGCGGTCTTTAAACACCTCGGACAGATCATTTTCACCTGCTCTCGGAAACAGTGCCCTTCACCCAATAGCAACACATCTTCCTTTTCCAGCTGTTCAGTAGTAATTGCCTCACAGGCTGCCAGTGGGTGATTTACCCGCATCAGAACGGATAGAGACTCTTCGTATAGAGGCCTTGTGGCAATTCCCGGTTCATCATAAGGCAGGGAGACAATCACCACGTCCAACTCCCCCTGCTTCAATTGCTCAGTCAGATTCGCTGTGAAATTCTCTTTGATTATCAGACTCATACCACTAGCCCGAGCACTCAATGTCGGAATCAGATAGGGAAAAAGATAGGGGCCTACAGTATAGATAGCCCCGACATTCAAGGGGCCTACCAGCTGATCCACACTCTGGCTGGCAAGTTGACGAATTGTCCCTGCCTCTTCCAGCACCCTTTGCGCCTGAGCCACTATACGCTCACCCGCCGATGTCAGACTGACCTCTCCCTGGCCCCGCTCAAACAGACCTACCCCAAGCTCCTCTTCAAGCTTTTTCACCGCAACACTCAGTGTTGGCTGGCTGACATAGCAGGCTTCGGCGGCATGGCCAAAGTGTCGTTTTTGGGCTACAGCAACGATGTATCTAAGTTCATTCAGTGTCATGATATATATTGTAGACGAGGCTATAGAAAAAATTAATAGATGTAAAAATGTTAACGCTTCAGCAAAAATGGAAGCTGATTATGGAATAATTCCTAAGTTTAGGACATTGAAGCAAAAAATCGGTTTTTGCTTTGGCCATTCCTGTTCTAATATTATGACAATATAACGATGATCCTGCTGGGGCCTGGAGATTCAAATTGCTCGTCAGCTTTAAAAACAGAAAGATGAACCGCTCTATGAGTAGCCATCCCGACCACAAGCCAGAAATTTTCAGGCAGCTGCCTGATGATGGATTAAAGGTACTGCAAATCACGGATAGCCATCTCTATGCGGACCCGTCACGCTGTCTATTGGGTATCAACACCCTAGAGACATTCGATCAGGTATTGGGTCAGGCGCTACAGGAAGCTGGCAGACCGGATATCATATTGGCCACGGGTGACCTGGTGCATGATGCCTCTGACAGTGGCTATAAGCGCCTGCTAGGTAGATTAAAACTGACTGAAATCCCAACCTACTGTCTGCCCGGCAATCATGATCAGCCGGCAAAAATGAAGCAGATACTCAACCAGGAGAACGTACACTGCATATCCAGTGTACAGGCTAAAGAGTGGTCTTTGATATTCCTTGATTCCACCATTCCGGGCAGTGATGGCGGTGCCATCAGTGAATCTGAGCTGGCATTACTGAAACAGTTACTGGAGTCACATCCGGAGAGACACACCCTGATCAGCATGCATCACCACCCACTGCCTGTAGGCAGCCGCTGGATGGATACGATGGTACTGGAGAGATCGAAACCCTTTTTCGATCTGATACTGAGCAACCCCCAGGTAAAAGGCGTACTCTGCGGACATATCCACCAGACCTTCGAGGCCACTCATAAGGGTCTTAAAATCCTCGGCAGCCCCTCCACCTGTGTACAATTCTCCGCCGGTGAGGACGAATTTGCCATCGACGCAACGCCGCCAGGCTATCGCTGGTTGAGTCTGCAACCGAATGGTGAAATCCTAAGCGGTATCAGTGCTCTTCCTGAGATCCCTTCAGGACTTGATCTGGCTTCCATCGGCTACTGAATAATCAGTCAAGTTTGACAGCAACCGGCTCTGCCACCTTCATGGCCTGTTTAGTGTGCTTGATTCTTAGCGCAACCACTTCTACCCCGGATTTCTCGACCACCCTACGCAAGGTTTTACCATATTCCGGATCAATCTTATCTGCTGGCGAGAAGTAGTTACCTTCAGGACGATTGAGGGCATATATCATCACCCCTCTGCTACCAGACCCTGATAACTCAGCCAGCTGCTCCAGGTGCTTACGTCCACGCAGGGTTACTGCATCAGGAAAACCAAGACCCTCGCCTTGCCACAGGGTTACGTTTTTAACTTCAATCCAGACATCAGCTTTGCCATCTCCAGGCAGCATAAAGTCAAACCTGGATCGCTCTCCATGACTCTCGTAGGGCACCTCCCTTTTGACCACCTGGTAGTCTGCAACAGATTTAATAAGCCCCGCCTTGAGCGCCTCTTCCACCACAGGATTGGTTCGTCCAGTGTGGACACCAACCCAACCCTGCCCCATATCAACCCGCTCCAGAGTCCATGGGAGCTTCCTGCGTGGATTATCACTAAAGCTGATTTGTACCGGAGCCCCAGGCTCCCAGCACCCGGACATACTCCCCGTATTCGGGCAGTGCACAGTCAGAATCTCTCCATCAGACAGCTCAACATCTGCTAAAAAGCGCTTGTAGCGTTTGATGATATGACCATTTGTTAATGGCGGAAGCCTCATCGGGCACTCTCCTGGTAAGCAAAGACAAAGTGCTGTCCTGGGTTTATCACAATACGGCTTAGTGTATTATCTCCGTAATAGAGAGTTGCGGTATAAAATTTCGACAACAAATAAATACCCGCAAGAGTAGAAAACGACCACCCCATCAGAGGTATCACATAATGACACGCTTGAAATGGCTTACGGTTTTTACCCTATTAGTATTGGGTGCTTCGGAATTATCAGCCGAAGACCAGCAGACTGGTAGACACTTCAATGTCAATCCGAACAACATGATGGGTGGCATGATGAATCCCATGCGCAACATGTTTGGTGGTTACGACAGGGATCGGGGTGGTTATAACAATTACAACAACACCCCCTACTATGGACCTCAGGCATATCCAGGCTATCCTCAGGGGCAACCATATCCAGGTGGATATGCACAACCACCTGCGAGCTATAACACACCTGCTGCCCAGTATCCTGCCAACCCAGGGTACCAACAACCCGTTCAACAGCCATTGCCAACTCCAAGCTATAGAGAGCAGGCCTCCCCAAGATATCAACCAGCGCCGGCAACGGGGTCGACAAAGCAATACGGATCTGCACCACAAGAGCAATTCCGCTTTCGCCCCATTGAGCAACAAGCAGCAGCGCAGAATTCCGCACAAACTCTCAACACGCCCTACCAACAGGCACCAACGTCCGCAGCCCAGACACCATCGGCATACTACAATAGCCCCACCTCTCCGCAAGGCATTCAACAGCCACCTGCTTACCAGAGCAGTTCAGAGGGTGCCTCGGCCAGCTACACCCCATATAACGAAGCAACCGAACAGCTTGAACCGACGATGAAGTTCAGGCCACTCGATCAACCGGGATACTCTCAATAGGAGCGACAGCAACTGCCAGGTATAGATTGCTTGGGTGGTTTTTAAATAATAAATCAGTCCCGGCTACATGGGTTGGGGCTCGCTGAACCAAACGCTATAGCGAAAACCAAATTGGGATAGCCCAGAGTGTCACTCAGCCAATGGAAAAATCACTGAATAACTGTTGATCAATGACCTCGCAGGAGACCCCAGAGACTCGCGCATCCGCCGGACCTTTGCGGAGCCAATTCCTGAGTTCGTCAATCGCCTCCACTGCGCCACAGGCGACTACCTCCACTCGACCATCACTCAGGTTTTTGGCGTAGCCTTTGATGCCTAGACCCTGAGCAACATGCCTTGCTGAAGCACGGTAAAAAACCCCTTGAACCTGCCCACCAACATAACAGCGTACACAGACAGGTACGGTTTCACTCCGATCATTCATCCGCAATCCTCAATACTGCCTTCTCCCCTGCTCTGATCAATGTTGACTCAGGGACTTGAAAAGTCGCCTCCAATGGGTAGCGCGCGCCATTTGCATCTTCTGAAACAGGCTCTAAACCGAGCCGGGATATCTCTCCTTTCAACCAGCTCCCCCTCACGCCAATCTGCACGGCAGTACCACTCTTCAGCTTATCAGCGTCTCGAGCATCTATATCAGTCACTGCTTTCATCCGGGTGGTATCGCAAAAAAGGAGCAATGGTACCGCCTTATCCCGATTCACAACTGCTTGTCCTGGCTGGACATATACTCTCTCTACAACACCGTCGAAGGGCGCTGTGATCTTACTGTACTCACGTTGCAAGCGTATCTTCATCAACTGCGCATCCGCCTCCCGGTAAGCAGCATCCGACATAGCTGCCTCTATCTCTGCCTGCTTACGTTCATGATCTGATAACAGGGTGCGGTCATATAACTCAAGTGCACGATCCAACTCTCTTTTTGCTTCAGCATTTTGCTGAACCGTGGCTTCGAAACGAGACTCTGCCGCAGCGAGTTCACTTTTATAGGCTCGTTGGTCGAGCTCTATTAAAATGGTTCCCCGGCTGACAGCCTCTCCCTCATTCCCATTCACACGACTTACCATGCCGTCCACAAAGGTACTCAACTCAACCCGTTGATACCAATCTGTCACTGCCTCAAAATCCTGAGCCATCGACTGCCCACTGATCAGTAAACAGAAAATCATCAGCACCCTCATCACTATCCCCCTTTTCTATTTAATATTATCAACCGCGCCACTCGGTTCTATTTTGTACTCGGACGAAACCACATGAAGTTCGTGATAGTGGCTCATCGTACTTTCTATTGACCCGGCGACCAAATAGTTTACTTTCAGCCATGGTGATTCTGCCTGCAGCGAGGCATGAAAAGGCCTAGAGCCTGTTAACACTAATCGAATAGGCCCTAAGGCACCGCTGCACTCTCCTCTTGATCCAGCAATCCACCAGTCAAGGCCTTGAGATGAGCCAATACCAACTGGATTTGATAGCTATTCTTGGCACTCTGATACTGAATTGCTGCGATCTGGGTCATGGAATCACCCAGATCTGAGGAGAGATCCAAGTCATACAGTGTTCGACTTCGATCCAGATAGAGATCTCGAAAATCACCTGTTACACCAATCTCTTCAGACTCTATACGCAATTGGTCGAGTTCCATCCAATAATCGAGAATCTGCTGCCTGAGAACAAGCTCATAGGAAGCCAATTCAGCCTGCTTCTGTTGTATCAAAGCGCGCTGCTTTGCCTTTACCGCATCGACCCGACTACCTTGATAGAGTGGCAGTTCAAACACCAGAGCTGCTGTCAGAGGGTTGCGTCCCCCAAGCTCCCGCTCATAGGTAGCCGCCTCAAGTTGAGCGCTAATTACTGGATTCGCTTCTGATTCACTTGCCTGTAACTGTTTTTGTGCCGCTTGCAGCTCAGCCCTCAGTTTCCTGAGTCCAGGATTACCCGTGATGGCAAGTGCCACTAACTCCTCCACTCCAGCCATCTTAGCCAATGGCTCAAAGCTTGGTATTTCCAAGTCAGCAGGGAGATCGAGTGGACGGTTCAGGCTGTTTGCCAACTGGGAGCGGGTAATGCGCTGGCGATTCTGGCTGACTCTCAGCTTGCGTCGGGATTGCTGATAGAGGCTCTCCAGTTCCAGCATATCTACGTCAGACACTTTACCCATTTCATTCTTGGTGCGGGCACGATCGAAACGAATGTAGTCAATCGAGAGGGCCTCATTATCTCTGGCATTCTCTAAATCTGCCAAAAGAACATTAAAGAATCGGGCCATCACATCCAATCTGCGTTGTTGACGAACCTCTACAAGCTGCCAACGACGGGACTCCAAGTTAGCGTCTGCCGCCTCAAGTGCATGAGAGGTACGACCAAAATCATAGAGTTGCTTGCTTATCCTGAGTCTGGCCAGACTGTCATTATGGGTCTGATATATGGCAATTTCTGAAGGCTCAATAGCGCGTAACTCCGCACTCACATCGATGCGTAAATCATCTCCTGCATCAGCCTCTAGTTTTTCTGCTTCTGACTGGGCCAAGGCGGCATCTGCCAAAACCCGTTCAGGATGCCCATCATCAGCCAGACTCAGGGCATATTCCAGAGAGAGCGGGGTTGGCAGCGGTTCCAGTGCAACAATATCCAATGGTATGAAAAAGAAGATCAGCAGCAGGCGACCCCGGGAGATTATATTTATAATGCTCGTCACTGCGTCCTAAGTTCCTTTTTTTTAGCCCGTTTATAACGCGAAAAATTTGTCGATTTATAGTGCTCATCCACCACAAATTCACCGAGCCACATAAACTCTTCGGCGCTATTGGCGGCTCCTGTAAAACGGGTAATTAAATTACCATCCAGATCGAAAAAGCCGAAAACAGGGGTTGCGCGCACCTTGAACTGCTTAAAGGCGAAATCCTTCTCCTTCATGAGTTGCCCTTTGAAATCGGCAATCTCCACATCCCCCTCAATATCTACGGTATATATCTGGAAATGTGCTTTGAAATAGTCCTGAACCTCCACTTGATTGAGCACTCTGCTCTTCATCCGATGACAAAAGGGACACTCATCCATTTCAAACATGATCAAAACCCCTTTTTTCCCCTCTTCCCTGGCCACTGTCAGTTCCTCACTGAAATCACCCAGTGACTGATCAAAAAAATAGTTCACAGGATCACGTGTAGCAGAGTTTGCATCGCCAAAAAAGAGGCTGGCCAGGATCAGGAAGAGTATGGATTTTTTCATTATTGCCTCCTCACTCGGTCTCTTCCTTTGTATTGCTCTCTTCATTTATGAAAGATTCAAGGTCTTCCAGGGTTACAGGGCCTACCTGACGGGCAACAAGCTCACCCTCAGGGTTGACCAGAAAAGAGGTTGGTAGTCCAGGTACCCGACCCAATTCGGTTCGAGCCGCTGGCTTTGTCAATAAAATTGGATAACTCAGAAACTGCTCATCAACAAAACTCTTGAGGCGAGGTGGATCAATTCGCTCCATCGCAATACCTAATACCACAGCATCCTTGTCTTTGTGATTGGAATGGAACACTTCCAGCTCAGGTAACTCTTCCCGGCACGGTGGACACCAAGTGGCCCAGTAGTTGACCAACACCCATTTTCCCCGATAGTCAGAAAGACGATAGTTCTTGCCATCAAGCCCTGGAAGCTCGAAATCCACCGCTTCAGCCATTGCCGGGAGAACAAACAGCCACAATCCACAGAAAAAGAGGATACGGCTTAGGGGACTGTTGCACTGCATAAATATCTCCGTTGAATCGATAATCTTCTGGATGGCCGAAGTTTCAGACCTCCATTCTCAGGCTAAATTCCGATAAGTGCAATTAGGGCCTGTTCACACTAATCGAATCGGCCCTAAGGAAAACCTTAATTAGGAATTTCCTATTTGTGGTCAAACTCGCTGGTCATGACTGAAGATCGCCTTGGAGAGGGGAGATAGACTCTCATGAAACCTCAACATTAACCCATTAAAATATAGTAATATTCCATGCTTGGTAATTCTTCTGTATCGTGCATGAGTCTAGCATTTGTACGCTAAGTCAGTTTCTACCACACAACCAACAGATCTTACTCAATTTAGGCATTGAATGATTGGGTTAATATCACCGCTTAAGCTAACCTATTAACCCGGCGACTAAGTATGTTGTCTTCAGGGTTAATAATAAATGGTATAGTTTGTTTAGGGACGCCACAATATAAAGAAACGGACTGAACAGAAAATATCTATGTTTGACTTTTTTACCAGCAAAACACACACCAACAAACAACCTCTGTTCTTTGTGCCACAAGCTGATCCTTTCGAGAATCCCCTGGTCGAGACTGATCCTCAGCAACTGGGTCTGTGGGCTACTGCCCTGCCATTTGCCAACCCCCAGCAACTCGCCGAAAACGTAATTACCAGTCTTGGGCGTCTGAACCGTTTTCCGGGTCAGGTCAAGAAACGTGAAGATTTGATGCAGATCTATGTCACACCAGCCATGCGTCTTCTTCATGGTCTGGAACAAAGAAAGCATCAAGGTCCGATCAGCGATATTCGTCGTGTGATGCTGGAGATGGGCTATGGCTATTGCCATATTGCAAATGAGTGCATTGCCTGCAAGCCAAATAAGAAGGTAATTGCCCGACTCGGCCATGCACTCTATTACGCGACTAAATATTTCATTCTCGATTATCTTCTTGCCTGCGAAGAGTTTGACTGCCGTTCAGTCTCTTCCTACCGCCAATTGTCTCGTTTGATGACATTTGCCTGCGAGCAAAATCTCCAGTTTGTTGAGATGGAGGATAGTGATCAGCCCGAACCGCATCAGGCCACTATCGCCCACCAATTCAACCGCTATATGTTACTGCTGCTTCTTGACCCCTGCCACTTGCAAGAGGGCGAGCCGTGGCTATGCTTCGACTTTTTGAACTCAATCGCCAGTGGAGCCCGTATATCCACACCCACAGCAGATGATGAGACAACCGGGCGCTACATCATCGATCGCCTGGGTGAAGTGCCACCCTATCTTTTTCATGAAGAGTGTCTCGAAAATCTGACACTATCCCGCTTCTCTCTGTTTGACCTCAGCCCTGTCAGCAAGAGCTTACATCAACAGTTACGCAGCCTGGAGCAATCAGAACAGAGCAAACCGAGCAGTCTGAATCAGTTGACGACCAGGGAAGTAAAAAATCTCTTCGCGAGAATGTTGAAAACCTGGCATATACGTCTAAAACGCGATAGTGAACGTCACAACACTTCAGGACAGGTGATGATGTGGGTAGGCGTGCAAAAAGTACACAATTATCTAACAAACCAGAGCGGCTCTGTTGAAAGTGACGAACAAGAGATCACCATGACTCAGTCAGTGGGAATAGCTGGCGCCTCAAGCTCTGTCGCTGATGAGCAAATTCTTGCTTTGCGCAGTAATCAAAGCCGATCGGGAGTCGCTTTATGTATCCCACGTCAGATTTTCACCGGCCAGCTTATTGGTGAATTGATACTGATCTCAAACCATGAGAAACGCCACGGCAGCGACTGGAAACTGGGTGTAGTCAAGCGCGCTATGAACAGCGCGAATAACCAGCTTGAAATAGGTGTGCAATTTGTTCTTGGTAAAATTGCCCCCATCACAATTCGTCTTGCTCAACCCCAGACAGAAGAGTCACCCAACCCGGATCATGCGGGTATATTTATCGACCAAGGGCACAACAATCGCAGTTCACTGATTGTACCTAAGCACTTTTTTGTGATTGGGCAGGAGTACAGGATTGAAGAGATGATCCCTTCACCCAGCATCAGTCCACTACAACAACTGGAAACAACAGCCCATTTCGAGCGCTTTCGGGTCAAAAGTGTTTAAGCGGTTCCTGTTCACCACTCTCTACTAGCGGTTCGTTCAGCAGCTCTTCAAGTGACCTGTCCATGGTCTGAACTATCGTTAAATTCACCCCCTCTATTAGATCCCTGAGGGCATCAGGCATACCCACCATTTGCCCACTCTCTGGCAATACATAAGCCGATGAGTGGTATAGATCACTCAGCTTCACCTGCCTAAGATCTCGTGCCAATGCCCACCCTTTTTCATCCGCTTTTAGTACCAGGTGGGCACTGTATAGTTTATTCAATGTTTCATCGATCTGCTCTTCCGTGGCAGCAGGAATCTGCATCAGCAGCTGACGAGTGGTCATTGAAACACCTTGATGCTGGGAGCTCCTAAGCTGAGCTAGTAGTCGCAGCGCCAGAAGAAATGCCCCTCCCCGCTGATGGTAGTGAGCCCTCCAATCTTGCCGATAGATACCCAGACAGTAGGTAAACTCAGCCCCTAGCATGGTTACCAGCCAGGAGAGATAGATCCAGATCAGAAAGATAGGCACAACAGCCAATGCGCCATAGATCGCTTCATAGGTTGGAAAGGTGGTTACATAGAGGGCAAAACCCCGTTTCGATAACTCAAACAGCAATGCCGCAAGCAGACCACCCAGTAGTGCATGGCGCATAGGTACTGACCGATTTGGCACCAGTGCATACAACATACTGAATGCCAAGGCTGAAATTGCCACAGGCATGATACTTAGCAACTTGGAACGCACCATTACTACTGCCTGTGCCTGCTCGATCAGAGGAATCGACACCAGGTAGGAAGTCACCCCCACACTCACCACGATCAGTATGGGACCAAGAGAGAGAATCGCCCAATAAACTGTAAATTTTGCCAATGGTGATCGGCTTTTCCTGACATGCCAGATGGTATTGAATGCCTTATCGATATTGCTCATTAGCAGTAAAGCGACCAGAATCAGAAACACAAACCCCACCCCGGTAAGCTGCGCCGCTTTTTGGCTGAAATTCTTCAGATGTTGTTGCACAGCTTCACCCGCTGCCGGTACAAAGTTCTGAAAGAGAAAATCCTCAATCTGTTCTGACATCCGTTCAGAAGCCGGAAAGACTGAGAACAGGGCCAGTACCACAGTCATCAGCGGCACCAGGGAGAGTAGTGTGGTGTAGGTCAAGGCAGCAACATGCTGTACCCCACCATCAGCCACGAAATGGTGTATCAGCAATCCGAAAAACGAACGTAGATGCTGTAAATATGACAACAACCTATGATTAAGACCCTGCAGATTCATCACCGGTTTCCCTTCTGAGTGTAACTTGGTGTCAAGATGTCTATCCTAGTGTGGAGCAGTCAATCTCATATGGATACAATGTCCATCAACCATTAAGAGGTATAACTTACAATGAGCATTGAGATCTATCATAACCCACGCTGCAGCAAATCCAGGCAGACCCTGCAGCTACTGCAAGAACAAGGGTTAGAACCCGATATTGTCGAGTATCTGAAAACCCCACCGGACAAGAAAACCCTGGAAAAGATCCTCAACATGCTCGGCCTGGAACCTCGTGATTTGATGCGTAAAAAGGAGTCAGAATATAAGGAAAATCATCTCGATGATGCAAGCCTGACCCGAAAACAGCTGATCGATGCGATGATTGCTCACCCAAAGTTGATTGAGCGGCCGATCGTGATAAAAGATGGCAAGGCAGCAATCGGCCGACCGCCTGAAAAGGTACTGGAACTGATTTAAAGTGCGATACCCTCTAACCCGGAAGTAAACCAATGGCAGAAATCCTGATTTTATACTATAGCCGTCACGGTGCCACAGCTGAAATGGCCCGTATTATAGCCCGTGGCGTGGAAGAGGTAGCTGGTGCTCAGGCAAAACTCCGGACTGTACCAGAGGTATCAACAGTGTGTGAGGCGACTAAAGAGACTATCCCTGAAAGTGGTGCACCCTACATAACAGAATCAGATTTTCGCGATTGTGACGGCTTGATTCTCGGCAGCCCGACCCGCTTCGGCAATATGGCTGCCTCGATGAAGTATTGCCTCGATTCGACCAGTCCGCTGTGGATGAATGGCGCAATGATTGGAAAACCTGCCTCAGTGTTTACCTCCACCTCCAGCCTTCATGGTGGCCAGGAGAGCACATTGCTATCGATGATGCTGCCATTGCTGCACCATGGCATGATACTGGTCGGCATTCCTTACAGTGAGACAGCCCTGCTGCATACCCAGAGTGGTGGCACACCCTATGGGGCCAGCCATTTGGCCGGAAAAGAGAGCAAACTTCCCATCACTGAAGAGGAGAAGCGCATCTGCATCACCCAGGGTAAACGTATGGCCGAAACTGCCTTGCAACTACAAAGCTAACCCCTGTCAAACGACTATGCCCACACAACTCCCTCTTGGCTTGAGCATTAGACCCAGCGTCGATTTCAGGCACTTCGTCATAGGCCGAAATGGCGAGGCAGTCTCGCGTTTGCGCACCGAAACCGACCCCTATATCTATCTTTGGGGTGATTCAGGTTGCGGTAAAAGCCACCTGCTCCAAGCGGCCTGCCAGCAATCCCAAGCGAATGGTCAACAACCTGCCTATCTCCCATTCAAGTCTGAGCATGGCCTGCAGCCAGCCATGCTGGAAGGACTTGAGAGCTTCTCCCTGGTCTGCCTCGACGATCTACAGGTGCTTGCAGGAGACAGAGCGTGGGAAGTGGCGATATTCAACCTCTTTAATCAGTTGAGAGAGCATCATGCTCATTTGATCATTGCTTGTGACCGCCCTCCAGGACAACTGGCCTTACAACTACCTGACCTGGCCTCCCGGCTGACCTGGGGCCCTTGTTATCACCTGTTTCCATTGAATGATGAAGAGCGCCTGGAACTTCTGCTCAGCAGTGCGGAATCTCGAGGCATGTCGATGAGTGTCGATACCGCGAGATTCCTACTTCAGAGAACCCCCCGGGACATCCACTTCCTGACGATACTTATCGACCGTCTGGATCAAGCCTCTCTTGCGGCTCAGCGTAAACTGACGATACCCTTTGTCCGGGAGGCCCTGAAACTATGAGGCAATAAGCTGATCAAACCCTGAAACTCCGCAATTAATTACACTGACATCAACAGGTATCCAAATGATAACTACGCAGCAAATCATTGAAAAAAAGTTGCAGGAAAACTTCTCTCCACTCCATTTGGAAGTGATCGATGAGAGCCACAACCATAGCGTTCCCAAAGGTGCTGAATCGCATTTTAAAGTTGTCCTGGTCAGTGAAGCCTTCGATGGGGAAAAACTGATTCAGCGTCACCGCCGTGTAAACAAAGTACTTGCTGAAGAGTTGAGTGAAGGGGGTGTGCATGCACTGGCACTACATACCCTAACACCTGAAGATTGGTTCAATCATGGCGGTACAGTGCCCAACTCACCAGAGTGCCTTGGCGGATCAAAAAAGGGATAAGGAGCAATGTTCCACTGGTTATCGAGACTCATTACCAAACCGATAAAAAGATCTCCAGCCAGACAAGATCAAGTCGACAAAGAGAGTGACAGCCTCACACTCTACATTTTTCCGTTTTGCCCCTACTGCACCAAAGTAAGCAGAGTCATTCACAAACTGAATCTGAATATTGAACAGCGTGATGCTGTAAACGCAACAGCTTATGCTAACGAGCTACGCCAGGGGGGAGGAAAAATGCAGACCCCATGCCTGAGAATCCAATATCAGGATAAGAGCGAATGGCTCTATGAATCCGACGATATTATTCTCTATCTCCGACAACATTTTGCGACTGCAGAAGACCTTACTGAAGACTACTACGCCTAACCAGAACTTCATGCAGTCACAAAATGTTAAAACATCATAAAGATGTTTTCCGGCGAATGCCTTCGCCGGAAACAATACAGATCAGGCTTTTACTTGATGCCCAATGCGGCAAAACCCATACCCCATAACCTGACAGTTCAACTTCAGAAAGAGAGTCACTGTCTTGACCTGGATCCAGACAAAAGGTGCCAGTATCAGAAAATAGAGCGGTGACATCGGCGTAACCAGACCATTTTTCACAAGACCGAAGGTAATAAAAAAGAGGCCGAAGACAAAAAATGCCACACCGGGACAAACCAGCGCAAAACTGCTTGCATCCCGCTTATCACCGCGAAGATAGTCGTCAAAATATCCTAACTGTTTCATCACCTTATACCCCAGTAAACCTACCATGATCTCAAGTGACAAAATGACCGAGGTAAAGACGAAAAGAGCAGGGTGAGAAAGAGGCGCATCAAGACCGTGATGCAGCCCCATAATAATTCGGATCGTACTGATACCAATCAGGGTAAGAATCGGCAACAGAATCCAAAGGGTATAACTCGACTTCCTGGCAATGCCATGACGCAGCATCGATTTCGTTCCCAACACCAATTTCACAACTGCCAACAAAATAGACAAAGAGAGAAAAAAGATGGAACCGAAAATACCGATTACATTAATCGCCTGGGTGTGACTCATTGCACCAGGGCCGGCAAGACCGGTTGCAATCATCGCAAAAGCAAAGATCGCCATTAGCTGGCTCAGATTATTGTTGCTGTCAAAATCGAAATCCCCTTTGATCAACAGACGCACAAAATAGCTGCCATAGAGCCGCAGAGCATAGATACCAATAGCGATAAAAGCAGCCAGAGCGAAGGGGAAAATCCACTCAATCACCTGCCATAACCCAGGTATGAAAAGTGAGCCGAGAACAAACACTACATTCATACTCATACTGATAGTCAATGGTATCGCCATCAGCGAAACTTCACTGTTACCTTTGCGTAGCGCTTCATAGGCTGAAGTGCGCCGAAAACGCCTGAATGCAATCAGGCTTTTTGCCAACAGATGAAAATGGGCAAATGCAAATCCGACTACAGCCAGCAGATCCAAGGCCAGCAACAGTGCAGCCAAAGGATTCGCCCCCATCAGCACACCCTGAATAGCATCAAATGCGACCATCGGTGTCTGCGGATGAGGCAGCATGAACATCGGATAGAGAAAAAAGGAGATAGTTAATCCCCCCGCACCAAGTGCGGAGAGAAAATAGTTTGGATTAAAAGAAGACTCGTTACTGCTGAGCATGTGACAACCCCTTTCAGGCTGGTTGATTAAAGGACAGGGGATGCTAGCAAAATTAATATATTAATATATGATAATACTCAATCTCTTCAGATCCAAAGGGGTACTTTTAGAAACAGGGCGAAATCAACCCCCACTTTCAGCAAAGTAGTCCTTGGTCAATTTAAACACCACAGGACTGAGCATCAGCAACGCAACAAGATTTGGAATCGCCATAAGCGCATTCAGTGTATCTGCAATTAGCCAGACAAAGTTGAGTTGATCCTGAGCCATAGCGCCGACTGGAATCATGATGATCCAAAGCACACGAAACGGGGTAATGGCTTTGATACCAAACAGGTACTCAACACAACGTTCGCTGTAGACACTCCAACCCAAAATTGTGGTGAAGGCAAAAACAGCCAATCCGATACTGACGATCATGCCACCATAGCCGGGTAGTGCCATTTCAAAGGCACTGGAAGAGAGCGCTGCACCGGTTTCACCACTCGTCCAGACCCCAGTGACCACTATCGCCAGGCCGGTAACGGAACATACGATCAAGGTATCGATAAAGGTTCCCAACATGGCGACGGTACCCTGACGTACTGGATTGTCAGTTGCTGCAGCGGCGTGGGCAATAGGCGCACTGCCAAGACCCGCCTCATTGGAAAAGACCCCCCGGGCCACACCAAATCGAATCGCCGCCCATACTGCCGCACCGGCAAATCCACCTGTTGCCGCTGTCGGTGTAAAAGCATACTTCACTATCTCCGCTATCGCTGCAGGGATCTCTGTGATGTTGAGAAGCAGAATCACGCCACCGCCCAACAAATAGGCAATTGCCATAATTGGAACCAGCTTACCGGCAACTTCAGCAATCCGCCGGATACCCCCGATCAACACAAGCGCAGCCAAAACAGCCATCACAACACCGGTAACAACTGGCGCAATAAGAAGATCCTCATTTTTCAATAGTGCCTGGGCTACCGAATTGGCCTGCACTGTATTACCGATTCCAAAACCGGCCAGTGCACCAAATATGGCAAACAGGGTACCCAACCATGTCCACTTGCTGCCAAGACCGTTCTTGATGTAGTACATCGGGCCACCCACGTGGTTACCATTTTCATCCACTTCCCGATAACGCACAGCCAGCACAGCCTCTGCATATTTTGTCGCCATACCGACCAACGCGGTACACCACATCCAGAACAGGGCCCCGGGACCACCCAGAGCAATGGCGGTTGCCACACCCGCAATATTGCCGGTTCCGATCGTCGCAGAAAGGGATGTCATAAGGGCGTTAAAAGGGCTGATTTCACCAGCACCCTGCTGCTTTCGTCCGGCCCAGAGCATTTTAAATCCATACTTGAGACGAGCCAGAGGCATCAGCTTCAAACCGAGCATCAGGAACAGGCCTGTACCGAGGATCAGGACCAGCATCACCGGCCCCCAGACAATGCCGTTCAGACCTTCGATCAGATTTTGTATTGAATCCACCCCATACCCCCTTATGTATTTTTTGTTGCATGGCAAACACTTACAGTAATTCCAAACGGAATTACCAAGCATATCGCGGGACTTTAAGCAGTACTTCTGATTCGTACTAACCAGAAGTACTATACACACTCCAAGATGACGGTAAAAACCGATCAGAGAGGATTATTTCTTGAGATTATCTGAGTTGAATACTAGTCTCATACTGATAACTACTACAAATAGCGGGGGATTAACCCATGTCTTTCTGTAAAAGCCTGAAAGGGTACTCCCGAAAAAATGAGTATTTTGCTGATTTTTTTTCCCTGCTGGCGGTAGCACTTCTGTTCGGCACCCTCTATCTGGTGATCAGTAACTATGCAGACCTCATCAGCTGGATGAAAACCGATGCGGTTATCCATGTGCCAATCGTAGTTGCGCTGCTGATACTCGACCTGTTTGTTATCTATCTCTGTCTCAACATCGGAGCTGCCCGCTTAGATGATGAGGATGAAGGCTGTTTCCATACATTCAAAGGCCGCCGATCGGGTAGTGGTTCTGTTGGCAACCTGTTCTCCAGCTGGCTACATCATATGGAACAAGTCGGCAGAAAACATCGCTGAAACCTGTCACAATTGGCGGATGAATAACAACTATCATCGCCTTTTTATCATCTCACTGTTTTGTGGCGCAGCACTCCTATTTGATAGTGGTTGCTCTTCACTCTCAACCAGCAGACTGGCTGCCAACCTGTCCAACGCCATGCTTAACCAGACGGACCCGGAAATCGTCCGCTATGGCGCTCCTGCCTATCTCTTATTAATCGATTCATTTATTGCTGAGAGTCCCGATGACCGTGATCTACTCTATGCCGGAGCTAAACTGTATGGGGCCTATGCGGGGGGGCTGGTCAGCGACCCGGAGCGCCGCAAAAATCTCACCCAAAAAGCCATGGACTATGCAACCCAGGCCTACTGCCAGGAGCAGCAAGCCATTTGTGAAAAAGCAGACCAGCCTTTTGAACAGTTTTCCGCAGCTCTGGAACAGGCAAAAGATCAGGAACTCAGCGGTCTCTACATCTATGGTTCCAGCTGGGCAGGATGGATTCAGGCTCACAGTGACGATTGGAATGCAGTTGCAGACCTGGCTAAAGCTGAAGCACTGCTGCTCCAGGTAGTCAACCAGGATCCTGGCTATGAGAAAGGCCGTGCACAGCTCTACTTAGCTGTGATTCGCAGCCAGATACCCCCAGCACTGGGTGGCAAACCTGAACTCGGAAAACAACATTTTGAGTCTGCCATCAACTATTCAGATAACCGGGATCTGATGGCCAAACTGGAATACGCTCGACACTATGCACGCCTGGTTTTTGATAAAACACTACACGATAGGCTACTGAATGAAGTGTTGCAGGCCGATCCAGTAACTGAGGGCTTTACCCTCAGCAACATCATTGCCCAACAGCAAGCTAAATTATTGATACAGGATGACTATTTTTAATATTAACCAAACCGCAACCACTTGTAACAACTGAGTTTTTATAATAGGTTAGCGGGAACTAACCGACTTCTACCGGAAAACTGCCATTACCCCCCAAAATCGTATCAACCACCCGATTTGCTATCCGAGGGATAAATTGCTGGGTACTGAGCCCCGCCCATGTAATTTCCGTAGATATGCAATTATTGCGTCCGATTGATTCAATCAAACGTATTAACTCTAGAGTAATTTGGATCACCTGGTGTGGTGCAACGTTCAGATGGCACACCACACAGGTCTACATACCACCATCGAGGATTAGATAACATGTTCCGTTTGTTGGCTGTTTTAGTCATGACACTTCTGCTTACGCCCGTGGGTTATGCGAAAACCACCTTGAAAATTGCCACTCTGGCACCAGACGGTACCAGTTGGATGAAGCAGATGCGCTCGGCTGCCAAGCAGATTCATGAAAAGACAGAAGGTCGGGTGAAGATCCGCTTCTACCCAGGTGGCGTCATGGGCAATGACAACAGCGTGTTACGAAAAATACGCGTCGGACAGTTGCAAGGTGGCGCAATAACTGGTGGTGGATTGAGCACAATTTACCCTGATGCCCAGATCTATACACTCCCCTTTCAATTTCGAAACCTGGAAGAAGTGGATGCCGTTCGCCAGGTCATGGACAAGCAGATTATTGATGGATTGAAAAAAGAGGGCTTCATAAGTTTCGGTCTCAGCGAGGGAGGCTTTGCATACTTACTTTCAAACTCTCCAGTCAAGACCACAGACAATATGAAGGGTTTGAAAATCTGGATCCCGGAAGGAGACCAGGTCAATGCAAAAATCTTTGGTCAACTGGGCATATCCCCCATTCCTCTGCCCCTGACAGATGTCCTCACCGGATTACAGACTGGGTTGATAGACACCATTGCCAGCGCACCAATAGGCGCCATCGCCTTACAATGGCACACCAGGGTGAATTACCTGACTCAGGTGCCTCTTGCCTATCTATATGCCACTCTTGTCATCAAAGAGAAGGCTTTCAGTAAACTCAGCGCTGCTGACCAGGAGTTGGTCAAACAGACTTTGAGTTCAACCTTTGTCAATCTGAACAGACAAAACCGTGCCGATAATATTGCCGCATTATCCGCACTCAAAAAGCAGGGGATAGAGTTCGTAAGCCCCTCTACACAACAGCAAGAGGCTTGGGAAATACATGCAAACTCAACCCTGAAGACGATGCAAAAAGATGGTATTGTCACCACCGAGCTGCTTGATGAGATGCAGAATCTGATCAATCTGCAACGGACTTCAAATAGTGTTCACTAGTGTACCTCGTCAGGGAGGGGCCATTCCCTGCGAGGCATGCCTTTTGGCTAACCCCTTCCAGACTCGCTGAATGGTACAGAATCTATGACGAGGTACACTAGGGATTATTTCTAACCATCTACAATTGAACACCAATTCGTGCGATAGTGGAGGCCTGTCCGGCAATCTATGTTCAAACAATCAGGTTAAGGAACATTGAAGATGCCCCTATGCTTACTAACCAGGCCATAGATATTAATACACTCAGGGCTACAAGCGTGGCTCAGATCAAGGCGCGGCTCGCCGACAATGGCCAGGTTAGTAAAATACATTCCCCAAGCGATCAACACACAACACAGGTAAAGCAAGCCATGTCAGATAAGAATCTGTTTAAACCAGATATAGCTGATGGAGAAAACGAAACGCTGGAAACCTTGTTGCAACAGAAGAATATCACTATTGAACGCATCTTAAGCCCGCCCGACACCATCACCGAAATCACCCAACAGTCTCATGATGAATGGATAACCATCCTCCAGGGCAGTGCAAAACTCGAGATGAACGGCGCGCTCCTCAACCTGCATCGTGGTGATTGCGAACTGATTCCAGCCAATACCCCGCATCGTGTTTTAACCACCAGTCACCAACCCCATTGCATATGGCTTACAGTACATATCCGTTGAATCCATTCAGTGCCATAGGTAACTCTTAACAACTCATGGGCGATCATCTGCAGCAAAGTAATCCGTTTTTTAGATTACTATTCACCCATCGAGTATAAACAAGAGATCGAACCCATATATATATACTGTAATGATATACGGTTATAATTGATCCTCATGGCCATCACACTGCAATCCATTCGACGTAATATTCTCCTGTTCGAAGAACTGCTCACAGCACTCTTGCTGGGCGGCATGATTCTGTTGGCAGGTAGCCAGATTTTTTTACGAAACCTGTTTGATTCCGGACTGATCTGGGCAGACCCCAGCTTACGTATCATGGTACTTTGGGTCGCATTATTAGGGGCTATCGCTGCTACCCGTGAAAACAGGCACATTCGTATTGATCTACTCTCTAACTATCTTTCAAATCGCAACAAGGCGCGGCTTTCAGTCATACATAATCTCTTCAGCGCCTTAATCTGCGGAGTCATCGCCTGGCACTCTACACGTTTTGTCTACATAGAATGGCAGGATGGGGCGAAACTATTTTCTAGTCTACCCGCCTGGGTGGGTGAAATAATCATACCTATCGGCTTCAGCACCATGTGTTTGCGATTCGCCATCAACATCCCGCTTCAGTTCATGGACAAGAAACCGGCATGATTGTCACAATTGGACTGATACTACTGGCATTAAGCGGTGCGCCACTGTTTGCAGTAATTGGTGCAGGAGCGCTCTGGGGCTTCTACCAATCCGAGATTGATCTCTCTGTAGTGGCAATCGAATTTTTCAGATTGGCCGAAACCCCGGTATTACTTGCGATCCCTCTTTTTACCTTTTCAGGATATCTCCTGAGTGAAGGCAATGCACCTCGTCGCCTGGTAAGGTTGACCCAGGCCCTGCTCGGTTGGATGCCAGGTGGCATGGCCTTTGTTGCACTTATTGCATGCGCACTGTTTACTGCATTTACCGGAGCCTCCGGGGTAACAATCGTAGCGCTTGGCGCCTTACTCTACCCCGCACTAAAAGAAGCTGGCTATCGAAAAAACTTCAGTCTTGGATTAGTAACAACTTCAGGCAGTCTGGGTCTTCTGTTCGCACCGGCACTACCCTTGATACTTTATGCGGTAGTTGCACAACAGCTGGGTATTGGCGGCTCTATTACAGTTGATGATATGTTTTTAGCAGGCATTCTTCCTGGTCTGTTGATGTTGTTCATACTGATGGCCTGGGGACTCTTTTCCGGCCGTCATTTACAACTCATCCCTTTCTCTTACAGCGAAGCGAAATCTGCTTTAAGGGATGCTATTTGGGAACTGCCGCTTCCGGTCATACTACTGGGTGGCATCTACAGTGGATACTTTGCCATCTCAGAAGCCGCTGCAGTCACTGCGGTCTATGTATTGTTCGTGGAACTCTTCATACATAGAGAAATACCTTTTAAACAGCTCCCCCGTATCATGCATGAAGCTATGCTATTGGTCGGAGGCATACTGGTCATCCTCGGTCTCTCTCTGGCCTCCACCAACTACATGATCGATAGTGATGTACCGGGAATGTTATTCAGCTGGTTGCACGAGCGTGTAGATGACCCACTCACCTTCCTTATATTGCTGAATATCTTTCTCTTGATACTCGGCACCATGCTGGATATCTTCTCTGCATTGGTGCTGATGGTGCCACTGCTGCTGCCAGTTGCTATAGAGTATGGTATTGACCCAGTACATTTGGGCATTATTTTTCTGGCCAATATGCAGATTGGCTATTTCACACCACCAGTGGGAATGAACCTGTTCATCGCCAGCTACCGCTTTGGTAAGCCGATCACTGAAATATACCGCGCCACCCTTCCCTGGTTTCTACTCCTGTTTGGCGCGGTATTGATCATCACCTACTGGCCTTCACTCTCTCTTGCCCTGTTGAACCGAAACTGAGCAGAGAGTTTTCCACCCAGTTCAAACAGCAACAACCCCAACAGAATCATTCCGGTTCCAAACCAGACACGTTCATCGATATGTTCTGAATTAAGCCAGTGGCCAGCCAACAGCGCCATTACCGGAGTCACCAGTGTAATTAAGGCCACTTTGGTGGTCTCTACATATCGCAGGATATAAAAATAGAGTGCAAACCCAAGCACAGAACCGATAACCCCAAGATAGATAATCGATAACAAGGTTCTGTCGCTGATCTCCTGAGGCCAGCTCTCCCCCTGCAGGAACCAGCTCAGAAGAAATAGTGGTACCGCCACCAGCAAACCACCCGTGGTTACCACCAAGCCATGCAACTGAGCATCTATCCGTTTCACCCAAACTGCACTTGCAGAGTGGGTTGTGACTGATATCAACATACCAGCCAGACCAAACACAAAATCAACACCAGCTTCCATACCGACAGTGAAAATTGTCACTAAGCCAACCAGAGAGACCAACACTGCAATCAGTCTTGACGAGTTCAAACCTTGTTCCTTCAACCATATACGGGCCATCAATCCTGTAAAGATCGGCGATAAACCAAATATCACAGAGATCCATCCGGAAGGTATAAACTGAGCAGACCAATAGACAGAAGTCATCGCCACAAATATACCCAAACCAGCTGCCAGATAGGTGCGTCGAGCCTGTTTATGCCAAACCAGACTCAGTCCAAACAGACGCAAAACCAACAACGCCACAGTCACACCGATTAACATACGCCCAGTGACGCCAAACAGATATCCCACATCTTGACCACTCCATTGAATGGCCAAAGGTGTAGTTCCCCAGATCAGCAACACCCCAACATAGGCGGCTGGTACAGACATGATATTTCCCTCCATAACGAAAAAGGCCGCAGATGTTTCCATCTGCGGCCTTTTAAAAAATCCTGGTATAAAAACTGTCGTTTAACCTGATCTTCGAACCACAGATGGTACGCCTGCTGCCCAGAGGAACAGTCGGCGCATGGTCACCATCTTGTTGGTCGGTTTGATCTGAATCATGAACTCAGCATTGCATGGATAGAAGCTTCAGGTCAAGGGGAGTTATAAATTCTCTGTAAATGGTCTGTGCTAGTGTGGTGCGTCATACTAATTGACGATTCTGAAAAGGGTATATGGAAAATAGTGATGACTGCTACAATCCACCACTCTGACAGGTTAGACCGGATATTCTCATGACCGATGATCTTGCACAGCTGTTCCCACCCAATGCCATTATCGTCAAGGCTGAAGCGTCGATGTGGAACACCCCTTTGTGCAAAGAAGAGGAGGCCTTAATCGAAGGCGCGGTTGAGAAACGGCAAAAGGAGTTTCGTGCCGGACGTCATTCAGCTCATCAGGCGCTGGAGCAATTGAATGCGCCATGGCTTCCACTACTTCGGGAGAAGAGCCGACAACCGATATGGCCTCCAGGTTACCTGGGTAGTATCAGCCACTGTCGTGATGCCTGTGTAGCTGTTTGTGCAAAATCAGAGGATATGTTTGGCCTCGGAGTCGACGTAGAACCTTTAGAGCCACTACCAAAAGGGGTCGATCAGTATATTCATACCGCAGAAGATAGCCTAACCATGAAATCTGTCGAGATACTGCCGGAGAGGCTGATTTTCAGCGCCAAGGAGAGTATCTACAAATGTTACCACCCGATGCTTGGCCAGCACTTGGGATTTCAGTCAGTCTCTCTTGAAATCGACACCGAGAATAAGCGCTTTAAATTTATACCCACGAAATCGTGTGCTATCCCGTTCCCCAGAGAATTTGAATTCCATGGCCGCTATCTGGTTGACTCAAGCCACCTCTACACTGGATGCTTTTTATCAGCTGTGTAACCCTCAATCTACCCGACCAGCACCGACACAGCAGTTGCATTCCAGCGATCACCGCCAAGTGTAGGCCTTCCACTGCCATTCCAAAGATCTGCAGTCTGTTCTGGTGAGATGGCGTTGATTTTCAATTCGGCGGCTTCCCGGGTTAGCGCATCGACATAGCGATCCCTACCTGCAATATCGATAAGATCGTAGTAGCTGAAATCCTTACCGAATTCACTGGTAATAATATCAATCGTATCGTCAAGAAGATGTGTTTCAATCAGCTCTAAGACGCGCATCTCCACGGCACTCTTCTCTGCCATGACACGCTGATACTCTTCCCAGATGAGCTCTCCTCGACGAAAAAGATCCTCATTCCAGTTTTCAATAGCGTGTCGAACCGGTTGTGTTGCCAGGTGAGGGAAATCACGAGACAACTTCTTCAGTTGTGCCACAGCGTCCCTAGCAGCATCTAAAAACTCAAAATTTTCTGAATCACTCATATCAACCCGACATATAACTGCTTTTTTAAATTAACGGCACAGCAGTTAAATCCTTTATTCCTCCTATTTAGCCGCTCGAACAATCCCTCTACTGGCGAACCCAATCACCACCCCGTATACTTGCCGATCGATCAAATCTATGACACCCAGACAATGTATACGGTTACCAAAGAGATCCATTTTTGCTACGGCCATAGGCTATTGAATCACAAGGGAAAATGCCGTCATCTACATGGCCATAATGCCACTGCAGTGATTCACCTGGAATCGAAACAGCTCGATGAGCTTGGGATGGTCTGTGATTTTTCGGAGATTGGTGACTACGTCAAGCGGTGGATCAATCAACATCTGGATCACAACATGTTGTTGCACTCTGAGGATCCGGTATTACCTCTGTTACAGGAAGCGGGTGAACCAGTCTATGTCATGCCGGTAAACCCGACTGCGGAAAATATCGCACGTTTGATCTTTGACTATGTTGAAGCCGGCGGCTTTCCCGTAGTTGAAGTCTCTCTCCATGAAACAGACAGCGCCTTAGCGAGCTACCGAAAAGCCTAAGCAACACCTCAGCATCTGTTGCGAGCCGATCTCCTCCTCACACAACCTGTGCGGGGGATATCCGCTCCGCCTGATTGGCGAAGCGGGTTAGAGTCCCCTTATCTAAAGTCAGTTGAGTTCGTTGTAACCACGCTCGTCATGCAGAACAATATCGAGTCCCTCGATCTCCTCTTCCTTGTTGACTCTCAGGCCAACCAGCATATCTACCAGCTTGAGGATGCCGAAGGTTACCACCGCAGTAAATACAATCGTCGCCAACACACCGACTAATTGAACCCAGAGCTGAGCGCCCATGGACTCTATGCCATCTGCAAAGCCATAACCTGAAAAAACACCCAAGGAGGTTGAACAGAAAACCCCGGCAAGCAGAGTTCCCAAAATGCCGCCGACACCATGAACCGGAAAAACATCGAGAGAGTCGTCGATTTTCAAGATCTGTTTAAGATAATTGGTTGCGGAAAAACAGATGATGCCCGCCAAAAGACCGATCACCAGCGCACCGGCAGGACCAACAAAACCCGAAGCAGGGGTAATGGTACCTAAGCCTGCAACCATGCCGGTTACTGCACCAAGAGCACTGGGTTTTCCAAATTTGATCCATTCACGAACCAGCCAGGTCATCGCCCCGGTAGCAGCAGAAATATGGGTCACCAGCATAGCCATGGATGCGCTCCCATCGGCAGCGAGTGCACTACCGCCGTTGAAGCCAAACCAACCAACCCACAACATCCCTGCACCGGTGATTGTCATGGTCATGTTGTGGGGCATCATAGATGCGGTGCCAAATCCCCTTCTGGGGCCCATGACCAAAGCCGCTACCAATGCTGCGACACCTGCAGTGATATGAACTACAGTCCCGCCGGCAAAGTCATACAACCCCATACTACCCAACCAGCCACCGCCCCATACCCAATGGGTTATCGGCACGTAGACTAAAAACAACCAGATCGCACTGAACAGCAGCATCGCGGAAAACTTCATACGCTCGGCAAATCCACCAACGATCAGCGCCGGGGTGATGATCGCAAATGTCATCTGAAACAGCATAAACAGTGATTCAGGGATATCCCCTGACAAGGTATCCTTGCCAACACCTGACATCAGCACCCGGCTCAGGTCCCCTATCCAGGCATTTCCCTCACCAAAAGCAAGACTGTAACCAGCGATAAGCCATAAAATTGATACCATGCCGGCAATGGCAAAACATTGCATCAACACGGAAAGAACGTTCTTTGTCCTTACCAGACCGCCATAAAACATGGCCAATCCTGGTAGGGTCATAAATAAAACCAAAGCCGTGGATGTCATAATCCAAGCTGTATTCGCACTATTCATAGTTACCCCTTTGAGTCATTATTCCCCCTCAGAATTACCGAAAACCACAAATTTTATGATTTATTACAAAAAAACGCTTTAATCTAATGTTATCATTAGGTTAGGCTCACAAACAGTCGAATTCCGGCTAAAGTATATGGGTCGATAGCCGCTAAACCCACTGAGTGCTGGCGAATGAACAATATCATACCCTATATGGTCAAAAACACTTGACCATATAAGTAAATATTAATATAGTGTCTCGTGTAGTGAAGTTTTTTTGCTAATCTCGGCTCGCAAACGGACAATTGGATGAAAAACCAGACATCAACACAACCTACCACTGATCGGGTCATCCCTTTCAGGATCGGTAATGTTGAGCAGCTACCCATCCTAGCGCAGGATGAATCCTGCAAAATTATCAAACAGTACTTTGACTATCTTGAGGAAACTCTTACTCAAGAGGATGGTGTGGTTGATATCGAGCAGTTGCGTGAAATGCTCAACGAGGTCTCAGGATTTATCCGCTCCAACAAAAGCCAGATCAGAGCAGATGGTTATGGCCGCATGCTCAAGCGCCTGAATAAGATCTATTCTCACGGCTTACGCCTTGAGGACAACAAAGCCTTCACCAGTACTGCGGTCAACTTCGCCGATATTCTTAATTCCGTCAGTCAGAACTTTACCAGCTACGACTACAGTGAATCTGTCGGCCTGCTTCTCCACTACATGCATAAGATGTTCAACTATCGTGAAGAGGGCTGGCTGGAGGTTTTCGAACACCTGCTCTCAATGCCCGACAATATCCAGATTATGCAGTTGCTTAAAACCCAGCATCTCCAGGAGATTCAAAACTGGGTCGAAGAGGGGGTGGATAACCTGTTTGCTTTGCTGGATGAGCAATTGGAAGTCATCGACAACATCGACGCCGAGATACTTCAATTGGATCAGGAGTTATTGCAACGACGTAAATCGCTTACAGTCAGAACTACAGATCCAACCACGAATGTGGTAATTCCACTTTCGAGAATTCGTGAAAAGCATCTGATTCAAGAGCTGTTTGATAAGAGAAATCAGTTGATGATTGAACGTGTTGCAAAATTGGAGCTGACGGAACTACTTGATGAAAACATTCAGGAGTTCACTGACCGCCTCACTGAGATCAGGCGCAGTGCCTTGATCCACCTTGCGTGGGATAACCCCGCCAAACAGTAAAACAGAAACTGAGCTTTATATACAAAAGGCCTGACTAGTTCAGGCCTTTTGTTTTTTGAGGAAAGAGAAAAAACCCAGCCCTACTACTCAGCCTCTCCACCAAGGCATATTTCAATCCCTTTTCTCTGACACTATTAACCCTAACATTCTGATATTAAAAGGACAGGCCAACCGTACCATATATACCGGCAACTCCAGTGGTAGAAACGTCTACTGGCGAGGCAGGTTTAACACAGGGCTGGCAGCCGTTGCTGGTTCCAGTGGTAGTGAGATAAAGGCGTGGTCGTTCTTGCCATGGCAGGTCATACAAGCCTGATTAAGCTTTGTGAATGATTGCTTGAAGCTATCCCAGTTTTTTGATGCCACCCCTTCCGCAATGGCCGGCAATCCAGTCTGTAAAAACTCCTCAGCCGTCTCTGCACGCTTCGGTCTGGCAAGCTGCACAACTTTGATCAACTTTTCAATCTCCTCAACCTGGTACTGGGCGAACTCCCATTTAGCCTGTTTTGCAGCCCAGTAGAGGTTCTTGTAGCGCTCACCGATTTCAAACATCCAGTGGGATGTCCCTGGCACTAATCTGAGCAGATTCTCAAGCTGCTCTTCAGGGCTGCTGTCATTTCGCCAGTCATCAGCTTTAACAGGTGATGCAAGAAGAAAAGTGGAAAATACTGCAATTCTTAACGCACTCATTGATTTTTTCCAATTGGGTGTGAATAGAGTGAATATCCGACAAATGAGGGGATAAGTTATTAAACAACAACATATTTCTCACTTTTCGCATATGCTGCCAAGCTGCTTCCACTCGTTCAGTAAGAGGAACGAGATAGAGTCAACATGGACCATGCTATGCATGCCTATTCTGCATTCGGTGGATTAATTGAATATTGATAAATAGTGGGGGGAGTCTAGCTTTCAAGCTTGCACAAAAAAACATGCTAAAAACGGGTTTAATATACCTCAAGCAGCCGAGTTCTATCGTCAATTCGGCTTTACTGATCAGACCATAAGTATTACGACACTCAGCCGTCGTGTGCTGGCTCACGGCAAGGCAGTTATTGAAACGAAAAAAAAGGCCTGACGAATGTCAGGCCTTTTTGATTTGGTAGCAAGGGGCAGATTCGAACTGCCGACCCCAGCATTATGAGTGCTGTGCTCTAACCAACTGAGCTACCTTGCCAGAAGCTATGTTGAAGGGCGAGGAATATACTGATGCCTTACCCAAGTGTCAATATCAGACGTTAAATCGGAAATGGATAACATCCCCATCCTTGACCACATACTCCTTGCCCTCAGAGCGCAATTTGCCTGCTTCCCGAGCACCCTGCTCGCCATTACAGGCGACAAAATCCTCATAGGCAATGACCTCTGCACGGATAAATCCCCGCTCAAAATCGGTATGTATGACCCCCGCAGCCTGGGGTGCTGTGGCTTCAGCAGGAATTGTCCAGGCCCGAACCTCTTTCTCCCCTGCGGTAAAATAGGTCTCCAGACCTAATAACTGATAGCCGGCACGAACAACCCGATTCAGGCCAGGTTCTTCCAGACCCATGTCTGCCAGGAACTCACCCCGCTCTTCCTCGTCCAACTCAACGATTTCGGCTTCGATGGCAGCACAGACCGGTACAACCTCGGCTCCCTCATCTGTCGCCAGCGCCACCAGCGTATCGAGATGGGGGTTATTTTCAAATCCACCCTCATCCACATTAGCAACATAGAGCACAGGCTTAATGGTCAATAGAAACAGATCCCGTAACTCAATGACCTGCTCCTCGCTGAGATCCATACTGCGAACCGGTTTACCACTATTCAAATGGTCCCGCACAGATTCCAGCAATGCTTTACGCACAAGTATCTTCTTATCACCGGTTTTGGCTTGACGGGCAGTTTTGTCCAGCCCCTTCTCCACCGATTCCAGATCGGCCAGCGCCAACTCGGTGTTGATCACATCCACATCACCAGCAGGATCTACCCGACCGGAGACATGCACAACATCATCATTTTCGAAGCAGCGCACTACCTGAGCAATGGCGTCGGTTTCGCGAATATTGGCCAGGAACTTATTACCCAGCCCTTCGCCTTTGGAGGCCCCGGCCACCAGACCGGCAATATCCACAAACTGCATACTGGTCGGGATGATCGATTGGGGTTTTACGATCCCAGCGATCACATCCTGTCGGGGATCAGGCAGGGGAACCACACCGACATTAGGGTCGATAGTGCAAAAGGGATAGTTTTCCGCTGCAATCGTCGCCTTGGTCAAGGCGTTAAAAAGTGTCGACTTGCCAACATTCGGCAAACCCACGATACCGCATTTAAAACCCATGAATGCTACCCCTGGAAAAAAAAGGTGCCAGCATACCGGAAAGTACCGATAATTTGCACCATTACCAGGTATCAGGCCTGAAGATTAACTCAGATTGAGCGCTTACTGAATGGTAAAGAGCTTTCCGAAATTGGCGATCTGCAGGATCTCCCGCACCGCTTCATTACCGTTTATCAGCACGACATTATTCTCTTCTGCAGCACTGTGCTCACGCAATTGCAACAACATACCCATTGCTGAACTATCAAGATAATCAGTCTGAGCCAGATCCACTATGAATAACTTTTCACGTTTTGGATAGCTTTTGTAGGCCTGCATGAAATCTTGATGTGTGGAAAAATCAAATCGACCGGCAATTTTCAGAGTTACTGTTTTTTCATCGTCAGAGAGTTCGCTGATTATGGACATGGGTGCTCCTGATCAAGGCTTATATATTCTCAACACTAGTGAGGTGCTTCATACTAGCTAATATCGACACAGAACACGTTTGCTGAAGCCCTCTCCCCCCGATTGATGGGGATCAACCACACAAATAAAGGGTACTCTGCCGGTGCATATGAATTTCAATTCAGCTTGGGAAACCTGGTAGGCCTGGGGCAAATTTGCTAACTCTCAGAGCTACTGTTGCAGGTGGTCAACCCGATTCAATAGCTCATCCGCCAAAGCCTTGAACTCTTTCGCCGATTGACTCGAGGGCTTGTACTCAAAAATGGTGCGCCCAACCCCTGGACATTCAGCAATCGCCGCCGCTTCACGTATAGGTGTTGTCAGTAACTGATCAGCAAAGTGGTTTTGTAATTTTTCTGCGATCTCTTTACAGAGTTTTCTGCGTGGAAAAAACCGATTCAAGGCAATCCATTGAGTGAGTGGCTTTTTCAGATAGGGCTCGAATTTTTTCAGTGTTTTCAGCATCATCACCAGGCCATTCAGTGACATATGATCAGCACTGACTGGAATCAACGCCTCATCAGCGGCAAAAATCGCATTTGCCACAAGCAAACCTGAAGAGGGGGGACAGTCAAACAGGATAAAATCCTGATCCTCAGTCACATCCTCAAGTCCCTCTCGCAGTAATCGCGCCCGAGTTGCCCCACCATCCTGCAGATATTCTATCTCCTGGAGTTTTTCCCCTGCTGGAATCAGGGTTAGAAAATCCCGGATTCCCTGCCTGACAGCAGAGAGATCAAGTTCATTCATCAACACCCGGTCAATCCCTTTGGTCGGCGCACGAAACAGACCATAGCTCGATGCCAGTTGACCTTGAGGATCGAGATCAATCACCATGACCCTATGTCCGGCAAGCGCCAAGGCATGACCCAGGTTGGTGGTTATGGTGGTTTTGCCCACCCCACCTTTTTGGTTAATAAGCGCTATTCGCCTCATGCCTTGTCCTGTTCTTCATCGTATCCGGAATATCTCATGGTTGAATATTGCGCCTACCAATAACTTTGCCGGAATAGTCTATGCACAGCCGAGGGCTCTGGTAATAGCATCTGTAAGTTATTTGCTTGGTTGGCGGGTCATTTCCAGCATATGACCTTCAGCAATTTATAGTTGAGCCAAAAAAAATCAAACAGTACAAGGCCCTACATTTGCTATCGACCCTGACACCTGATTCTTTAAAAGGACCATGACAGTAAATTTATTGTCTAATAATTAAACAATTGTTGAAGTGCCCAACATTTCTCAGCCATGGTGCCGACATCTGAGGTAAACTCATCTATATTAGGTTTGTTTTGTCTATATGATTGTTATGCATTTTAAGCTCCCTCTACTGTTATTTTTTTTGACCTCTTTCGCCAGTCCCTTAATGGCGGTCACTTTTGACCTGCCTGCTGAGGGAGACGATATTGTGGGTCGGCACTTCAGACTGACCACACACTATGAAGACACCTTCTCAGATATCGCCCGAGTCTATGATATAGGCTATCGCCAAATGGTTGCAGCCAACCCAGAGGTCGATGCCTGGTTGCCTGGTGAGGGCAGTGAGATAGTCGTACCTCAGCAATATATACTCCCTCCTGGCCCACGCGAGGGTATTGTTATCAATCTGGCCGAGTTACGCCTCTACTACTACCCCAAAGAGAGACCAGTGGTAATCACCTACCCAATCGGCATCGGTCGAGAGGGTTGGAGCACACCCACTGGAGTGACGAAGGTGATCGGCAAGAAGGAGGGCCCCAGCTGGACGGTTCCTGAGTCGATTCTCAAAGAACATGAAGCGGATGGTAACCCATTGCCGGAAGTGGTCCCTCCGGGCCCTGACAACCCTCTGGGCACTCATGCTGTCTATTTAGGCATGAGTGGATATCTACTGCATGGTACGAATAAGCCTTTTGGGGTCGGGATGCGGGTCAGCCACGGCTGTATTCGCCTCTATCCGGAAAATATCAAACAATTCTTCGATGAAGTTGAAACCGGTATTCCGGTGCGAATCATTGACAAGCCCTATAAGGCAGGCTGGTTGAAGGGTGAGCTCTATGTACAGGTACACCCTCCCCTGGTTGAATATGTGGCGGAAAACGGCCACAACCAAACTGAACTGATCGATGCTGTAATCAGTAAGCTGACTGAAGATAACCGTCGCCCAGACTGGAGACAGCTGCAAACCTATGCAGATCAGCAGACAGGTCTACCTATGCCGCTCTACCTTTTGCAAGGGAACGAGGTGGCGGATAGCCATTGAAAATCGTTGCCATCAGAAAAACTATTTCTCTAATGGCCTGATTCTCAATTGATTCCAATAAAAAACCCCCGCGGAAACATTTTCCAACGGGGGTTTCTATAGCCAATGCGTTACAAAAAAGAAACGCCCGACTTAACGATATACCTTTACTTGGCCATCGCTTTCTCAGACATACGACCGCAACGCTCGTTACAAGCTTCGGCAGTATCTTTGGCAGCATTCGCAGCTTTCATGGCAGCATCAGCTGTACCCTGAGCAGTGGCAGCGTCCAGTTGAGCCTCTTTCGCAGCTTTCATGGCAGCGTCTGCAGCAGCTTGAGCGTTTGCTACATCAGCTTCCAGGCTGCTATTGGTAGCACAACCTGCGAACAGACCAAGACTGAGAATCATAGCGGCAGTTTTGATGGTAGTTTTCATAATTACTCTCGATCTCTCTTGTGAGTTTTACATTGTGTGGCAGACGCTCCGTACCTTTCCAGCTGTTTTTGTCGATACAGAGTTTCCCAAATAGACCCTTTCCAGGTATCTCATGCGATAAACCCCAACCCTGGGGTTAAAACTATCAACGGCCTATTTGGGATGCTCCCAAAAACGAGGGCTTCGCCCTGTAATGCCCGATTAGTCTACTCCAACAAAGATTAGAGCGTACCCGATCGAGTAGAACATTGCGCAATCCGGCTCCCCACCGTTTAACAAGTATCTACAAATCCCAGACTGTAAAGAGCAGTAACATCTGGCACGGAAGCTTGATCCAAAAGTTAAACAAATTCAATGGCAAGATTCCAACTTTTAGAACTTTTTTGCAAATAATCACCGACTTTTAACGTTAATCTACTCGATTCTCGCCATCCCCACCCCTCTGGGATCACTTGCTGCTTCTACTTCACCGGTTTGTTTGTTCCACATAACCCCCTGCATATTGCCATACTTTCTCTGCAGGGATTTAAAGCTGTGGCCCATGGAAGTTAATTGCTTCAGCTGCTCTTCGGTGAAGGCATCCGATTCAAACTGCACCTGATCAGGTAGATACTGGTGATGGAATCGGGGGCGTTTGACCCAGCTATCCGGCCCTTTTCCCTCTGCCATCTCCAGGATCCCAAGCAGCACCATGGTGATGATGCGACTCCCCCCCGGCGTACCTAAAATGGCCACTCGCTGGTCATCTTCCACGAAGCTAGGACTCATGCTTGAGAGCATGCGCTTCCCACCTTCGATCGCATTTGCCTCGCCGCCGACAAGACCATAAACATTTGGCACACCCGGACTGGCAGAGAAATCGTCCATTTCATCATTCAACAGAACCCCTGTGCCTGGAACAACCACACCGGAACCAAAGGGGTAATTAATGCTCAATGTTGCCGATACCCGATTCCCTTGCCGATCCAGAATGGAAAAATGGGTAGTGTCCTGACCCTCCCCCTGTGCGGCTTTTTCACCCAGGACGCTTGGAGTGGCACGCTGCATATCAATCCCACGACTCAATCCCGTTGCATAAAGGGGATGGGTAAGGGTCGCAACCGGTACTTCAACAAAGTCAGTGTCTCCCAGATATTCAGCCCTATCGCGATAAGCCCGTCGCATCGCCTCAATCAACAGATGGTTTTTTTGCGGCTCCGGTAAGGCGGCATAGTCCATCTGATCGAGAATATTGAGAATAGTCAGGATCGCCACCCCCCCTGAAGAGGGTGGTGCAGCACTGGTGATTTTCAAGCCCCGATATGAGCCGGTGATCGGTTTACGCTCGATGACCTGATATTGGGACAGATCCTCCAGACTCCAGATTCCACCTGCCGCTTTAACCCCCTCTACCAGCTGTCGCGCCATCGCTCCCTGGTAAAAACCATCTCTCCCTTCATCTGCAAGCCTTTGCAGGGTATCTGCGAGCTCTGGCTGTTTTATCAGGTAACCTGCCGGTGGTATCTCCCCCTGGGACAAAAATTGTGCAGAGGAGGCAGGATAGGCCTGTAGTACAGGCAGACGCCACTTCACCATTTGCCGATAGAAGTCATCGACTTCAAAGCCTTTTCTGGCGATATCGATGGCAGGTTGAAGTAAAACTTCTAGTGGCAGTTTTCCATAGTGCTCTGCCAGATGAGCTAGGGCTGCTGGGGCCCCAGGAATAGCTGCAGCGAGTGCCCCGTCGATCGATTTGGAAGTGACAATTTCACCCGTTTCATCCAGATAGAGATCACGATGAGCCGCCAATGGCGCTTTTTCCCGACCATCTATCATGGTCTGATAACCATCGCTTGCGCGATGTAGTAACCAGAATCCCCCGCCTCCCAACCCCGAACTATAGGGTTCGACTACAGCCAACACCGCACTCACTGTAACTGCAGCATCGAAGGCATTGCCACCCAGGCGAAGGATTTTGTGACCCGCCTCGGTCGCGAGAGGATGAGCACTGGCTATCGCTGCATTTTGGGGGTTTTCTAATGCCCATGCCGAATTGATACAGAAAAGCAAAATAAAAAGGCTCCGCAAAGGAGCCTTAAACAATCCCGTGGCAAGCGCCATCGTTTTATTCGGATTCGCCAGTGATCTTGAGGTATTTGGCATACAGTACTTCATAACTCTCCTCATGTTCAGGATCTTTAGGAATACAGTCAACCGGGCAGACCTCAACACATTGTGAGGTTTCATAATGACCTACGCATTCCGTGCAAAGGTCAGCGTCAATTTCATAGATTTCATCACCCTGTGTGATCGCCCCATTGGGACATTCGGGTTCACAGACATCACAATTGATGCATTCATCGGTGATTAATAATGCCATTCGGTTCTCTCCTACTCGTTCGGATGTTTAGACTATTTCCCAAGGCTTGTTAACTCCAAATCAGCGTCCTAGATAACACTGTCAGAGTCACGGCGCCGAATTTTAGGCTAGCTATAGCGTTGACTCAATGCATTTTGTACATTGGCATGCACAAATTCAGAAACATCGCCCCCCAAGGCGGCAATCTCTCTGACCAATCCGGATGATATGAATGCAAATTGTTCGGCCGGGGTTAGAAATAAAGTCTCAATATCCGGTGCCAAACGGCGATTCATACCTGCCAATTGAAATTCATACTCGAAGTCTGAAACAGCACGTAACCCTCTAAGAATTACGTTTGCCTGACACTCATGCACAAAATCCACCAGCAGCGTGTCGAAAGCAAGAATCTCAACATTTTCGATCCCCCCCAGTACAGTTTGTGCCAGGGCAAGACGCTGTTCCAGATCAAATGCGGGGTTTTTCCCCGGATTTTTAGCCACTGCCAATATGACATGATCGAACAGTTCCGACGCCCTTCTTACAAGGTCGCTATGTCCGTTGGTAATGGGGTCAAAAGTTCCAGGGTATACGGCTTTAATCATATTTCACTAGCAATTAAACGGAATTATCATAGTAGCAGAAGCTTGAGTATTGAATGACAATTATCACATCAGCCATGGGGTTTCAGTTAAACCGGGCCTATCAACCCTGACTGCAAACCTCATCCAGGCAGTGGCGCACTGGCCAAGCCATATCGGACTTGCCCTGCCACCTTTTCCTTCAATAGCTGCCAACCTTCAGGTAGAACCGGTAATGTCCTGGAGGTCTCGTCTTCAAGATAGATCCGGGCATCGGCAGCCAGCCATCCCTGAGCCAGTTTCTGACACAGGGGACCAAGTAGATTAGCAGAGAAGGGGGGATCAAGAAAAACCACATCGAAGGGTGCAGGCTCCTGTTCCAACCATTGAAGCGCATCAGCTCTCACCACAGTGACTTGATTTAACTTTAAATTCCGCCGGTTCTCCTCCAATTGTCTAACCACCGCAGAGGCCGTATCCAGCATCACAACCTGACTGGCACCTCTTGAGGCGGCTTCCATTCCCAAGGAACCACTTCCGGCAAACAGATCCAGACATCTCGATCCCACGATTCTTGGTTGCAGCCAATTGAACAACGTCTCTCTAACTCGGTCCCCCGTCGGCCTAAGACCAGGAAGATCCGCAAAGGGAAGCCTCCTTCCCCTGTGTTCACCACCGATTATGCGAACTTGGCTTGCTACTTGATTGGACATCTACTCTTCTCTAATCATTTCTTGTTCAACCACTGTTGAGCACACTCAATAGAGCGGGCTAGGGCTTACCATCAGCCTGAGCCAATGGATTAGAGAATCTACCCACCTGCACCCGTACCAGACGCTCAGGGTCAACACGGCGTTGGAAGGCATCACGAATCTGTTCTTTGGTGACGGCTCTAATCTGTTCAACAAAAACATCGAGATAGTCCAAAGGTAGTTCGTAGAAACCGATTACAGCAAGATACTCCACAATCTTTCCGTTGGAGGCTATTCGCAAAGGGAATCCACCGGTGATATTCTGTTTAGCCGCTTTCAACTCCTCTTCTGTCGGCCCTTCTGAGATATAACGCGACAGGGTATTTTTCGCCACTTCCAATGCTTCCTCAGCCTGTTCATTTTTCGTCTGCAGACCGAGCTGGAAGAGACCGAGCTGACGCATTGGCAGGAAGTAGCTGTATACACTATAGCTCAGCCCACGTTTCTCCCTCACCTCTTCACTCAGTAGTGAGACCAAACCGCTGCCGCCGAGAATGTGATTACCGACATAGAGGGAGAAGTAGTCCTTATCACCCCGTTTCAAACCAGGCTGACCTAGATAGAGGTGGGATTGAGTAGATGGAAAGGGTATCTGTTTAACAATCTCCTTTTCCATTGATTTTACCGGGGGAAGCGGGGGAGTGTGTTCTCCAGCCGGCAGACCACGCATCACCTCTTCTGCAAGCACAGCCGCAAGATCCCGTTCCACTGCCCCAACAATCGCAATCAGTCCGTTTCGAGCCACATAGAGTCGTCGATGTGTCTGCTGAATATCTTCACGGGTTATCGATTCAACCGATGCTTTAGTGCCCGATGGATCTGCAGCATAGGGGTGGTCACCATACACCAGCTGGTAGAGCTGCTTTTTACCAATACTCCCCGGAGACTGCTCATCCCTGATCAACCCAGCCAGTATTGATTGGCGCTCTCGGGCAATGTCATCTGCTGAAAATCGGGGTTTGACCAGTATTGCAGACAGGGTTTCGAGGGTCAGATCGAGCACTTCAGGATCAGTCAAAGACCTCACAGAGACCCAAGCCATATCCCTTAATGAGCCTGATTCCAGTTGTGAACCCACCCCTTCCAGGCGCTCAGCTATCTGCTGGGCACTCCAATCTCCTGCTCCTTCTGTCAAAAGCGTATTGGTGAAAGAGGTTATTCCCGGTTTATCCCCATCTCTTGCGCTGCCGGCATCGAATACCACCCTGATATCAACCATGGGTATTTCAGGTGCATGAACATAGAGTACCTTTGCACCATTCGAGGTCTCCCATGTCTCGATATTGGGAGAAGCCGCAAGCAGCCCTGAAAACAGCGTCAATGCAGATAGAATAAAAAGACGAATCACTGATTTAGTGGGCATGGCGGCCTCCTGCTATAGACTGCTTCATATCACTCTCATCCATTGGCAGAGGCTCAAGCACTGCAACAGTTAAATTATCATCAACCAGATACTTTTCAGCGACCTGCTTGACCTGTTCGGCGGTTACAGCCTTCAGATGATCGACATACTCATCGGCCAATCGCCAATCAAGCCCGACAGTCTCAAGTTGGCCGATCAGCATGGCCTGGTAGAAGACCGAGTCCTTCTCGAAAACCTTGGAGGCTATGATCTGATTGCGCACTCTGGCCATCTCCTCCTCGGTGACCAACTCTCTCTTGAACCGATCAAGCTCTTTGATGATTGCTGTTTCAACCGTCTCAACTGAAACACCTGTCTTAGGAACTGCATCAAGGATAAGCATGCTTGGAAGTCGCGAAAAAGCGCTGTAGCGGGTATCCACCGAGACCGCCAATTGACTGCCCCGTATCAGATTGCTCGCCAGTCGTGCGCTGGCTCCACCATCGAGAATGTAGGTCAACATCTCAAGCGCATAGGGTTCCCACTCCTGCTCGGCTTTACCAATTACTGGCGTTTTAAATCCCATCACCATATAGGGTTGTCGGGCTGGCACCTTCAGTGCTAATCGTTTTACCCCTCGCTGGACTGGTTCATCTCGTGGTTTGGTCATGGAGATCGGCTCAGGCTTGAGCACACCGAAATATTGCTCAGCCAATTTAATCACCTGATCGGGATCCACATCCCCGACCACCACCAGTGTCGCATTGTTGGGTGCATACCATTTACGGTACCAAACCTGTAGATCTTCCACCTGCAATGCATCCAGATCAGACATCCATCCGATTACTGGGATGCGATAAGGGGATGCCTGGTAGGCACCAGTAAGAAAAAGTTCGTAGGTCAGAGACTGAGGCTTGTCTTCAGTACGCATACGGCGCTCTTCTTTGACCACCTCAACCTCTTTTTTAAACTCTTCTGCTGGCAGTAACAGGTTCCTCATCCGGTCGGCCTCCAGCTCGAAGGAGACTTCCAGCCGATCACTCGCCATGGTCTGGTAATAAGCTGTGTAGTCCCTGCCGGTAAAGGCATTCTCATCCCCACCATTCGCTGCAACGATGCGGGAAAACTGTCCAGGGGGATGATTCTCAGTGCCTTTGAACATCATATGCTCAAGAACATGCGAGACGCCGGTAATGCCACCATGCTCATAGCTTGAGCCAACCTTGTACCACACCTGGGATACCGCAATCGGTGCTCGTCTATCCTGCTTCACAATCACCTTCATTCCATTTTCCAGCTGGTGTTCCACAACTTCGGCCTGGGCAGTGCCCAAGGCAAACAGAAACAGGGTCATTACCGTCATCAATCTTTGCATCAAGATCTTCCTTTTTTATCGTTCACGATTCAGCTGGAGCTTTACATATTCCTGTCTCAATCCCGTAACTGGAACAGAGCGAGAAATACTGGCACTTTATCAATGGCCCAGAGGCGCTGTAGAATAGCGCCGGCGACAATCCGATGGCATTGTTTCAGAGGCTCTGAGGATTGTCCAAAAAGCTCCAGGTAAAACTATGAACCTGGGATCAGAGCAGAGTTCCAATCACCCTCTTGGTAATCCCCAATATGTTCGGTTTTGGTAAACGAAAGAAGTCAGCGTCAGAAGCGCCAGCAGAGAAGCCCGCAGTTGAAGAAAAACGTGGCCTCTTCTCCCGTCTGCAGGAGAGACTGACCCGTACCCGTCACAATTTAACCGATGGGCTGGCAAATCTGGTGATGGGTCGCAAGACCATTGATGAGTCATTGCTGGAAGAGTTGGAGACCCTGCTGATTACCGCCGACGTTGGAGTAGAGGCAACCAGCAGAATCATAGATGACCTGACTGATCGGGTAAAACGAAAATCCCTGAACGACCCTGAAGCCCTGACCCAGATCCTCAAACAACATCTGCTGGAGATTCTGCAGAGTTGCGATACACCAGTCAAAGAGCACCAGAATGGCAAGCCTTTGGTGATGATCATGGTGGGGATTAACGGTGCGGGGAAAACCACGACCATCGGCAAACTGGCTCGAAAATTCCAACTCGACGGGGAGACCGTAATGCTTGCTGCCGGCGACACTTTTCGGGCAGCTGCCGTGGAACAGTTGCAAACCTGGGGTGAGCGCAATGAGATTCAGGTTATCGCCCAACATACCGGTGCCGATGCCGCCTCGGTAGTCTTTGATGCCCTACAGGCAGCCACTGCACGACAAATCGATGTGCTGATTGCGGATACAGCGGGTCGCCTGCATACTAAAGCCAACCTCATGGAGGAGTTGGCTAAAATCACACGCGTGATGAAGAAAATAGACCCGGACGCCCCCCATGAAGTACTGCTTGTGGTGGATGCCGGCACAGGACAAAATGCAGTCAATCAGGCGATGCATTTCAATGAATCAGTGGGACTGACCGGGCTGGTCATTACCAAACTGGACGGAACCGCCAAAGGCGGTGTGGTCTTCGCCATAGCAGATAAGGTCAAGGTTCCGATAAGGTTTATCGGCGTCGGCGAGTCTATTGAAGACCTGCGGGAATTTGAGCCAAAGGAGTTTGTCGACGCTCTGTTTGAGAGAGACGCTACAAGTTGATCCATTTCGACAATGTCAGCAAGCGCTACCCTGGTGGCCACACCGGGTTAAGCAATATCAATCTGCGTATTGAAGCAGAAGAGGTGGTCTTTCTGACTGGACATTCAGGTGCCGGTAAAAGCACCTTACTGAAACTGATTGGTCTACTGGAACGCTCAAGTGGTGGGCAGGTCCATGTCAATGGCCGCAATTTGACCCGACTCAAGAATCGCCAGATCCCCTTTCACCGACGGGAGGTGGGGATGATTTTCCAGGATCATCGCCTGCTGCATGACCGTACTGTATTTGACAATGTAGCTCTACCCCTGGTGGTTGCTGGTTTGGGACATAAAGAGATCGGCAGGAGGGTTCGTGCTGCCCTGGATAAGGTCGGCTTACTGCATAAAGAGAAAAATGCCCCTGTAACACTCTCCGGTGGAGAGCAGCAGCGTGTTGGCATAGCAAGAGCCGTAGTCAGTAAACCCCCCCTGGTGTTGGCGGATGAGCCCACAGGTAATCTGGACCCAGACCTCTCCAGAGAGATCATGGATCTGTTTATGCAATTCAACCAGGTCGGTGTGACCCTGTTGATCGCCTCTCATGATCTGGCATTGATCAGTGGCATGAATAAACGCATGCTGACCCTGACCAACGGCGCGTTGAGTAACGACACCAAGCAGGAGTTCAGGGATGTCACTTAGCAGACTGCTCGCACTCCCTGGAATCTGGTTACAGAGACACGCCCAGGTCTCCCTATTCAGCCTTGGTCGACTGTTCGCTAACCGTGTCTCCACATTGATGACCTGTGCCGTTATTGGTATTGCGCTCGCCTTGCCTGTCGGTCTGCATGTGATGCTGAGTAATCTGCAGGGAATCAGTGGTGGATGGGATAGCGGAGCAAGCATATCTCTGTTTCTGAAACAAAATATTACAGACACTCAGGCAATTTCACTGGCTGAGAAACTTCGCCAGCATGGACGCATTGAGCAGGTTGAAATGATCAGCCGAGGATCTGCACTGGAAGAGTTTCAGAGTCTCAGCGGCTATGCAGACGCGTTGGAAGCGCTCGACAGCAATCCACTACCCAATCTGCTGGTAATTCAACCGCAAGCGAAATACACCACAGCAGAGACCGCACAACAACTGGTTCAGGAGCTACGCTTGTTACCAGAGGCTGACATAGTGCAACTCGACCTGCAGTGGGTTAGGCGGTTACAGGCCATTACAGTCATAGCGCAACGCGCTGTGGTTGTACTCGCTGGGCTACTCAGCATGGCGGTGCTGCTGATTGTAGGAAATACCATCCGGCTGGAGATTCAAAACCGTAGAACCGAGATTGAGATAACCAAGCTGATTGGTGCAACCAACGCCTTCATCCGTCGTCCATTTCTCTATACCGGGTTCTGGTATGGACTGTTCGGTGGTTTGATCGCCTGGATACTGGTGGCCCTGGCAATCATTCTGCTGAGTGGCCCAATCGCCAAACTGGCTCAGCTCTATCAGAGTTCGTTCGATCTGAGTTCGCTGGATTTTATGACCGTGCTCGTGCTCTTGAGTGGCAGCTCCCTGCTTGGCTTAGCCGGCTCCTGGTTAGCTGTAGGGCGTCATTTGAGCGCAATCGAACCCAGCTAACACACTGATATCAGTAATAATAAACCACTTTTTTCCTATTGAACTTTCCCTCTGCTCACTGGTCAGAAACTACAGTTGGCACTCCTCACACGAGAGTGCTAATATTCACTATAGAAGAAATCTGGGGTAATTTTGCATGAGTAAAGAGATCGCACTGGCCACCATGCCAACTGGTAGTATGGATACTTATATCAGCGCAGCCTTTCAGTTGCCGATGCTGAGTGCCGAAGAGGAACACAGTCTCGCAGTAAGACTGCGTGACCAAAAGGACCTGAAAGCGGCTCAAGCTCTGATCACCTCCCACATTCGCTTTGTAGTACGTGTCGCCAGAAATTACAGTGGCTACGGACTGGCTCTGCCCGACTTGATTCAAGAGGGCACAGTCGGGTTGATGAAGGCGGTCAAGCGCTTTGACCCCGACATGGGCGTACGCCTGGTCTCCTTTGCCGTACATTGGATCAAGGCAGAAATTCATGAGTACATCCTGAAGAACTGGCGTATCGTCAAAGTAGCAACCACCAAGGCCCAGCGAAAACTCTTTTTCAATCTTCGCAGCTCGAAAAAGCGCTTGGGTTGGTTTTCCAAGGAAGAGGTCGACAACGTCGCCCAGGATCTCGGGGTCAAACCTGAGACCGTCATGGAAATGGAATCAAGACTTTCAGGTCAGGATATCGCTTTCGACGGCCCCTCCCAGGACGACGAAGAACAGATCACCCCCGCCCCCGCAGGATATCTTAGCGATATGCGCATGGAACCAGCATCCGTGCTGGAAACTGCGGACAGTGAGACTCAGATGAAAAAGAGCCTGATGTCAGCGTTGCAGGATCTGGATCAGAGAAGTCGTCAGATTTTAGAGGCACGATGGTTAGGAGAGCAGAAATCGACTCTGCATGAATTGGCAGAAGAGTTTCAGGTTTCAGCTGAACGAATACGCCAAATAGAGAAAAGTGCAATGAAAAAGCTGAAGCTGCAACTTGCCAGCCAAGCTAGTTAAATTAGCTCTTCAAGCTGAACTGACTGCATAAAAGTCCTCTCATTCCCACACACTTCTAAAGCTACCTCACCCCTGGCCGACATATGCAGTCAGGGGTTACCTATTGTCTGACTATAATGCCGATGGAATTCCCTGACTTTTTTAAACGGTCTGGTGGCTAACTCCCAATATAAAATACCGCTGCCGGAAGACCATTCAGGACATAGATTCCTGGGAAATTACGCAGGGCGCAATGGAATTTAAAGAGTTTACAATTAGAACGAGATTCACAGCCCACCTTGCTGTAACCTTTCAACACATACGCTAACCATGTTGGCCAAGGAGAAGCAATCGAAAGCAAAATACGGATTTGCCTTACACTTATGTTCTCTTACCTGAATTCCCCGCTAAAACTGATCACCGCCTCGGTTATGTTCTGTCTGGTTGCATTGACCATAGCAGAGATGTCTGGTGTGTTCGAAGATGCTGAATTTGCAGAGGAGAGAGCGTGGCAACACTACTCTGAATCACTTGCAGTCAAACTATACCCATCCGTATCATCAAATAACCATTCAACACTGACCAGGATCCTTAGCAACGCTCTGGCAGATAATCCTCAAGCAATTTCCGCAACGGTAGAAACCCTAACTGGAGAGAAGCTTGAGTTTAAGGCACCCAAACATAATCGTCAGCCTGACTTTTCAATCCCGGATTCATCTCACGCGCTGCATGTGCCGATTGGTTTCGGTAGCAAAGTCGCCGGAACACTATCAATAGAGTTTTTAGATGGCACAACTGAAGAGGCTTGGTCGTTTATAGAGATATCTATTTTAAGCCTGTGGGTTCTTCTGGCTTCACTGATCCTGTTGCTCGCTTACACCGAAAGCCAAAGGCAGGGACTCACAGCAAGATCAATCATCCCTGAACGGGTGCGAGCTGCTTTCAATGCCCTCTCTGAAGGGCTACTGATTCTTGATGAACGACACAGAATCATTCTTGCCAACGACTCTTTCTGCCAAAAAGTTGATCGAAATTTAAAAGCCCTGGCTGATATCGACGCTGACCTATTGCCATGGAAACACAGGGAGGGAACAGATAACCCAAGGAACCTCCCCTGGCATATCAGTCTGAATAATTGTGAACGGGTCACAGGGGTCCCGATACGCCTTGCGCTGAATGACGGAAGCGAAAGAGCTTTTTCAGTAAACAGCGCGCCGATCTTTGACCACAATGGACAGATCAAGGGAGCACTCACCACCTTCGATGACATGACTGAGTTGGAGAAGTCCTATCGGCAACTCAAGTCGGCTCTTTTGAAACTACGCGTCTCTGAGAAGGCGTTGCGAAATAAAACAGTTGAGCTGGAATTTCTGGCGACCAGAGACTCTCTCACAGGTTGCCTCAACAGAAGAGCGTTCTTTAAAAAATTCGATCACCTTTTCTCTATTGCCAAAACCCAAAACAGATCCCTCGTTTTTATAATGGTGGATATTGATCGTTTTAAATTCATAAACGACCACTACGGACATGCCAACGGCGATAAAGTAATCAAATACGTCTCAGAAATTCTAAGTACAAATTCGCGACCCGAGGATGTTGTCGGCCGATACGGTGGAGATGAATTTGCGCTTGTCCTCCCAGATGCATTGATGGATGAAGCCCTCGCTATAGCCGAACGTTTGAGAATGGACATTCAGCAAAAGTGCCACACCTTGTTTACCAACCCCCAAACCGTCACTACCAGTATTGGGTTGGCTGGACTGGAAGAGGAAGTAGAGGACTCCATGTTGTTGATCAACAATGCTGATTGTGCACTCTATGAGGCCAAACAGCAGGGCCGCAACTGTATTATCCAGTGGAATCCCGAACTCAGACACTCAGCACATAAGAGCAAGGATAACCCAGCCAATATAGTTTCCGACTCCGAATGGCGGGAGATGGATGAATCTGAGCGCCATCTGAGAACCGAAATACTTCGACTTGAGGATGTAATAGGCCATCTCGAATCTGAACTCGAATTTAACCGGCAGGAGATGAAACGAAGGGAAGGCAGGGATGAACTCACCGGACTGCCTAACCGATACATATTCAACGACAGGATAGGTCAGGAACTGGCCCGGAGTGAACGTAACCACAAGTTGACCGCCATCATATCCATTGATATCGACAGTTTTTCACGAATCAATGAAGCACTGGGCGTCTCAACCGGCGATCAGATTCTTAAACTGACAGCCGAGCGTCTCATTATCTCCCTCAGAAAGACTGACACCATTGCCGTGGTCGATGAGCAGAGTGAGTACGACTTACCCAATATTTCTCGTATCAACAAAGATGAGTTTGCCCTGGTTCTCAGTGATGTTGAGGATGTGAAATCGGTTACCTGGGTAGCCCATCGCATCTTGAGCCAGCTCAAAAAACCAATGCATGTAGATGATCAGGAACTATTCATCTCATTCAGTATGGGGGTTGCACTCTATCCTCATGATGACGAGACACCGGATGAATTGCTGCATAAGGCGGCTACCGCCAGACGTGCAGCCAAAAGTGATGCTGGTAGCAACCCTGTTCGCTTCTTCTCAAGGGAGATAAACCGCAAAGCCTTTCATAGCATCTGGCTTGAAACCCAGCTGAACAAAGCGATCTTTCATCAGCAGTTCGAGTTGGTCTATCAGCCAAAAATCAACATACTTACTGGACGCATCGTCGGCATTGAGGCTCTCGCCCGCTGGCCCCATCCAAAAGTTGGTTACATTCCTCCGGATGAGTTTATTCCTATTGCGGAACAGACCGGAAGGATCAACAAATTAGGACTCTGGGCATTCAAGAAAGCCTGTACCGATATGCGTCGCTGGCACAAAATGGGGTTTGAGGATCTCTCTCTCAGCGTCAATTTATCCGCCGTGCAGCTGCGCGACGATGCCCTGGCAGAAAAATTTCTGCGGGTCTGCGAGAAACGAAAAATCCCCCCATCAAAAATCGAACTTGAAATTACAGAAAGCACCCTGATAAAGAACTTTGAACACAGCCAGAGCGTAATGTCCGATCTGCACGATGCCGGTATAAATTTTGCGCTCGATGATTTTGGTAAAGGATTCTCTTCATTGAACTATCTTCAGAATCTTCCGATCAGGACCATTAAGATCGATCGGACTTTTCTAAATAACACACTCCCCAACAAACAAACGCAAACCATAGTCGCCGCTATCATTTCAATGGCAAAGAGCCTTGATCTGAAAATAGTGGCGGAAGGCGTTGAAACTGAGGCTCAGCGCAATTTTCTGGAACAACACGAATGTGATGAGATTCAGGGAACCCTCTTCAGCCCACCAGTCACAGCAGATGAAGTGGCTACTCTGTTAAAGAAGGTCAACGGCAGGTGATCTGCCTCAAAAGATTATCCTAAAAGTTGGACAGAGTGAAGTGTGCGTTTGTGGTGGTGCCGGGCATGGCATACAGATCATCACTGAGGTACTTGGCTATCGCCTCTGCTTGCGGATTGGAAAGATAGGGAATTTCACCAAGACATGGCGCAGGTAACCAGGCTCTCAGCGTCGCCAGATTCTCATCCAATGCGGACATCTCTGGATCAACTTGATTCGCCACCCAGCCAGCAAAAGTCACCCCCGCATTGAGCATACACTCTGCTGTCATCAGTGCATGATTAAGACACCCCAGACGCATCCCGACGACCATTACTACCGGTAGCGCCAACCCCCGGGCAAGGTCAGCAAGGGTATCCTGCTCCCCTAAGGGTACATGCCACCCCCCAACGCCCTCAACCACTACACGATCAGCCCGATTCTGCAGAGCTCGATACCCCTCTAGGATCACTTCGAGATCGATAGGATTTGCCGCTTGTGATGCAGCCAGATGGGGGGCTATGGGAGGCTGGTATGCAAAGGGATTGACGCTCTCATAGGGTAGCTCGAGACTTGATTGTGCCTGAATTCGCAAGGCATCTTCATTACGCAACCCATCCTGGGTTTTATCTGCTCCTGAGGCGATTGGTTTCATACCCAATACAATGTTCCCCTGTCGCTGAAGCTTTTGCATCAACCCAAGAGTCACCTCTGTTTTTCCGCACCCGGTATCTGTACCGGTAATAAATAGACCGACCATATTTAACTGCGTCCTAGGACCTGTTAACAGGCCCTAATTGTATTTGATCCAGAGGAATGGCGGTCACCCCATCGACCCTGGGTTGTGACGGAGCCCAGGCATGACCGTAGACCACTTCGTAGCTGGCAGGTAGTTTACTCTCCACCCGCAGCTTCTCATAAGCCTCGATCATAGCGCGCATACGACCCTTACCAGTCAACCCCTTCGGTCGTTGAGCAGTCACATTATGTGCGCCGAGCGTTTTCAGATCGCGCATCAGTGAGGGCACGTCATCATAACTCAGACAGATTCGATCTACATCCACTACTGGTTCCGCAAAGCCTACCTGAACCATGGCATCCCCAACATCATGCATATCTGTGAATGGTGAAACATGACTATTTCCATCTACGGCAGACCAACTCGCCCGCAGCTCTTTCAGCGTACCGGGGCCAAAAGTTGAAAAAAGCAACATCCCGTTCGGTCGTAGCACGCGCAGAAACTCCGCCATGGTTCCCTGTAGATCGTTACACCATTGCAGGGCGACATTCGAGAAGATCATATCGACCGACTGGTTGGCCAGGGGTAGCTGTTCAGCATCACCACAAATACATCGGGGACGGCGAAACCAACGTCCTCGTTTGCGCGCCTGCTGCAGCATTGGAAAAGCAAAATCTAGAGCAATGATCTGAGCTTTATTGTAGTGTTTGCCGAGCGCTTGAGTTGCATCACCAGTCCCCGCCCCCACATCAACAACCAGCTCAGGTTGATGACGAATATAGCTGAGACGCTCTATCATTCTGCTGGCAATCTCCCGCTGCAATTCAGCGACCTCATCATAATGTGAAGCGGCACGGGAGAATGCGGCACGGGCCTGACGTTTGTCTATCCTTGAGGATGCAGCAGTGGTCACGCCATAGCCTCCAGGCTATCAAGTACCAGTTTTTCTGTCTCTCCGGGGTGGGACAGAAAAGGTGTATGGGCAGCCTTTTCGATAATATGTATCGCCGCATTTGGCAGCCATTGCTGCAGGATCTCAGAGGCTTTGGCGGGCGCGAGACTGTCCCTCCCACCATAGATCCAGCTCATCGGACAGGTAATTTCCACGAGTCGCTGTCGAAGATCGCACTGTTTTAGCAACTCAAGCCCAGCGTGTAGTGCTTGCGGATTGGGATCTGGACGCTCCTGTAATTTCAACTTGAGTCCTCGCAGCACCTCCACAGCAAGATCACTGCCCAACATTTGCAAGGCCAGAAAACGTTCCAGTGCCCGAGTCATATCATCCCCCATCAACTCAATGAATTGATTCAGGGTTCTCAGTGCCATTGCATGGGGCCACTCTTCACTCTTAACGAATTTCGGCATGCCAGCAATAAGCACAGCCCCCCTGACCCTCTCTGGGGCATTAAGAACCGCCTGCAAAGTCACCATAGAGCCGAGAGACCAGCCAATCCAGGCAGCCCTGTCCGGTGCAACCTCCAGGCAGGCATTCGCCCAGGCATCTATACTCTGCTGACCGTCATAGGGGCTTAATCCATGTCCAGGCAGGTCGATCAATGTCACACGGTAACTACGGCCCAGATGCCGGGCAAAATCATGCCATACAACGGAGTTCATACCCCACCCATGCAGCATCACCAGCGTATCACCGCTACCGAATGTTTCTACCCCCAGCTTCATCTCTGCTTCATCGATAAGTTGTCCAAGGCATCCAGCAATCTATCGAGCTGACGCTCAGTATGGTTGGCACTGAAAGTAAGGCGCAGTCTTGCACGCCCCTCAGGTACAGTAGGTGGACGAATTGCACTGACTAAAATGCCCTTTTCCTGCAGCGCCATGCTCCAACTTAAAGCCTGATCTGCACTACCAGCCAGGATCGGTTGAATCGGTGTATCCGATGCCATCAGCGGCAAACCAATCTGCTCGGCTGCCAGTCTGAAACGCGCCACCAGTTTTACCAGTCTCTCGCGTCTCCAGTTCTCTTGTTGGGCGATACGCAGACTGACACGGGTCGCCTCTGCAATGGCCGACGGCATCGCAGTGGTATAGATATAGCTGCGTGATTGTTGTATCAGTGTTTCAATCAAATCATCACTACCAGCAACGAAGGCTCCGAAAGTGCCAAAACCTTTACCCAGAGTCCCCATCAGGATAGGTGCTTCGTCGATACTCAGGCCAAAGTGACTCAAGGTACCTCTACCCTGCTCCCCCAACACACCTAATCCGTGGGCATCATCAACCATCAACCAGCTATTATGATGCCGGGCAATTCTCGCCAGCTCAGGCAGTGGCGCCAGATCCCCATCCATGCTGAACACACCATCTGTAGCAATCAGTCGATGCTCTGCTTCACAGAGCTTGATCTGGCGTTCAAGACTCTCGGAATCAGCATGCTGAAAGCGCTTTACCTTCGCCTGACTGAGCTGGCCTGCGTCCACCAGAGAGGCGTGATTCAGACGATCCTCCAGAAGACAATCACCTCGTCCCAACAGCGCGGTGATCACACCCAAATTTGCCATATAACCTGTTGAGAACAGCAAGGCTCTTGGACGACCGGTAAATTCTGCCAGCTCCTCTTCCAGAGCATGATGGATAGCTGTATGACCGTTGATCAAATGGGCAGCACCACTACCAACACCATATTCACTCGCTGCCTGCTGTAGTGCACTGATCAACTCAGGATGGTTTGCCAGACCAAGATAGTCGTTACTGCAAAACACCAACATGGGTCGACCGTCGACGACCATCTCTGTCTGCTGAGGCGATGAGACAACTTTACGCTCTCGATAGAGTCGGGCATCGCGCCGACGCGAAAGCTCTTCTGACAATCTGTTCATATCACTCTACTCAGGCCTCGCCAAAGGACGAGATTCAGTCTCAAACTGCCTGAGCTTTCTTGCAGGGCACTTTGGCAGCTTTGACCTCAGTCTCCACCAAAGTCTCTGTCTTCATACCGAGACGTTGCAACAATGCCCTATCATGATCCGCTTCTGGATTGTCCGTTGTCAGCAGACGCTCGCCGTAGAAGATCGAATTCGCACCAGCGAGAAAGCAGAGCGCCTGCATCTCGTCACTCATCTCTCCCCGACCTGCAGAGAGTCTGACATATGAGTTCGGCATCAGAATCCGTGCAACGGCAATGGTTCGCACAAATTCAAGGGGATCCAAATCTTCAACCTTGGAGAGCGGGGTCCCTTCGATCTTGACCAGCATGTTGATCGGTACCGATTCTGGATGCTTGGGAAGGTTCACCAGCTCGCGCAACATGCTGGCACGATCCCGTCTCGATTCACCCATACCAAGAATGCCGCCGGAGCAGACGTTGATGCCTGCATCCCGCACATGTGAGAGGGTCTTTAATCGGTCGTCAAAGGTCCGGGTGGTTATGACGTTCCCATAAAACTCCGGCGAGGTATCCAGGTTGTGATTGTAGTAGTCGAGACCTGCGGATCGCAGACGCTCTGCCTGTGTCTCAGTCAACATTCCCAGAGTCAGACAGGTCTCCATGCCCAGGCCATTGACCGCTTCGACCATCTCGACGACACGTGCCAGGTTTTTATCAGTAGGATTGCGCCAGGCTGCCCCCATACAGAATCGATTGGCACCCTTCTCTTTGGCAGCCTCTGCTGCCTTGATGACATCTTCCAATGGCATCAGCTTTTCCGCTTCCAGCCCAGAATCGTTTTTTGCACTCTGAGAGCAGTAGCCACAATCTTCTGCACAGGCACCGGTCTTGATACTCAACAGACTGCTCATCTGAATCTGATTGGGGTCAAATTTCTCGCGGTGAATAGACTGGGCACGAAATAGCAGGTCATTGAATGGCAGATCAAGCAGCTTTTCGATCTCATCCAGACTCCAATCGTGGCGTATCTGGCTTTCGGTCATGGTAATCACTCGCTAAAATATCAATCTGCTATGCATGGGCTGCCTATGGTAAGCATTGAGCAGCAACAGTCAACCAAGGAAGGTTTACATGGTTTACAACTGGATAAAATCTATACAGCTCCATCTCTACCCCCAGAGCTGCCTTCTCTGCGGCTCTCGCGCTGATTTTGAAACCCGCTTCTGCCAGACTTGTTATGAATCCCTACCTTATAACAACCATGCCTGTCCCTGCTGTGCCCTCCCTCTGCCTACAGGTGTGGCTAAAGGAACCCGCTGCGGCGCCTGCATTCAGCAACAGCTTCCATTCGACTCATGCAGCACAGCGGTACTCTATGAACCCCCTTTGAGCCGCCTGATCAGTAACCTCAAATTTAGACAACATCTTCATCTCACAGCCCCGTTGGCGAGACTATTAATCCATCGACTGGCTGAGCCTGCCCATCTGCCGGAATTACTGTTGCCGGTTCCCCTTCATCCACGTCGCTTGCGTGAACGCGGTTTTAATCAGGCCCAGGAACTCGGGCGGGTAGTGGCGAAGCACTATGGCATTCCCCTGGATAGTCGACTGGTAAAACGCACCAGGGAAACCTCTGCTCAATCGGATCTGAGCGAACTTGAACGGCGAAGAAACCTGCGTAACGCTTTTCGGGTCTATGGCAGCTTAAAGGGAGTCAAAGTGGCTATACTGGATGATGTGGTAACCACAGGATCCACCATCAAAGAGATGAGCATGGCTCTAAACCGGGCGGGAGCCGATAAAATAACAGTCTGGGCGATAGCCAGAACAGTCTCGAACTAAACGTTAAATATAGTTAACCTGGCTAATCATGATCCATTACAGGGTAGAAGTTGATATACTTTATGTATCGTCGCGGGATTATTAATGCGGCGAATTCATTAAAGAAGAATTATGAACAGATGCTTCATGTTCTACCCACAGGACCTGAGGTTGAGCGCAATCTGTTCATGAGGTGCAGCTATGCCAACACTGTGGGAAAAGATCACCGAGGATTGCAGACTAATATCTCTGCCTGATGTCTATATTCGTTTAAAAAATATCGTCGAATCTGCCGAATATCGCCTGGAAGATGTAGCCGATACCATACGCAGTGATCCGGCCCTGACGGCACGCATCCTGAAACTGATTAACAGTCCCTATTTCGGCATGCCCAGCAAGATAGAGACTGTGTTTCGTGCAGTCTCTCTGCTGGGAACACAGCAAATACACGACCTGACCCTCGCCACCTGCATCTCGGAATCGTTGAGTAAAAAGCCCACCCCAGCCCTCGATATGCATCAATTTTGGAAGCGGAGTGTCTATTGCGGTTTAGCTGCACAAGGTTTCGCCCGTCACCTGGGAATGATAGATAGTGAACGTCTGTTTGTCTGTGGACTACTGTATGATTTAGGACACTTGATTCTCTACCAAAGCATACCCAAAGAGACCCAGGCAGCACTTCAGATATCCCAGCAACAATCCTTACCTTTGGTGGAAGCAGAGCGAGAATCAATTGGCCTTGACTACGCCCGGGTAGGGGCCACCCTTATGCGTCAATGGAGTTTTCCCATCTGTTTAATCGAAACGACAGAATTTCATCCTGAGCCGGTTCGTGCCAAACACCACCCCACTGAAGCAGCTATGGTACACATCGCCTCTATGCTGGCCGAAGCGTTCATCGGTAATGGAAAGTTTAATGAGGGGATACTTATACCCAACCCCGCCGCACTGGAAATAACAGATTTGAGTATTGATTTGTCTATTTCTATCGCTGAGGAGGTAAAAAGCGGGTTTGATACCATCCTGGATACCATCTATCCCATGCGCGAAGCTTCCTGAGCCCTTAACGTTTTAGCGGACAAGTACTGCCTCTGGTTGTACGTTTCTTGACTATCTTCTTCAGCTTCGGCTTTTGCACTCGTTTGCGTTTCTTGACAGGTTTAATTGCGTTTTTGGGGACTTTTCGCATCTCCAATGAGGAGAATGTATCGGTATTGATAGCGGCAGATTGACTCCCCTTGGGAGGCGGTGATTGAGAGTAATGAACCTTTCCCTGCTCGTCATACCACTTGTAGATTCTTGCCTGGGACAAGACCGGGTAGGCGAGGAACACGCATAGACAGATATTCACCACAAGGCTCTTCCGCTCCATCATACTACGTTCCTTAAGTTATCCTGTTACTATTTTTTACTGTAAATCAATCATTTGCCTAATAAGATCAATATATCGCACTCAGCCAATACATTCTATAAATCAAGCACCAGTTAATCCGGTAGATGGTGCCGTCTGTCAGACTGACATCCTATGGCTGATTGATCAGAGGTTACCTAAGGGCAGGATAAAACGCTCACCCATATGCTCCATAACCACCCCCTCGGGTAAGATTTCGATCAGATTTGGCCCTTCTGCCAGATAGTCACCTTCACGATATTTTTCCATGTTGATCAGTACATATCGTTTCATTGGCCTGGGATCATAGCTGTGAATATCGATGTTCATCTCAGGTAAATTCGATACAAAACCGCTCGGCATTTCATGCAGGGGCATTGCACGGGGTGGCGGAGGTTCAGGTGGTGCTTTAACCGGGGCTGGCCGGACAGGAGGTAATTCAATAGGAGCGGCCTCGGCTTTAACCTGCTCAATTGGCTTCGGCTTTTCCTCTACCGGCAAGGGCTGGACAACCTGTGGAGATTGCCTAACTTCTGCCATAGGTTGAGGATTATTGTTTTGTGGGCGTACTGGTCTGGCAGTCAACTCACCCGACGGACGAGTTATTTCCGGCTCTGACTTGGCTTCTGTCTGGGGCTGTGGCGTACTCTGCATACCACCAAGATAGATTCCAATGCCAAGCATAGCCAAAGCAAAAAGCGATAGAAGTCCCCAGCCAAGCCGGTGTTTACCTTGTCCATCCTGTTCAGACGCCTGAGAAGATATGCCCGGAATCTCACCCAGCTTATGCTGACGTTCGGCTTTTTTCAGTGCCTCCAGAATCAGCGACATATCAACTATCCCCCTTTTCCGTGGTGGAATAGAGAGTTGGTGTTCCATCAGGCAAAGCAACATTATTCAGATAGATCTGGGTCTGTTGTCCTGCAACACCATCAGCTTGTAAGCCACTATTGCTTTGAAACTCCTGTAGCCTGACCTTCAAGGCATTATTAAATCGATCCAGGCTCGCCACTCGGAGCACTGGTCTGCCATCAACAAGATGTAACTGTTGACGCAACCAGGTAACCGCTTCCCCGGTCGAGCCTTCACCAATCAAGGCCAATCCCGCTTGTGGTTTCCAAAGCATTATGAAGCCCCCCTGCCAATAAGGCTTGAGCTGCTCCAGACGGACCACCCCCTGTTCATCTCCACTATCCACCAACAACCAATCACCATCGACGTGGGTTAATGCAAGAAGGCGTTCCTGACGCTCCTGCTTCAGGCGGATCAAGAGCGGACGATTCAGACGCAACAGTCTCGACCACTCTGCCTGGGCATTTAAACATCGTAATCCATATTCGGGGGCCTGCAGACAAGGAGGTACTGATATTTTCAGACTTATCGATGGATCCCATGCCTGAAAAAGCAGCTGATAGCTGTTGAAGCTATCCTGAGGTCGAGCAAAAAGTCTCTGCAAATCGATCTCTTGGGGGGGGGCCTCCTCAGCAACAGGGGGAGCTGATTCAGTTGTGGAAGAAGCTGTGTCATTCGTCTCGACTGGCTTCGGGGTCACAGGGGTAACCTGTTCTGGTTCAACTTTAGCCTCAGGAGCAGGCACTGCTGCTTCAGACACCATTGGCTCAGACTCAGCCAGTAAAGAGGGTTGTTGATCTGACGTCTCAGCTCTCTTGTTACCTGAATCGGTCTGCTGCAACTCCGAACTGAGCCCATTCTCACCGGCAACCGGTTGATTCATTTCAAACCAATACCAACCGCCTGCTGCCACTGCCAACAGCAGAGCAAGAGCAACCCCCAGCCCAACTCCCAATCGGCGAAACCGCTTTGGTTTCTTTCCTCGCACTTCATGCGCTGCTCGCCATATCATACGGCTATCTACCCGTTGCCTACCGCTGGTGTAGATGGCCAGCAGGGCACGCTCGCAAATAGTATTGATCAGACGTGGAATTCCGCGGGAATATCTGTGCAGAAGACGTACTGCCATCGGCGTAAAAAGATCTTCTCTTATTCCCGCCACAGCCAGGCGGTGAGTAATGTAGGAGCGACTCTCCTGGGCAGTTAAAGGCGCAAGATGGTAACGGGCCGTGATACGTTGGTCCACCTGCCGCAGCTCTTTGCGTGCCAGCATCTGCAGCAGCTCTGGCTGACCAACCAGAATAATACGCAGCAGTTTATGGTGGGATGTTTCCAGATTCGTCAACAACCGAACCTGTTCCAGCACTCTCGGACTGAGGTTTTGTGCTTCATCCACTACCAACACAGTGTGTTTACCCTCACTGTGAATTTCCAATAGTCGTTTGGAGAGGATGTCGCTGAGATGTTTTAAAGAGTAAGGGGGGCCTTTGTACGCTACACCAAGCTCATCACAGATGGTTGCCAAAAACTCACGCCGCGAGAGGCGAGGATTTAGAATCAGAGCCACTTCCACATCACCAAGCTGCTGCGCCAAAAGGCTCCTGAGCAACAAGGTCTTACCGGTGCCGACCTCTCCGGTCAACAACACGAACCCCCCATTCGGGCCGGCTCCATAGATCAAATGGGCCAGACTCTCCTCATGCCCCCGACTCAGATAGAGATAGCGGGGATCCGGGGTTATGGCAAAAGGGTTTTCCTTAAATCCAAAATCGCTGAATTTCATTATTTCAGGGACGAACTATTCACATCCATCGTCCGCCTCCCCCTCGTTTTCTGCAGCTATCGCACTCGAAAGCTCTATCCATTTTATTGCTTCGGTTTCATCCGGCTTAACCCACTGTCCTGCGAGATAGATCTGACCCAGCTCATTCGCGGCCATGTAAGAGTAACCCTCTGCAGCCTGTTTCAGCCAGGAGATCCCTTTCTGGGCATCCTGATCAACTCCTTTTCCAAAAAGGTAGAGCATACCCAGCTGAAACTGAGCCTCGGCATGATCCCGTTTAGCCAGGCGCTTGAAAGCCCTGTAGGCTGAGGAGTAATCCTTATTTGTCAATACAGCCAACGCATCATCGTAATCATCGGCTCTTGTCTGTAGTGCCAATAGAATCAACAGACCTGCCAGGAGATATTTTATTGTCGAATTATTCATGATCGCACTATTCTGACACAGGGTGCGGTGAATACCAGACCGGTTAAGCGTTTTTTCCAAGTGGATTTAGCTCCAAAATAGCAAACTGCTGCCAGGTTTTAACAGTTAGACTCTCCAAATGATCTCCAGGCAGGAACTATTCACTGGAAATAGTTGCCATTACACGCAACTTTAAGGATTGTTATCAATCTGATAATAACCAGACCATAACAATTCCGAAACCCATAGATAGCTGTGGTCTGGTTGTTAAATATGAAGTCCGGCGACTCAACTCAGAGATCACCAATGCCAGCGCAGGAAAGAACAAAAACATTCGAACAACATTGAATTAGGTGCCTTATGATCAGACCATTCACACTCATATTTCTCCTCTTTGCATCCCTTCCCATATTGGCACAGCCCCTGGTATCGGTTGAATGGCTACAACAGAACAAGGATAAACCAAATGTTGTCCTGCTAGACCTGCAGAGTAATCAGAACTATTTACGTTTCCACATACCCGGATCAGTTAACACCGAATACGCTCAGTGGCGGGTCGAGAAAAAGGGAGCGCCAAAAATAATGCCCCCGGTCTCAATCATGGAGAAGTTAATCGGCTCTCTTGGGATCGACAACAACAGCCAGGTTGTTTTGATCCCCCTCGGAGCCAGTGCTGGTGATATGGCCATCGCGGCCCGGGTCTACTGGACCTTCAAAGTCCTGGGGCACGATAAGGTATCAATCCTCGACGCTGGCCTGGTGGGATACGCTGAGACCCGTAAATACCCACTGCAAAAGGGTAATCACCAACTCAAGCCCACAACCTTCAAGGCTGACTATAGAGCGGAAATGAATCCCAATGCCAAGGCAGTGAAGATGGCACTTGATGCAGGCACCCTCGCAGTAGACAACCGCACCAGGGCTGAATATATGGGTGTCTACGGCGGTGGAGGTAAGGAGCGTGCCGGCAGCCTGCCAGGTGCGGTCAACCTCAACTACGACTGGCTCACCGTCAATGGCAGTGGAAAATTGCACAGTTTGGACAATTTAAAGCAGATATACGCTGCCAGCCAGGTTCCTCAGGAAGGGCCACAAATCAACTACTGCCACACCGGCAATCGAGCTGCGTTAGCCTGGTTCGTCTCCCATGAACTGCTCGGCAACACCCAGGCCAGACTCTATGATGGCTCCACTCAGGAGTGGGCTGTCGATCCGAGTCTGCCAATGCAACAACAGGTCAGATTAAACCTCTGAGCGGTGATGAGTTTGCTCTCACCCAGCCTCGAGTGTAAATCTTGAACACAGGTAAGCTATTGCTGTCAGTTTCAGGCCTGCTGATTCTGCTAGCGCCTGCCCATGCTGATGAACGCCTACATCTACAGAGGTCAGAGGATATGCAGCAAACTCTCTATCAGGCATTTCTCGATAAGGGGGTAGCCTATCGCCCCCGTACCGAACACTTCAAAAAGGATGGTACCCCCAGCTATATCAACCGCTTGATCCTCGAGGACTCTCCCTATCTGCTACAGCATGCACATAACCCGGTTGACTGGCACCCCTGGTCTGAAGCAGCTTTCCAGAAAGCCAAGCAGGAGAACAAACCGATATTTCTATCGATCGGTTACTCCACCTGCCACTGGTGTCATGTGATGGAGCGGGAGAGTTTTGAAAATCTACAAATCGCTTCCCTGCTGAACCGTGACTTCATAGCAATCAAAGTGGACCGGGAGAGTCATCCCGATGTGGATGAGGTCTACATGACCGCGGTGATGTTGCTCACCGGCCACGGGGGTTGGCCTATGTCTACATTTCTTACTCCAGAGGGTAAACCTTTCTTTGGTGGCACCTATTACACTCCGGATCAATTTACTTCACTGCTGCAGCAGGTGAATCAACTCTGGGGGGAGCGTCGGCAAGAGTTGATCGCCCAGGCAGAAAAGGTCGCCGACGCAGTAGCAGAGAGCAATCGCCTCAGGGGAGAGGCGAAAGCCCTCGATAAAGGGGTAATAGCAGAGGCACTGGGGAGCATGCAGAAGTCATTCGATGAGATCCAGGGTGGATTTGGCCAGGCCCCCAAGTTTCCCAGAGAACCCTGGCTCTATCTGCTGCTCGACCAGGCCGAACGCAATGCGGACGACACGGCGTTACAGATGCTCACAGTCACCCTCGATCATATGGCCAGAGGCGGTATCTATGACCAGGTTGCCGGAGGTTTCCACCGCTACTCCACCGACTACGAATGGCTGATTCCTCACTTTGAAAAAATGCTCTACAACCAGGCGCATCTCAGCCGCATCTACCTGGCTGCATGGCGTCTCACCGGCAGAGAAGATTTCCGCCGCATAGCCACACAAACCCTAAACTATGTCCTGCGAGAGATGACTTCAGAGGAAGGGGGATTCTATTCCGCCACCGATGCCGACAGTGAAGGGGAAGAGGGTCTCTTCTTTACCTGGACCCCGGATGAGTTGAAATCAGTGCTTACTGAAGAAGAGAGCACTCTTGCAATGGCCCTCTACGGCGTTACCCGGTCAGGCAACTTTGAAGGTCGTAACATCCTCCATCTGCCTGAACAGCTCAACGCGTTTGCCCAGCAGCAAAAACGCTCAGAAGCAGATCTCCTGCAACAGCTGGCGGCCATCAACCGGAAACTGCTATTAACCCGGAACAAACGCACTGCCCCCCTGCGGGACGACAAGATAGTGACTGCCTGGAATGGCATGATGATTACTGCGTTGGCACAGGCTGCCGATCTGCTGGATAGCGTTCGCTACCGTGAAGCAGCGGAAATGGCGGCTAATTTTCTTTGGCAGCAGAATCGATATAAAGAGGGGCATCTGTGGCGGGTTCACTTGAATGGTCAGTCATCCATACCAGCCACCCAGGAAGATTACGCCTACCTGTCTGAGAGTTTTCTCCATCTCTATGACCTGACCGGGGAACCGCAATGGCTAAGCCGCGCAAAAGAGCTAGCAGAGGCTTTGACCACCCGCTTTCTCGATCAGAAACAGGGCGGGTTCTTCATGAATGAGGTGGAAAGCAGCATCACCGGCATGGGACGCCCAAAGGATGAAGGCTCTGATAATGCAATCCCCTCAGGCAGCTCGGTTGCGATACACAGCCTGCAACGGCTCTGGCAACGCACAGGGGAGCTGGACTATCGTCAACATACCGATGCTCTGATATCCCGTTTTGCCCCTGCCATAGAAGCAGCCCCCATCAGCTATGGCTATCTGCTCAGTGCGGTCAGCAACCACCTGCATGGAGAGTTGGGGGCACGAGCCTATGCGGGCCAGGGTGGTATCCGCATAGAGGCAGATATCTCTCAGGCCTCTGAACAAAACATACTAAGCGTTCATATCGTCATCCCTGAGGGTTGGCATATCAACACCAATCAACCTAAGAGCAAAGATCTGATCCCTACTCTACTCTCCCTTCCTGAGAGTGGAAATGGGTGGCAGATAGGGCCGGTAACCTATCCTAAAGGTGTTGAAGAAAAACTCGCTTTTCAGCAACAGCCCCTATCCGTTTACGGGGGAAAGATTACCTTACAGACCCTGCTAAAGCGTACCGACAAAAGAGAATTGGAAACCACTACACTCCCTGCAGAATTACAACTTCAAGCCTGTAATGAACAGGTCTGTCTGCCACCGGAGACAGTGACCCTTTGGGTTGATTTTAATAAGAATATCTAAACTTCTGCTTAGGGCCTGTTAACCAAATAATAGAGATGGGTCAGGGTTTTTATGTGTAAAATTGCCGATTAACTATACGATATAGAACCTAAGATCATTGATTTCTTAATCATGGAAGATCACTAATGAAGCTGGACTGGATAAAGTTACTGTTTATTGCTTTCCTACTGAACATAGTTGCGGGCTGTAGTGGAGGAGGGGGAGATGATGAAGAGCCCACTGCAAATGAAGCAAACACCCAGTCTGATACTAACTCTGCCACCAGCACCCTTACCAGCAAGCTTTGGCTAACTTCAGAATGCCTTAAGAGTGGAAAAAATCACTATATAAAAGGTTTATATCAGTTCACATCTAATGGTCAGATTCTATATGGTTACCAGGAGTTTCAGAATAAAAGGTGCTCGATAAAAGCAGAACAGACCGTCCCAAATTATTTTATAGGTTCTTATCGGGTTATCGGTAAAGAGACACTTCAAGATGAAACTAATGGATTAAAGATACGGATCGATATCAAAGATAACAACCATATCGGATATCTCACACAGACCCAACAAAACAGGTTCTGTGTATCTGAAAACATATTCTTTAGCACTCTCGGTCTATATTTCGACGCAAATGCCACTTCCAATATAAATTATAAAAATTGCTTAAGTGATTCTAATGCAATTAATGATCAAGAGAATACCGACACTGACGTAGAAATTCCAACAGAACCAATTTCAGCTCCAATACCCCCTTCCGATCTGAAGGAACTTCGAGGTGTGATTGTAATGGGAATACAGCCCAGTGGCATGTTTGGTCTAACCGATGATTTCATAGCGCTCTTCAATGATGGAACCTACACTAGTGACCTTGAAACGCTCTTTGCGCATAACCCGCAAATTTCGAAACAACAAAACCCCGCTTCCTGGGGCCAGTGGCAGATGCGCGAAAGTGATAATCAACTCTTACTGAAGGAGAGCGATGATAGTAACTTCAATGACACAAGAGGCAACTGGATCGCAAGACCAGCATCAAAGGGCGAAGCTCTATCAGGGTGCTTTGGAAGAGTTACAACGAGCGGCGATGCTTACGATAGTGACACTACAGTTGGTCTGGCGCAGACTTGGTGCTTTTGGAAAAATGGTAGGTTTACAAATTCTTCAACCGCATTCGGCCACTCTACATCAGCTGTTGATGTCAGTATGTTGTCGATATCGCCAAAAGCTCGTGGACGATATTCTGTTGAGAACTATACCATTCGGCTTATCTATGATGATGGGTATGAAATTCAAGCTGCATTTTGCTTCACTAATGAGAGGAAGAATCACATTACCTTAAATGGTAAACGATTCATGGGCGGAAGTGATTAGCTAGTGTGGTGCGTCATATAAACCCTGTATTTAGAAAGCCGCTCAAGCCGTGAGTGCAAGGCGCAGCCCGCAGGTAATGGTTGTTCCCTTACCAAGGGGTGCAACGCCGCAATCGCGGCTTGAGT
>NZ_JBSYOQ010000064.1:0-10194 GCF_058244645.1 Candidatus Thiodiazotropha sp. AKAK3
CCTGCCGCACCATCAGGGTGAGAATTCCCGAAAAAAGCAGATACTTTGGTTCACTATCAGTAGCGTCTCTACACCGTCTCGTCAGGTGGTTTGGTTTTTAGTTGGGAATGGTGCGGCAGGGCCACACTCTACATGTGGATTTAGTTCGGGGAGTAGCATTATTGGGAAAGTGGTTGAACTGAATTAAATAGATGAGCGGCTTTATCTCCCCAAATTTCTTTTAAGCGCTGAACACGGCCACAATTCCAGCGATAGAATTTGTAGCGTGTGGGATTGTTTTTATAGTAATCCTGGTGATAGCTCTCATCTCCTTTTATGGGATAGAAGGTTGATGCATTTAAGATTTCTGTAGCGACTTTTTTATCTGGAAACTGCGCTTCTACGGCTCTCTTTGACGCCTCAGCGATTTTTTTCTCATGCTCATTTGCAACAAAAATGGCACTCAAATAGCTATGGCCTTTGTCGCAGAACTGTCCACGATCATCAAAGGGGTCGATATTAACCCAGTAATGGTTAATTAGGTCTTCATAACTGACTGTAGTGGGGTCGTAGGTAATTTCCACCGCTTCATAGTGGCCGGAATGATCGCCGTTATAGGTAGGGTTTTTTAAAGTGCCACCAGTAAAACCAGAGATTACATCAGTAACGCCTGGCAATTTTTCAAAATCTGACTCCATACACCAGAAGCATCCGCCAGCTAAAACTGCTCTATCTGCATTTGCACTGGTTATTGTGAGTAGCAGACCCATGGCCAATAACTGCATAAATTGATGTTTCACAAGAATTCTCCCCGCGTAAATAGGAATGGCAACGATGCTTGATGTGCTTGCCGGTTAATTGATATCCAACACTATTTACCATTGACACTGTTTACTAGAGGAATACTTCAATTGTTATCGTTTTGTTATAACTCAGGCTGCAGAGTTGAGCTTGAGCCAGGGGGATGTGAACTGCAAAAAATGTACTCGGATGGCCTGAAAGTTTTTCCGGTAGATTGTTGTACACACAGAAATTACAAATAAGCCCCTGGCGCGACCACTTTCATGCCGTGAATCACAATATCATCGTAGAGCGGGCTGTCTATTCGTCCCAGAGAAAAGATCAGCGTTGAATCCATAGGCGCCTTGACTGCCGCCTGGCTGCCCACCAACTGAGTACCGGCAATGTCGAGGCGACTGTTATTCGCCTCGATTGCCACCTCGCCTTCGATATGGCCGGCGGTGATGTTGAGATTTGAGTCGTGCAGCTTAAGTGCCGTTGCCATGGAGATGATTCGGCTGTTACGCATGGTGACTGTGGAATTCGTAATCACCAGATTGTTGATTTCTGCATCTTTTATGAGGACATTCTGGCAACCATCAATCAAGAGGCTGCCGATTCGTCCTGTAATAGTATGTCCCGATTGATTCTGACACTGGACGGTCTGACGAAAGTTGGAACTCTCTGGCTTGGAAGCTGGTTTCTGTTTAGCTTTGTAGCTCTGCTTGAGATGGGGCCTCAATAGTTCGTGGAACCGCTGCGGTTGTTCTATAAAAGCAATGTGTCCACCATTAGGAAGCAGCTCCAGTCTGGCATCAGGTAGCAGGGATTCCAATACATAGCCTGTCCTTAATGGGGCGATTTTATCTTGATCGCCCCAAATGATCAGTGTCGGCTGGTGAATTGTTTCCGGTATTCGACTGAAATCGTTCTGAACCAGGGCCAGTCCGGCAATAGAGGTGGGGTCGCTCCGTAGCACCTTGGATCTGAAGGGTTCCAGGTTGATCAGCAGATCCATGTTGATGGGGGCACGTTTTTCCAATGCGCTCATCAGTGCCCCTGCCAGGTCGGTCACTTTTCGCTCATTGAGTACATTGTATTGATCGAGTACTTTATCGACGCCCAGCGGGGCGAGGTATTTTGTGTAGGCGAGTCGGTGCAGGATACCTGCGGCATCGATCAGGGTCAGTGTTTTGACATCTGCCGGATAGCTATGGGTGAACTGAAGACTGATTGCACCCCCCATGGAGTGTCCAATCAGATGAAATGGCTTACCGACATGCTTCTCGGCCAGTTGGTGGATCAGTCGGGCGTAGTTGACGGGAGAGTAGAGTGCATTGCCTTTGGTTGAGCGGCCAAATCCCGGCAGGTCGAAAGTGAAAACAAAGTAGTCCTTCTTGAGTCGATGCAGGATATCCTCCCAGCATGTGGAGGCCTCATCACCCAGTCCATGAACCATCACCACTGCAGGACGATCCGGGTTGCCAGCGGTTCTCAGGTAGACCTGGCCACCAAACACATTTTCGCGCTCGAACCACTCTTTGTTTTGTTGGGCGGCATAACCGGGGGAGGGCACAAGCAGGCTCGAGATGATTAAAAAAAACGGCAATAGAGTATGTTTCATCATAGGCTTGGGCTCAGAAGCTTACTTTCACTATAAAGCCAGATGATAACAGGGAGCGTAGTCGCCTTGAAGTTTCATTCTGTTCTGATCTGCGAACGAGATCAGTAATCTGTCCATAGCTTCTACAACTTCCTGCTCCCCATGAATAACAAAGGGGCCATGCTCTTCTACAGCTCGAATGCCATCCTCTTTGACATTGCCCGCTACAATACCCGAGAAAGCACGCCTTAAGTTGGCTGCAGCGATGTGGCCTTGCTGCTGTCGATTCAGATCCAATTCAGACATGGCCTGATGAGTGGGCTGGAATGGATGTTGTAGATCCTCTTCGATATGTATGCGCCAATTGAAATAGAAGGCGTCATTAAGCTCGTAACGATAACTTCGCACACTGGCCATAGCTGTTGCCATAGTTTTGGCCACTGCAGCAGGATTATCAATGATGACCTGATAGTGGTGTTGTGCCTGATCTCCCAGGGTGATGCCGATAAACCGGTCGATCTCTGTGAAATAGTCAGCGCATTCAGCTGGTCCGGTTAAAATCAATGGGAAGGCGTGATCCTGGTTGTCCGGGTGCATCAGTATGCCGAGAAGATAGAGTAGCTCTTCCATGGTACCTGCGCCCCCTGGAAAGATCACCACACCATGGCCTGTACGCACGAAGGCTTCGAGCCGCTTTTCGATGTCGGGCATGATCACCAGTTCATTAACAATCGGGTTTGGGGGTTCTGAGGCGATGATTCCCGGTTCGGTTATACCCAGGTAGCGACCGTCGCCAATACGCTGTTTTGCATGTCCCAACGCGGCCCCCTTCATGGGGCCCTTCATTGCCCCTGGGCCACAACCAGTGCAGATATTCAGGCCCCTCAAACCAAGTTGGTAGCCTACCTCTTTTGAGTAGTCATACTCCCTTCTGCCTATGGAGTGGCCGCCCCAGCAGACGATTAGATTTGGATCCATGCCGGTATACAACACCCTGGCATTGCGCAATATATGAAATACCGCTGAGGTGATATGAACCGGCTCGTTGAGGTCGTAAGAAGGGTTGTTGTGGACTTCGTTATGGACGTAAATGATATCCCGTAACACTGCAAACAGGTGCTCCTGAATGCCTCGTATCATTTTTCCATCAACAAATGCACTGCCTGGGGCATTCTCCAATCGTAACTGTATGCCACGGTTGCTCTGCATCAGGTGAATGCCGAAATCCCGATAACTGTCGAAAATCTCTCTTGCATTATCGGTATCACTACCACAGTTGAGCACTGCCAATGCACAGCGTCGAAAGAGACCGTATAGACCACGTGCGCTGGTGTCTCGTAAAGCATTGACCTCAAGTTGAGAGAGTACCTCAAGACTCCCTTCCGGTCGGACAGAAGCGCTTAATCTGCTCAGGGGTTTGCTCAAATTCTGAGCGTGCGGACGGGGCTCTCTTTTACTGACTTTACTCATGACAATACTTCGATTGAGTCCTTTTTATTGTGTTCTATCCGGAAAGCAATTAATCGAGTAAAGATTGTTAATGATGAAGATGCGAAAAAGCGCATCTCCATCTTTTATTTCACTCAGCTGCCGGGTAGAAGATCCTCTATTACCATACGCTCTTCCCGCAACTCTTTTTCTGATTCCTTCAATCGGCAGATACTGAACTCATCCAATTGCAAATCCTGGACTATCTCATAGGCGCCATCTTTGCAGGTTACAGGAAAGGAGAATACAACCCCCTCATCAATGCCATAACTGCCGTCAGAGTGAACGGCCATGCTGACCCAATCTCCCGCTTCAGTGCCGATTGCCCAATCATGCACATGATCGACCACCGCATCAGCGGCAGAAGCAGCAGAGGAGAGGCCACGAGCTTCGATGATCTCAGCACCTCGGCGTTGAATCCGGGGAATAAAATGGTCAATGGCCCAATCATGAGTCACGAAATCAAAAACCGCCTGGCCCTTGATAAGACAGTTGTCAATGTGTGGGTACTGGGTCATGGAGTGATTGCCCCAGATCGTCATTCTTTTAATATCAGCAGCCAGGACATTGTTTTTGTTGGCCAATTGTCCCAATGCACGGTTGTGGTCCAAGCGGGTCATGGCGGTAAATTGAGTGGGGCTCAGATCCGGCGCATTAGCAGCTGCAATCAGAGCATTTGTATTGGCAGGATTGCCGACCACCAGAACCCGTACCCCTGGAGCGGCATGGTCATTGATCGCCTTACCCTGATTGGAAAAGATCTTGGCGTTTTCCGTTATCAGATCTTTGCGTTCCATGCCTTTACTACGGGGCTTTGCGCCAATAAGTATGGCGTAGTCGGTACCTCGGAAAGCGATACTTGGATCATCTGTGAGGACAATGTCATGCAGTAGGGGAAATGCGCAATCCTCCAGTTCCATACCAACGCCATTCAGTGACGAGATGGCTTGGGGAATCTCCAGAAGACGGAGAATGACCGGTTGTTCCTGGCCAAACATGGCACCTGAGGCGATACGAAACGCCAGTGCATATCCAATGTGACCGGCAGCGCCGGTGATGGTGACTTTTACTGCGGGCTTCATTTCGGTTGGATCCTCCCATTAATTTATTAGATACCCAGATAAGTATAGTTATTTCCGGTTTTTTAGGTAGTCTATTCTCAGCCTATACCATAGTTTTTTTAAATCTGCATTATTAATCGAGGCGCCCTTAAGCGGTTTCTGCCTGGATGATGACCTCGTGCATTTCAATGGCGCCTTCTCCATCGAATGCCTCTTTTGGCATAGGGTTGGCATGAGCCTGTTTAAAGTCCTCACTGCCAACCCAGTTTTCGAAGGCGGCCTTATCTTGCCAGCTTGTCAGGACAACATAGGGTGTCTCCGGACCGCTTGGCTTTAATACCTGCATGCGTACGAAACCGGCTTGCTTTTCAATTTGACCGCTACGGGCCTGAAAACGGGCTTCAAACATCTCTCTATAGTCTTCGGCAACCGGTACTCTGTTGGCAACGATGAACATTTGATATTCCTATGTCTATATATTTGGTTGGTGTTTGCGGAATTTAACGGGATACCCGCTCTATCTACTTTCTCTGTATATATTATGTGCTTTTAAAAGCTAATGATTTGTTGCTGTTTTTATACAACAAAGCACTGCTATCCCATTAACTTGCAATCTCCTCAGAACAACTCTGAAAGCCCCTCTCCCTTTACGGGAGAGGGGTTGGGGAGAGGGTGTACGCGAAGCGTTTCACGTGATTGAAAGATAAAACCACATTGATCGTTCATATTTTTCTTGCTAATTGCTGGGGAAAACAGGGTGTTTATTCACCCCCTCTCCCGCAAGGGGAGAGGGGGGGTTCTTTAAGATACTGATGATTTGTAAGTTTTTTCTAGCCGTGATCCTAAGCTGCTGATGCTTTTTCATATCTCAATTCTCAATCACCAATAGAAACCAATATCAATTAATCAGTTACAACCGAAATGGTTGAAGTAAGCGGGGCAGCACTGACAACAAAGTAATAAAATGAACTTACGCTATCCTTGCACTCTTCTCAGATTAGATTCCGATTGCCACAGAGGTTCCAGTTTCATTCATCATAACAAATGTTCATAGGGTGGTAGTGTTTGTAATCTGTTGTCAGCTTTTGCTTGGCCAACGGTGAAATGGTAGAGGCTTTGAAAGCGGCTATCCTTCAATCCCAGCAGATCGTGCACAGCATCATCAAAAAAACAGCCGATACCTGTACCTCGAACTCCATGAGCTTCGGCCTGTAAGTAGAGCACCTGGCCAATCAGGCCGGCCTCCCAGAAAAGTTCGGGATAGATTTGGGGGCCAGACTGATCCAGAGCAAGATCAAATTCCGCCAGCATACCGAGACTGAAAAAACTACTGGCGGCAATATCCTGGTGGCAGGAGAGTGCGCGGGCTGCTTTTTTGACTTCTGTGCTGATCAGTCGGTAGAGGGGCAGGTGAGAGGGAGTATCTTCAACCTTTTCCCAATCAAACTCCTGTTCAGTACTCTCTTTGAATTGCTGTAGAGATTGATGGGATCTCAGCAACAGGTAGAGTCCTGGCGCGAGGCCATCTACCCGGTGGACAAATAGCAGCAAGTGTAACCTGGATTGAAAAGGCCAGCTCTTCCATGGCAGTTCAAGAGGTCTCGGCAAACAGTTGTCGAGCATCTCATAGAAAACCGATTGTTTTAGCATCGCCTTGCCGTTGAAAGCTTGTGCGCTGCGTCGTTGTAAAATGATCTGGCGTGCGGATTGGTCAGGTGCAGGGGCGGCTTCAGGCAATGCCATATCAAGCAATGTGCCCTGCTGACAAGGAGGGCAGGTTTTCAGAGTTTGCTCTACCTCTTCGATGATCGGCCATTGGTGTTTGGGGTGATCACTGAGCCGATTGGCACGACCATGCCAATCAGTTGAAGAGAGGGCGGAAATCAGTTTTTCGTTCGACTTTTGAGGAACCCGTTCGCTCTGGTTGCTGCAAAGTCTGAGCAGTAGATCCGGGTATTCAGCTTCGGCACCATCGAAATCTTCTGTTCTGTTAAGCCCCAATAGTTTTGCCAACTCGATAGGTGACAAGGGAGTACGATCAAGGAAACATCCAAGGGTTGCAGCTGAATAGGCAAGTGCACCGATAGCATGACCAATATCCAGTTGTACATAGCGGTAGGCCCGTTCACCATATTTCCAGGCTTCACGCCAGGCGATGCTGCTTAATCCGACCATGATAGTGGGTGTGTTGATATCGGTTACATCTGCAGGAATCTCAGCCCTCAACTCTAAAATATGGTGATAGGGGGCATAGTGGTAGACACCGTCTTTTAGTGCACTTAGACCTTGCACCACGAGATAAGCTTCTGTGGGGTGCAGGTTGCCACTGGAGGGATTGCAGCGCAGTGACCAGCGATCCGGGCCATAAACTTTCCAGGCGGCTAATCCCATGCTGAGGCGGAGTAGACTGGAGATCTCTTTCAGCCCCCACTCTTGCAGTGCAACATGGGGTTGATGATCTTTAAGTTCATTCAGACTGGGGTCTGGCAGGTCGTCTAAATCGAGAGGAAGTTGTATCGATGAGGCTGGTTCGAAGCGTCTGAATGGGTCTGGTTGTTGCTCCCAGTCTAGAAAATCAGGGCCTGCTGCATATTTGTCTAAGCGATGTTTGGTTCGATCATGATAAGCACGTACAAGTTCCAGGGCCCGCTGCTGAGTATCGGTTTTCATGCCTATATCAGATGAATTTTCAGCAACATGCTTAAGATGCTGCATTCTCATCAGGAGTTTTAGCGCGCACAGTCAATGCATGCAATTCGCCACTGGCGATCTCCTGGTTGAACAAAGTCAGAATTGAGCGTTGTCTTTGCAGGCTTTTCATATCAGCAAAAGCGGGTGATGTGACATTGACCTCAAAGCTGCAGTTCTCCCCGGCAACTGTGATTTCAGCATCTGGATAGAGCTCTTTGATGCGACTCATCAACTCTTGTTCATTCATATCTAATCTCGTTATTCAATTGCATTAGCTTATCATCTCATGGATTCAGGCCCTAGTCTGTTTCGATGGGGATTTTGTGGAAATAGCTTAATTTGGCTGAGCTAGTGAAGGATTATCAATGACCAGGCCAGTGTATACAGGATAGGTAAGGTATAGTGATCTCCAGTGTCTCCCTGGGCTGTGCTCCAGTCGGAGAAACAAGTCAGCCGAAAGCGCAAATAGTTGACATACTGGTGAGTGATGAGGCAACTTTCTAATAAAAAGGCGGGAAGGTGACTATGGATCTATACAATAAACCGATTCAGGATCGTATCGAGTGGCTGTTTAACCATGCTAATCAACACTCAACTACCTACAGTAGTCCGGAAAGCTGGTTGGCCCGCACGCGCTATCTTGCGGAACACCCTACAGCTATCGCAGTACTCAAGTGTATGGATGGGCGTATCAATATTCCAATCGCCACCAACACGCCCAAGGGAATCATTCAGCCATTTCGTAATCTGGGGGGGATGTTCGATTTGGGGTGGCCCCACCTGGGTGAGGTTCTGGCCAGCTATGTACAAGGTGTGACTGCTGATGGCCGGCACACCATGATCTTGATTACCTACCACTATTCGAAGGGTGATCCCCAACGGGGTTGTGCCGGCTTTAACTACGACACTGAGGCAGCAAAAGCACACACTTACCAAATCAAGCGTCAGGTCGAAGCGGTATTTGGTGCTGGCCATCAAACGGTTTATCCCATCGTTTGTGGTTTCGAAACGGATGAAGATGCCTTGATTCTGCATGGTAGTAACGGCGAATTACTGAACATGGCTGAGATCAAGTCCTTTGAAAGGGACACTCTAAGACCCCGTTTGGAAGCGCTCTTCCCTGACATGTCCCAACAGATGCGAGAGGATCTGCTTCCGTTGATTGCCGGCAATCTTGATCATGTCGAAGAGTCCCGTCAAATGCAGCGTGAACTCGATATAGTCCACAGGGAGTGGATGATCTGTATTGGGCGTGGTTTTGATTTTCTGCACATGCCCAACATCGCATTGATCATCGGGCCCTACAGCCCGAGTCTTGCTGACCCGATACACAAAGCAGCAGGCATTATCCAGAACAATATGAATGCAGGACGAATTCCAGACGACGGCTTTCTATTACTGGCATCAGTGCCTTTTCAGGATGTGGGTGTTGATCGTGCTCGTGCAGAAATGAAAGCCAATTTTCTCTGTAACTTTGCCGCGAATGAAATAAAAGAGATCAATCCAGATCTCGCAAAAAAGATGTCAGTTAAATCCGCTGTTTTGAATTGGCAGTCCAGAGCTTTGGAGTCCCTGAGAACAGTTTGCTAGATTATATTTAGGCAATCTATGGTTGCTGAAGACAACAATATTTAATTACCGGGTTAATAACTTCGACCACTAGAGTATTAACTGATCAATCTTACTCGGTATCATATGTCGAGTGAGACTATTAAGAAGAGTTACGTTGCAGAGGGGCTCTTAAACCTGCTTTTGAAGTAAAGGAGCATTAACGGGGCACCACTCTTGTCGTCCTGAAAGCAACTACTTGGACGCCGTGTTGATATTTGTAAGCGAGAAATTAATTTTCATTTGTACGATCGAGGAGAGAGTCCAATATGCGTCTGTTACACACCATGATTCGGGTCGGTGATCTACAACGATCAATCGACTTTTATACCCAGGTGCTTGGCATGTCCCTGCTACGACAAAAAGAGTATCCAGAGGGTAAGTTTACTTTAGCCTTTTTAGGCTATGGAGATGAGTCTGAGAATAGTGTGATTGAGTTGACTCATAACTGGGATACTGACAAGTATGATATGGGTAACGGTTTCGGTCATCTTGCAATCGAGGTGGATGATGTCTACCAAGCTACTGATGAGATCAATAAGTTGGGGGGTAAGATAATTCGGCCGGCAGGCCCAATGAATGCTGGCGCAACAATCATTGCTTTTGTTGAAGATCCTGATGGTTATTCCATTGAGCTTATCGGAGCTAAATAGTTTATTTGAAAGTTCTGTTTTTTTACCGAGAGAGGATGCTCTTGGTAGTTTGCGGGATAGCTTCAAAGATTCAGCCATTTCAGAAACTAAGAGACTGTAACAAATACCGTCCATCTCTCAGTGTTGAAAAGCATGATTCAGGTCGTTAATTCTGTAGATCTCAATACCAACTCCTAAACAATTAGTGTTTCACTGCAGTTTAATAAGACATGCGATGTAGGGTGCGGCCCTGCCGCACCATAAGGGTATCGATTCCACATAAACCCTCTTTACACGGCTTGCCCCCACAATCTCCTGAATAGAAAACACTCTGTTAACCAGCTTGTCAGCT
>NZ_JBSYOQ010000005.1:0-27012 GCF_058244645.1 Candidatus Thiodiazotropha sp. AKAK3
GACACAGAATTTCGAAAGTCGCTTCAAGGGACTGGTGGGTATGAGTTACTCACTCAAAGCCGTTTGCCGAAAACTGGGTTATCGGCGAACGCCGAATCTTGGGGCAGTGCAGTCGCTGCTTACCTAAAAAAGACTCTCATCGTTCAACAAAGTATAAGATCAGCAAACGCTGAGAGTCCTATGCGCCTAACGTTGAGAATTTAACGAAGTTCAGTATAGATTCTTTCCATAATTCAATAATATCTCCTTTGAAATTCACCAATTTTTGCAGCAGGTGGTGATGCTTTCACCTTGAATCTGGGCTATTTTCATGTTTATATTTTGATTGGGTGTCATGTTTATAATGTTTATATTATATGAAACCGCTCGACTGAAAGCTCATTGTTATGTGTAATCATTTTCCAATTCTATAGCCTGCTTTAAGTAATTATTAATCTTTTTACCTTCGGCTTCACTGAGTGAGTAAAGTTTCATGTGCCGCATATCTTTCCCTGTCCCTTCAAGTTCTTGAGTATCTTTTAGATGCGCACCCTGCATTATTTGAAAATTTACATGTTTCTTATGAGCTATTATTGAGCAAATATTCTTCTTCATTGAATAAGTCGGTACACCCCATTTTATTTCTTCCTTTAGCTCTGAAGAAAATGTAGTAACTATCCTGCGCAGTTCTTTTGAGATTTCTTTCATCGGTGATTCTAGCCCGTTAAAATAATCTTCGGCTTTCAATTCTATCCTCCTTTTACATCACATAACGGCCAGGCTCAGTGTGCCGAGCGGTAGCGAGCATCCACTGTAGCCGATGGTTATGCATGATTACTAGGATTTGTGTGTTCTTTGAGTTCATTTGATAAACCCTGGATATCAGCCTCATTAACCAATCCTTCTTGTCGCAGCATCATAAGTTGTATTGTGGCTTTTGAGCGGCTGTGGTCATTAAATAGCAAAGCAATTTGTTTATCATAGCTCTCAATCAATTTGTATAAATAGAGATATTTGCCATGATTTGTTGGGTTATCACTATTCTCTAAACCCGCTGATACATCATTTAATATTGTTCCACAGAAGCGTTGTAATGCCTCTTCTTTAATTTTCTTAAACTTCTTCCAATCAGATTCTGAGATCATTTTTCGATCATTTATTTATAACGATTTAGTTCAACATGTATTCAAAGGCATATTGCCTTGATTTCGCCGGATATTAATGCGCAACATGGGTGAAATCAGTTCCAGGCTTGATACCAAATGCCTCCTCCAGAGAGAGTTCATTGATCAACTGGTCACTGGCTTGCTGACCGTACTCTCGTTGAATTTCGCTCAGCAACAGGCGTACCGCATTACGATTGTATCCACTGCCGAAACAGATCTGCTGTTTGATGATTTCGCGCGCTTTATCTATGGTCATATTATGATCCTAGATTCCGTAGTTGACCGCTATAACCTGGCATAAGGTAATGATATGCCACATCAATTAATGGTTTTATCCCTACCCACTGATTGAGCTTACTAACGCTACAAGAATTTGTGAAAAATCTCAGCGCGCCCTGCTGCGTTGTCGCTCTTGTTAAGGGAATAGCCATTAACGGCGATCGACGCCTAGCCGGACACGCCGAGATTTTCCACAAATCCATGTTCAACTGCGGATTCTAGGATGAACCGGTTGTAGAGATATTGACCTATGGCAATATTGTGACCCGCCTAAACAGTTCAATACCCATTAATTATTTCAGGTTGTATCTCTATGTGATTACCCCTATCTGATAGTATCAGAAGAGGTATCATCTGTCTGAAGTACCATTTAACCTGTAAATATTGAACGGTTTATAATTTATACCCAGAGCAATACAAAAGAGGTCAAACTACCCATGGACCAAAAGAACCTGGAAAAAATGTTGGAGCAGGGCACAGATAACGCCTTGCTGCGATATACGCTGGGAACGCTTTTTCTCAAACAGGGAGATTTCCTGAAAGCTGTAGAGCAGTTGACTGAAGCGGTAAAGCTGGATGAACAACACTCTGCCAGTTGGAAACACCTTGGCAAGGCTCTGGCAGGGGTGGAGCAGGTGAAGGAGGCGGCGGATGTTTACCGAAAAGGAATCGAAGTAGCTGAGGCTAAAGGGGATATACAGGCTGCCAAGGAGATGAAGATCTTTCTGAAACGCCTTGATACCAAATCAACATAACAATAGAGAATTAATTATCTTGAATGATCAACCAAACAAACAGCAAGTTAAGGAGTACTTGCTGAAACTGCAGCAGACTATCTGCTCAGCCCTGGAAGAGGAAGATGGTCAGGCTCATTTTTTCCTGGATAGTTGGCAACGCGAACCTGGAGAAAAACTGGGTGGTGGTGGAATCAGTGCAGTGTTGCAGGATGGTGCTGTTTTTGAACAGGCAGGTGTTAACTTTTCCCATGTGCGAGGAGATCAGCTGCCGGGCTCAGCAACTGCTCATCGCCCGGAGTTGGCAGGCCGCGCCTTCGAGGCGATGGGGCTCTCCCTGGTGATACATCCAAACAATCCATATGTGCCTACATCTCATGCCAATGTCCGTTTTTTTATTGCAGAAAAAGAGGACGCTGATCCGGTATGGTGGTTTGGCGGCGGTTTTGACCTAACACCTTATTATGGTTATGACGAGGATTGTCGAGATTGGCACAATACTGCAAAAAAGGCGTGTGATCCGTTTGGCAGTGATGTCTATGCTCGCTATAAAAAGTGGTGTGACGACTACTTCTATCTGAAACACAGAGATGAGCCGAGGGGGATTGGTGGTCTCTTTTTCGATGACCTGAATGAGTGGGGGTTTACCAAGTCATTTGATTTTATGCGCAGTGTCGGTGATCACTACCTGCCTGCCTATCGACCCATAGTTACTCGTCGAAGTGATACCCCTTTTGGTGAGCGTGAACGGAGTTTTCAGCTCTATCGCAGGGGGCGCTATGTGGAGTTCAATCTGGTCTACGATCGAGGCACGCTGTTTGGTCTGCAGTCCGGGGGACGTACCGAGTCTATTTTAATGTCGCTTCCACCTTTGGTGCGTTGGCAATATAACTGGACTCCTGAGGATGGCTCAAACGAAGCTCAGTTATATGAACGATATTTAAAACCCACAGAGTGGGCGGATTGTTAAGGATAGAAAATTGAATATAGAGCAGAAACCCTATGCCGAGTCTTGTGATGAGAATAAGCAACCAATTCTAGAGCAATTGAAGCGCCTGTTAAGCTGTGCCAATTCAGTTTTGGAAATCGGCAGTGGTACAGGCCAGCATGCGGTCTTTTTTGCTGCAGCTATGCCTCATTTGATATGGCATACCAGTGATAAGGAGGAGAATCACGAGGGAATATGTGCCTGGTTGGTCGATGCGAGTTCAACCAACCTGAGAGAGCCGATATCTCTGGATGTATCTGACAGCTGGCCTGAAGAGACTTTCTCTGCAGTTTTCAGTGCAAATACAGCCCACATCATGTCTTGGCCAGAAGTGGAAAAACTGTTTCAAGGGGTAGGCCGCATTTTGGAGCCGGATGGCTGTTTTGTGCTCTATGGCCCATTTAATTATCAAGGCCACTTCACCAGTGAAAGTAATCGCAGATTTGATCAATGGCTTAAATCCCGTGATCCATTGAGTGGTATACGAAATTTTGATGACCTGGTTTTGCTGGCTGGCAATCATGGAATGATACTTGAGGAAGATATTGAAATGCCGGTCAACAATCGCATGCTGGTCTGGCGTAAACAGGGTTCTTGAGTGTTGGTTATGTAAATCCGAAAAAAGCCAATAGCTAAGCTATTGATTTATATGTTTAATTTTTAGATTTTTCAGGTTCAGTTAGCGTTCAGTTACGTTCTCTTAAGCTGTAGATAACTTGAGGTGAGTTGTCGCCACTTTTTATCGGAATCAGCCTGGAGAAAATCATGAACAGAACAATATTGATAACCGGAACCGTTCTTCTGACTCTTTCTATGACCGCTACAGCAGGGCATCGTGACCGTTATCGGGATAGTGCCAAGGTTATTGATGTGGAGCCTGTCTATCGTACTGTAGAGATTTCTGAACCTGAGCGTCACTGTTGGGATGAAGAGGTTGATTACTATCAACCAAGAGGTAAAAAATTTACCGGTACAGTGCTGGGCGGAATTATTGGTGGTGTTGTGGCAAACTCAGTGAGTCGCGGTCGTGGCAGAGGACGTGACGCTGCCACCCTCGCTGGTACGCTGCTTGGTGGCGCAATTGGTCACGACCTGAGTAATCAGGGGCGGGGTGGCCACTACGGTTCAACCTATGAACAGCGGTGTGAAACCACTCACCACACCCGCTATGAAGAGCAGTTGGCCGGATACGACGTCACCTATCGTTACAAAGGCCGGGTATTTACCACCTTCACCAATGAGCATCCCGGCGAGCGTATACCGGTTCGGGTAGATGTCAGGCCTGCAGATAGTTATTAGGTCTGTTTGGCAGCAGAAGGATTATCGCTTTCGATCGATGAAAAAGGTATAACAATCGATGAGGGGTTATAGGATTTCTTCATCCCCTGGGGAGATCGGCATTTACTGCTCCCCCGGGGCCAACCCGGTGACTGCAAACAGTTTAGACAATCAGGTGTTTTTATAATATGAGGTCAATCACTCGACAAATAGTCCAGGCATTGTTGCTCGGATCGCTACTATTGTCACTGACCAACGCTGTAGCGGAGGTTAGCCTCAATAAAGCGGTGGAGCAGGCCAAGCAGCGTAAGGGTGGGCAGGTTATCTCTGCAGAGACCCAAACCAGGGATGGCCGAAGAGTACATAACATTCGTATATTGTCCAAAGATGGGAAAGTGCATCGTGTACGCATTAACGCAGATGGCGGAGGCAAGAAAAATGGCGCCAGGCGCTGATCAAAGAAAACACATATCTATTCTTGTCTCTATGAACCTGGTCAGAATCAGGAATAGCATGTAGAAGGCAGTTATCTGGGCAGTTCTGTTGACTTGGTATTGGGAAACTTAGATGCGGGTACTTTTGGTTGAAGATGAGGCGGAGATAAGAGAGCCACTGGCTACTCGACTCGCTGATCATGGTTACACTGTAGATAGTGCCGAGGATGGCGCAGAAGGGCTTTTTTTAGGACGGGAATATGGCATCGACGTAGGTATTGTCGATATTGGCCTGCCGAAGATGTCTGGAATTGAGTTAATCAGTGAACTTCGAAAGCTGGATAAAAACTTTCCAATTTTGATTCTTACCGCCCGCGGAAACTGGCAGGACAAAGTGGAAGGTTTGGAAGCGGGTGCTGATGATTATCTGGTCAAGCCCTTTCATGTTGAAGAGTTACTTGCCAGACTCAATGCTCTTCTGAGACGTTCTGGTGGTTGGTCGCAACCGGTGCTCTCAGGCGGGCCGGTGTCCCTCGATACCCGTACTCAGACGGTCAGTATCAACGATGAACCTGTGGAGCTGACAGCTTACGAATACAAGGTTCTCGAATATATGATGCTACATGCCGGTGAAGTGGTTTCAAAGAGCGAGCTGACCGAACACATCTATGACCAGGATTGGGATCGGGATAGCAATACTATCGAAGTCTTTGTCAGGCGCCTGCGTAAAAAGCTTGATCCTGATGAACACTACAAACCCATTGAGACTCTGCGCGGACGGGGCTATCGATTTGCTCTGGAAAGAAATCTATAACAACCCAACAGTCTCTGGCAAATTCAACGCTATTCTGAACCTGGATAGAGGGTTTTGCAGCGTCCTATGATGGCCAATCACACCAGGCATATCCTATCCATTCGGCAGCGTCTGCTTCTGGCGGCAACTCTGGTGTTAGGGGCTTTTCTCGGGTTAACCGGGTTGTCTCTCGATAAAGCCTTTCGATCCTCTACTGAAGAGGCCTTGAATGCGAGGCTCTTAAGTAGTGTTTATGCACTGCTGGCAGCGGCTGAAGAGGGTCACGAAGGGCAGCTAAAAATGCCTGATGTTTTGACAGATCCCCGTTTCAATCGACCAGACTCAGGCCTTTACGCTCAGGTTAATCTCTATCCAGAGGGTTACCGTTGGCACTCCGGGTCCGCTTTAGGTCAAGCGCTCAGTTTTTCCAAATATATCGCCCCTGGTGAATCAGAGTCTGGACGTTTCAAGATGCCTGACAGAGAGGTTATGGGCCTGAACTTCGGTGTGGTATGGGAAGATTTCAATGGCCGTGAATTGAAATATGTGCTGTCGGTGGCTGAAGATCTGGAACCAATAAAGGAGCAGATAGGGACTTTTCGCGACACCCTTTTTCTATGGTTGGGTGGAGCCGCTGTCCTGCTGCTGCTGGTGCAAGGATGGGTTCTGAGTTGGGGGTTGTCACCACTGCGTGAGGTGGAGGAGGCGTTGACTGAAATTGAATCCGGACGCTCCGATAAACTCAAGGGGCGCTACCCGAAAGAGCTGAATCGATTGACATCAAATATAAACTCCCTGATTCAGCACGCCCAGGCCAGGCAGCAGCGATATCGGGACAGTCTTGGCGATTTGGCCCATAGTCTTAAGACGCCGTTGGCTATCCTCCAGGGTATAGCAGATCGACCAGAAGAGTATCCTCATCAAACTGTCTGCGATCAAGTGGTGCGAATGAATCAGATTGTAAGCCATCAGTTACAACGTGCGGCCGCTTCGGGGCGTCATGTTCTGACTCAGAGTATTGCGGTTGAACCACTGGTCGAACGATTGATGAAATCACTGGATAAGGTCTATCTCGATAAGGGCATTCAATGGCATATCAGTGTAGAGCCAGAGAGCCACTTTTTTGGGGATGAAGGTGACTTGATGGAGCTGCTTGGGAATCTGATGGAGAATAGTTGTAAATATGGCAAGCGCCAGGTTGCAGTAACAGTCACCGCAGCCAAATCTCTCTATTTCTGCATCGAGGACGATGGAGATGGCATACCAGATAATCAGATTCAGACTGTTTTTCAACGAGGACATCGGGTTGATACCCGACAACCGGGGCAAGGTATCGGCATGGCAGTTGCCGCAGATATCGTAAGTGCCTATGGCGGACAGATAGAGATAGGCACATCATCGACATTCGGTGGCGCAGCTGTGCATGTACGCTTTCCCGAGAATTAATTCTAAAAATTGTTAGGCTCGAGTACAACGAGCCAAGCCCTGCAGGTCAATACCACGCAGTGACAAAGAAAATGGCAATAGAAGATATTACAAACTACATTCGAGTTTCTGAACGGATTGCTTCTTCCGGGCAACCTGAAGAGAAGCAATTCAAGGATATTGCACAAGCAGGCTACCAGTTAGTAATTAATCTGGCGATGCCAAATTCGGACAATGCAATCCCTGAAGAAGGTTATATTGTAACAGCAAGGAAAATGTCATATGTCCATATTCCAGTACCGTTCGATGTGCCAGATATCGAGCATTTGAGAACATTCATTAACATTATGGAGAGTTTTTCGGATAAAAAAATATGGATACATTGTGTGGTAAATAAACGAGTTTCTGCTTTTTTGTATCAGTACTATAAGTCGGTTCATGGCTATACGCATGATCAAGCTTGCCGAGTGATGTTGCCATCATGGCGACCAAATGATGTTTGGCAACAATTTATGGCACTTAAAATCAAGTAACAATACTGTTTCAGCACTCCTTAGAGAGGATATTGTCCGCTATATATTGAAAAAATAGGACTATGATTTGCTTAGTCTGAGAAAGTTCTCCAGGCGAAGCGGGGCTATCTCGTCACGATTGGCGGCACTTTGAATGGCACAATCCGGTTCATGTTCATGGGTACAGTTGTGAAAACGACACTGACCGATATAGGGCCGGAATTCCGGGAAGCCTTGTTCAAGCTCCTGACGACTGAGGTCGGTGAGCCGAAAACTTCGAACCCCTGGTGAGTCAATTAATTTCCCCCCCTGAGGCAGGTTGTAGCATGTCGCAGCTGAGGTGGTGTGCCGGCCCAGGCCTGTGGCTTCAGAGAGTCTGCCAGTCTCAATATCATGCGACGGAAGCAGGGCATTGATCAATGATGATTTACCAACACCGGATTGCCCAAGCAGAATACTGGTGACCCCCTTCAGGTGTTCGATCAAGGCGTCCAGCCCATGTTCCTGTTTTGCACTTATCTTTATCAGCGGATAGCCAATTTTGGTATAGGCATCGAATTGAGAGATAAAGGTTGATTCCTCTTCCTCTGACAAAAGGTCGATCTTATTGATGGCAATTAGAGGCGGAATCTTGATTGTTTCAGCAGTAACCAGATACTGGTCGAGTAGGTAGCCACTGGGTTCTGGCCTTGGTGCAAGTACAATTACCAGTAGACCGATGTTTGCTGCCAGTGGTTTATGGCGGCCGCTATAGTCGGGCCTGCTGAGGACGCTTTCTCTCGGCAACAGAGCGGTTACAACCCCTTCTGTCTCTTCGACAGGTTGCCATATAACCCGATCTCCACAGACTGGATGGCCTATGTTCTGACGGGTCTGACAACGGTGGATCTTTCCCGACCCATCATCAATCCCAAGTGTGGCGCCATGGCGTATGACGACATGCCCCTCCCGGGAGGGTTGTTCATCAGCGCTGCTCAGGGATTGATGGGCTCTCTGATCCAGACGTTGTCGCCGCTTCTCCTGTATTGCCTGAATACGACCTTTTTGTTGGATTGTCAGGCGGCGTTTGGCCATGAAGAGATTTTCTTATTGTTTAGGGTCAAATTTGTAGTATTCCTGATTAAGGTATGTGGTGGTACTGTCGATGTCGTCATCGAACCAGGTCAGTCCTAGATTCTGCTCACAAAAACGCACTTGTTTATGTAACCCAGGGAGGTCGCCAACCCTGCGATTTGGACGGGTATAAACCTCACTGCCATGGCATTTAATACAGTGTTCGCCATGTAACTGCTGGCCTCTTTCCTGGTCTTCTGCAAACAGGTTGGAGGAGACAAGGATCAGTAGTGAGGTTGCAGGTATCAGTAGCTTATTCATCAACACTCTCCATTTAAGCTGAAATATGTTTGGTAATGTGGGCAATACGCACAGGAGCCGGAGGATGGCTGTCGTGAAAAAACGAATAGAGCGGATCCGGTGTCAATGTGCTTGCATTGTCTTGATAGAGTTTGACCAGCGCTTTTATCAGAAACTCCCCACTGCTCTGATTTACCGCATAGTTGTCCGCTTCAAACTCGTGGCGTCGTGATAGATAACTGCCAAGCGGGGTAAAGAATATGGTGAAAACAGGGATTGTCAGTATAAATAACAGAAGCGCTGCAGCGTTTGATGGTTCTGTGATGCCCAGACCATTGTAGAACCAGATTTGCTGAGTAAGCCAGCCAAGTAGTGCCATGCCACCGAGCGAGAGCAGGGCCATCACCACCATCTGTTTATGGATGTGTTTGTAGTGGAAGTGACCGAGTTCATGGGCCAGAACAGCTTCCACCTCTTCAACACTGAGGGTTTCCAGCAGAGTATCAAAAAAGACGATGCGTTTGGTTTTTCCGAAGCCGGTAAAATAGGCATTGCCATGGGCTGATCGCTTTGAACCATCCATAACAAAAATGCCATCACTGGCAAAACCGCAACGTTGAAGCAGACTTCGAATACGGTCGCGCATATCACCCTCAGTAAGCGGGGTGAATTTATTAAACAATGGTGCAATAAAGCGGGGGTAAGCCCAGGAGATACCGAGGGTGAAACTTAGCCAGACCAGCCATGCGCCAAGCCACCAGTATTCACCTGCGCTGTGCATCAATTTCAGGATCACCCACAATAGAGGCCCACCAAGCAGTATTGAGAGCACCAGGCCGAGTGCACGATCCTTGAGATATTGTTGAGGTGTGATGCGGTTAAAGCCAAAAACGGCTTCCAAACGGAAGGTTCTGAAGAGGCTGAATGGGAGATCCAGAAAGGAACCTATGAACAAAAATGAGAAAATAAAGGCCATCCCGGTTGTAATCTCTCCCCACTGCCACCCTCCCAAGTAGCGGCTTAACAGATCCAGGCCTCCACCCAGGGTCCAAAACAGCAGCAAAGCAACACCGATCAAGCTTTCGATAAAGGCCAGTTTACCCTTGGCCTGGGTGTAGTCAGCGGCTTTCTGGTGATCCTCGATTGTCACTTTGTCTTTGAACGCAGTGGGTACCATGCCCCTGTTTTTAGCGACATGACTCAGATGCCGGTAGAGCAACCAGAGCTGTAGCAGAGTACCGAAAATCAGGAACAGTAAAAAAAGTTGTGTAAATAGAGCCATCAGTGGTTTATCAGAAAATCCTAGGTTGTTGGGTCGATAAGCATACAGTCTGAGACAGCTTCCTGCTAGAATCTCGCCGCGAGCCGATAATGCGACAAAGGATACCAAGATGCCTGTTGATGCCTCCAATTTAATTTGGATCGACCTGGAGATGACCGGGTTGGATACGCAACACGATGAAATCATTGAGATTGCAACCATTGTTACCGATGCAAACCTGACTATTCTTGCGGAAGGGCCTGTGATTGCAATTCATCAGCCCGAGGAGAAGCTTGATGCCATGGATGAGTGGAATCAACGCCAGCACGGTGGTTCCGGGCTGTTAGAGCGGGTCAGAAACAGTCAGTATGACGAGGCAAAGGCGGAGGCAGAGACGATTGCCTTTTTAGAAAAATTTATACCCTCAGGGGCTTCTCCGATGTGTGGCAACAGCATCTGTCAGGATCGACGTTTCATGGCCAGGACAATGCCGCAACTGGAAGGTTTCTTCCACTATAGGAACCTGGACGTCAGTACGTTGAAAGAGCTTATCAACCGTTGGTCCCCCTCCTTGAGTGAGGGCTTTTCAAAGCAGGGAAAGCACCTTGCGATGGACGATATCAAAGACTCGATAGCTGAATTGCAATACTATCGGAACCATTTCCTCCGTCTACCTTAGTATATGGGCCAGTTGTGTTGGGTCAAACAGGGAAGTTGCCGCATCTGCTGGTAAAACACTATCTACTGGCAATATCTCTAGCGCTCCTGAGTTATCTTCTCTTTAACTCGGTGGATGACTATCTCATCACTGGTGAGGAGATTCTGACAAATCCCGGCTTTACTGACGAACTGACGGGTTGGAAGATCGGTGGAAAGAGAGAATTGATTCAGGTCATTGATGGTGTTGTCGAGATCAACCATCAATCCAAAACTCAATCCAGCAGGCTATACCAGTGTTGGATGCGTTCGGTATTTCCCGGCGGCCTGGTGATGGCGATTGATGCGAGAACCGAGGGTTTGGAGATTGGGCCTAAAGCGTGGCATGGAGCGAGGGCTGGGGTGACAGGATATCTTGCCGATGGTGGGAAAAACTATGAACTAAGCAGTCGATTATTCAATTCTCAAGGAGATCTACCTTGGAATCATTATCATGCGGCTGTGGAAATTTCTTCTGAATTTGAGCAAGTCTGCTTCTCGATCTCACTCTTCAAAACAGCGGGACAGTTGCAGTTTAAAACACCTTCTCTTTATCCCGCAGCTAGTAATCCTACATATACCACCGTTAAAAACCTGTTGCTACTGGTCTGGACTACGCTCTCTGTTTGGTGGCTGATATTGCTTATTCAACACTATCGTGGTCGTCCGCAATGGGGCTATCTGGTAGCCATGATCATACTGATTGGGGTTGGGGTTCTGGCACCGATTGAGCTAAAAAGGGCATTGGAACAAACACTCTTTTCTTCTGTTCCTGATTTGTATACTAAGGATATGCTCTCTGCAATGGGACTGTCGTTCAATATCTCACCCACATATTTTCCAGTGATTTGGGATGTATCGAAATTTGGCCATCTGGTTGGCTTTTTTCTGCTGAGTGGGGTTCTCTTTTCAGAACGAGCAAAACCGGTCTGGCTTCTGTTGCCTGGATTGCTGCTAGCGGCATTTGCTACAGAATTGATGCAGTATTTTGTCCCTGGCAGATCGCCGAGGTTCAGCGATGTGATCGTGGATGGCATTGGAATTATTGCTGGTTTGTTGTTGGTCAGACTCTTCGTCAGCAAGCGTCACTCAGTTTCTATCTGATTTTATGACGCTTCAGTGCCCAAAGCAGATGCTCCTTGACCATCGGGGTTACCTGATTTGTACGGCTTTGCAGTACCTCCACAATCTCGGGCGTAGTGGGTGCATTGCCCAGTGCCACAGCCAGGTTTCTTAGCCAACGCTCATAGCCGATGCGGCGTATTGCAGAACCCTCAGTGCGATTTAGAAATGTGGCTTCATCCCATTTGAAAAAAGTGATCAGGTCACTGCTGTCCAAACCTTCACGTGAGTAGAAATCCTCTTCCCGGGTTAAGCAAGCAAAGCGGTTCCAGGGACAGACTTGCTGGCAATCGTCACAACCATAGATTCGATTACCTATGGGAACCCTGTATGGCTCGGGAATAGAGCCTTTAAGTTCAATGGTCAGGTAGGAGATACAGCGTCTGGCATCAAGTTGATAGGGGGCTGTGATTGCCTGGGTGGGACAGATATCAATGCAGGCGCTGCAGCTGCCACAGTGGTTTTCAGAGACCTGGTCAGTGGTGAGGGGTAGATCAGTATAGATCTCACCAAGAAAAAACCATGATCCCGAATCTTTGGCTATCAGATTGGTATGTTTGCCAATCCAACCCAATCCAGCTTTTTGTGCCAGGGGTTTTTCAAGTACCGGGGCGGAATCCACGAACAGTCGATGGTGTCCACCTGAGACGGCCTTCTCGATCCTCTGTATCAGTTTTTTCAGTCGCTTTCGCAGCACCTTGTGATAATCACGCCCCAAAGCGTAGCGTGAGATAAAGGCTTTTTGAGGACTGTCCAGTGCACTCTGCAGATCGTCCATCGATTCAGGCAGGTAGTCCATACGCACAGAGATGACCCTGAGTGTGCCGCTTTCAAGTTCGGATGGTCGACTTCTTTTTGTACCATGTTTGGCCATATAGGCCATATCCCCTTGGTAGCCCGATGCCAGCCACTGATTGAGTCTTGACTCCGCCTCTGTCAGGTCAGTGTCTGCGATACCTATCGCATCAAAACCCAGTTCAATTCCCCACTGTTTGATCTGCAGGCTGAGGTTGTTCAACTGATCAGCATTCATCGTCACACTCATGCTGGGAAACTATAACTTACTCCCTGGGCAGTGTCTTATTTGTGTGAGTCTGGTGTACCTCGTCATAGATTTTGAATGGTACAGAATCTATGACGAGGTTCACTAGGCAGAGGATGTTTTGATACCCCAATGGCTTCGCGGTATGGTTCCACTGACATTAGGAGACTAGACAGTTATGCGAGTAATGCCGTTCATCGACACTTTGCCTTTCGCCCTCTATCGGGCTGAGCAAGTGCGCGAATTCGATCGAATCGCCATTGAGGAGTTCTCTATTCCTGGTGAAGCGTTAATGGAGCGGGCCGGTGCTCGCGCCTTTGAAGCTATACAACATAGATGGCCCGAGATCGGCGAAATAGTGGTGGTTTGTGGATTAGGCAATAACGGTGGTGATGGCTATGTTGTTGCCAGGCTGGCACTCCAGGCAGGCTTTCGAGTCCGTGTACTACAGCTTGGAGACGAGGAAAAGATCAAGGGGGATGCTCTGATCAAAGCCAGGGCCTGGCAGGATCTGGGTCAGGATATTGAGCCCTACCAGGGATTGCCAGGAAAACCTAGTCTGATCGTTGATGCGATTCTTGGTACAGGTCTTGAGCGTGAGGTTATGGGGAGCTGGAGATCTGCGATTGAGCAGATCAATCAACATCAGGCGCCGGTCTTTGCGCTGGATATACCATCCGGACTCCATGCGGATAGCGGCTCTGTATTGGGCGTGGCGGTGAAAGCTGAAGCAACCATCAGCTTTATAGGGTTGAAGCAGGGTATGTTTACTGGAGATGGTCCCGAGTATTGTGGCGACATCAGCTTCGATGCCCTTGAGGTGCCAGCGCAACTCTACTCCCGTCAACTGCTTGCTTGTCGTCGTATCAATTGGCACAAGGCAGTAAATCAAATACCCAAGCGGGATCGTTCCTCCCACAAAGGAGATTTTGGCCATCTTCTGGTTGCTGGAGGAGATACTGGCTACTCTGGTGCAGTGCGTATGGCTGGCGAGGGTGCAGCCAGGAGTGGTGCAGGATTGGTCACTCTGGCAACCCATCCGCAACATGCCCCATGGAGTAACATCGGTCGCCCGGAACTGATGTGCCGAGGGGTGACCGATGAGGCATCGGTGGGGCTCTTATTGGATAGAGTGGATGGTGTGGTGTTGGGGCCTGGTTTAGGCCGGTCGGTCTGGAGTGAGATGCTTTTCAACGCTGTTACCCGGACTGGTCTACCCCTACTCATGGATGCCGATGCGCTATATTGGCTGAAGAGATATCCTGCTCGTAGAGATAACTGGATATTGACACCCCATCCAGGGGAGGCTGCCAGACTTTTGGGATGGGAGACAAAGCAGGTTCAATGTGATCGCTTTGCAGCTTGTGAAGCACTACAGCAACGCTATGGTGGCGTCACTGTTTTGAAAGGGGCGGGAACACTGGTTGGTTCTGATGGCAATCAGGCTGTTGCGCTCTGCTGTGATGGCAATCCCGGTATGGCGAGTGGAGGATCCGGTGATGTACTGAGCGGTGTTATCGGTGCATTTCTGGTGCAGGGTTACCCACTTCGGGAGGCCGCTGAACTCGGTGTCTGCCTGCACGCTGCAGCTGGTGACCAGGCGGCAATCGAGGGAGAAATCGGAATGTTGGCAGGAGACTTGATCGAGGCCCTGCGTCCGACTCTGAATTTGGAGCTGAGGAATGATTGAGCTGACTGTGTCGGGTGAAGCACAGCAAGAGGAGGTCGGACGCCGTTTGGCAATGAACTGTTTTCCCCCCTGTATTGTCTATCTGGTGGGTGATCTTGGTGCGGGTAAAACTACACTGGCAAGAGGATTCCTTAGGGGCGTCGGTTATCAGGGGCGAGTTAAAAGTCCAACCTACACAATTCTGGAACCCTACGAAATGGGCAAGGTTTCCTGCTATCATTTCGACCTGTATCGATTGTCAGATGTTGAAGAGCTGGAATATCTTGGCATTCAAGACCTGCTTACAGAAGACGCTTATATGTTGATTGAATGGCCGGAAAGAGGCGAGGGTGGCTTGCCTTCCCCTGATCTGGTGGTTGATATTGCTCATGATGGGGCGGCAAGACGAATAAAAATCGGGGGCGTCAGTAGAAAAGGCAGGGAGATATTTCAGGAAATACAAAGTGATCTGGTGGATGGTTAATTTATTTAATAGAAAAATCATCTATCTAGCAGAATAACTTGGAAAAAATACTGACACATGCTATTTTTTATGTTGTGTTTTAATGTTAATTGGTCATGGGGCAATGAGGAATAGACTCACCATACTGCTGCTACTGTTTGTCAGCAGTCTCCCACTCCACGCGAAGCAGGCTGAGATTACCGGGCTGCGTATCTGGTCTGCGCCAGACCATGTCCGCCTGGTATTTGATGCCGACGACAAAGTATCACACAAGATTTTTACTCTGAAGGCACCTGACCGCCTGGTACTGGACCTTAAAAATGTAAAGCTCACCAAGCACTTACCTGATCCCACCAAAGAGAACAAGATGATTCGGGGTATGCGATCTGCTGGGCGCAACAAAAATGATGTTCGGGTGGTTTTTGATCTGAACAGCGCGGTAAAACCAAAGAGTTTCTCCCTTCGTCCGAACAGAGAATACGGCCACCGTCTGGTTGTTGATCTGTATGATGGGAAAAGTACAACCCTACATCGCAATCAACCGGTTAAAACTGCAAAGAAAGCCAAAACAGCAGGACACCGTGATGTGGTAATTGCGGTTGATCCTGGTCATGGGGGTGAAGATCCCGGAGCCAGGGGGCGCAAGGGTACCTATGAAAAGGACGTGGTGCTGCAAATCGGCCGCAAGCTGGTGAAGTTGCTCAACAAGCAAAAAGGGATGCGTGCTGTTCTTATACGGGATGGGGATTACTATCTGGGCCTGCGAAAACGCATGGCTAAAGCCAGACAACACCAGGCAGACCTGTTTGTTTCAATCCATGCTGATGCCTTCAAAGACCCGAAAGTGAGGGGGTCCTCTGTCTACACCCTCTCAAGGAGTGGCGCCTCGAATGAAGCATCCCGGTGGTTGGCAGAGCGGGAGAACAGTGCTGATCTGGTTGGTGGCGTCTCGCTGGAGGACAAGGATGATATGTTGGCCTCGGTGTTACTCGATCTCTCACAGATTGGCACATTACAAGCGAGTTCTGAGGCAGCAAGCCGAGTACTTTCTGAGCTTAAGGGCCTGGGCAAAACCCATAAACGGAGGGTACAGCAAGCTGGGTTTGTGGTGCTCAAATCACCGGATATACCCTCAATGCTGGTGGAGACCGCATTTATCTCCAATCCAGATGAAGAGCGCCGTCTGCGAGATCCCAAACATCAGAATAAAGTGGCAAAAGCTTTGATGAAGGGTATTCGTGACTACTTCAGGTATCAGCCACCACCAGGCACCTGGCTGGCGGCAAATCAAGCTGTACGCAAGCATGTCATTTCGTCAGGTGATACCTTGCTTGCCATCGCCAATCGTTACCAGGTCAGTGTCAAACGTCTGCGTAATGCCAATGAGCTGAAAAGTGATACGATTCGCATCGGACAGGTGCTGCAAATTCCTGGTGGCTGACGCCTTCCGCTATTCTGATTCCCCATCTTCGATGAATCAGTTGAGTTCTATCGTCCTGCCTCGGATATTGGCCTAAAATCGATATTTCACCAGTCTTGTAGCCATCTACAGTGGAGATAGCTCTCTATATGGTTACAAGTGTGACCTTGAACTCCTTCACATGACCTATTAAGGTGCCGGGTTAATACGCCAGCCGCTTTAAAACTTACCAACATGCCTATCCGTACTCTGCCACCACAATTGATCAATCAAATCGCAGCTGGTGAGGTTGTTGAACGACCAGCTTCTGTGGTTAAAGAGTTGATGGAAAACAGCCTGGATGCTGGTGCTCGTCACATTGAAATCGAGATAGAGCAGGGGGGGATCAAACGTCTGCGGGTCAGAGATGATGGTGTCGGAATCACCCGGGATGAGCTGAGTTTGGCCCTTTCCCGCCATGCGACGAGTAAGGTCAGTTGTTTTGAAGATCTGGAACTATTGCAGAGTATGGGGTTTCGTGGTGAAGCCCTGCCCAGTATCAGTTCAGTTTCCAGGTTGAGGCTGATCTCAAGGCACCAGGATGACGAAGAGGCCTGGGAAGTCAGTGGCGATGGGGCCGATAGCGAGCTGAAGACAAAGCCGGCCGCCCATCCACAGGGAACAACGGTTGAAGTTCGTGATCTCTTCTACAACACTCCGGCAAGGCGAAAATTTCTACGCACAGAAAAGACTGAATTTGGTCATATTCAAACATTGGTTCAGCGCTTGGCGCTGGTTCGATTTGATGTGGGATTTACTCTTCAGCATAATCGCCGCAGGGTCTTATCTCTGGCACCTTGTAACGACGTCACGCAGCAGGAGAAACGTCTGGCTGAACTTCTCGGGAGCAATTTTCTCGAGCAGGCACTGCCTATCAGGGAGCAGGCGGGAGATCTCGCTCTCTATGGCTGGGTTGCCAGGCCAGGCTTCTCACGCTCACAGGCGGATATGCAATATTTCTATGTCAATCAGCGCATGATCAGGGATAAACTGGTTACCCACGCTGTTCGGCAGGGCTTTCAGGATGTTCTCTATCATGGCCGGCATCCAGCCTATGTACTCTTCTTCGATATCGATCCACGTAAGGTTGATGTTAACGTTCATCCCACAAAACATGAGGTACGGTTTCGGGATTCACGTTCAGTTCATAACTTTATCTATCGTGCTCTTCATCGTTTGCTGGCTGAAACAAGGCCGCAGTCGTCAGAGGAGAGTCTGAGTTCTGAGACAATTCAGATCGAGACACCAACTCAGCCGCAGGCTTCTGGTGAGTTATCATATATACCCCCCAAACAGCAGGGTCTTGACTGGCGTCTAGCGGAACGTCCGGCGGCCTATCGGGCTGGGTTTGCGGCACAGCGGCCTGTCGAACCCACGCACCATAGTGGTAGTGAGTCCGCTGCAGATGACGAGATTCCGCCCCTCGGCTATGCCTTGGCCCAGCTGCATGGAATCTACATTCTGGCGCAGAACCAAACAGGTCTTATTCTGGTGGATATGCATGCTGCCCACGAGCGGATCACCTATGAGCGACTGAAACAGCGATATCACGGAGAAGGGGTCACCCATCAGCCTTTACTGGTGCCGGTCAGGGTGGCGGTTAGTGTGCGGGAAGCAGACCTGGCTGAGGAGTCAAATGCATTTTTAGAACAGATGGGTCTTGAGGTGAGTCGTTCTGGACGTGAATCTCTGGCAATACGATCCATTCCCGCGCTCTTGCAAGGTGCAGATCCAGAAAAACTATTGCGGGATCTACTCTCTGATTTAGCCGAACATGGCAGCAGCCAAAGGCTCAAAGATGAGACAGACCATGTATTGGCAACCATGGCATGTCATGGCTCGGTTCGTGCCAATCGGCGTCTGGAGTTGGATGAGATGAATGCTCTACTGCGTGATATGGAGCGAACTGAAAGGGCTGATCAGTGCAATCACGGTAGACCGACATGGACTACCTTGTCGATCGGTGAGATCGATCGATTGTTCCTCAGAGGTCGTTGAGATGGTCAGCACAACAACGAATCAGGATGAATTACCTGCTGCCATATTTATCATGGGACCAACTGCATCAGGCAAGACAGAGCTGGCGGTTGATCTGGTGCGTCGGTTGCCTGTTGAGATTATCAGTGTCGATTCAGCACTGGTCTATCGGGGTATGGATATCGGTACTGCCAAGCCTGATCAGGAGACCCTTCGTGAAGCACCTCATCGATTGATCGATATTCTGGAACCATCTGAAAGTTACTCTGCAGCCTCATTCAGACAAGATGCACTGCAGGAGATGGCTACTATTCATGCCTCTGGTAAGGTGCCGCTTCTGGTGGGGGGGACAATGCTCTACTTCAAAGCTCTGACACAAGGGCTATCTGATCTGCCTTCAGCAGATCCAGTGATCAGAAAGCGGCTCGAGAGTGAATTGGCGAAACAAGGATTGAATTTTCTTCACCAAAGGCTGCAGAGGTTGGATGCCGATGCAGCTGCAAAGATTCACGCTAATGATACCCAGCGTATTCTACGCGCTCTGGAGGTCATCGAGATCAGTGGCAAGAAGATGAGTGAACTTCAACAGGCCGGTAAGGGTCACATACTCCCGTATCGTGTATTGAAACTGGTTCGGGCGCCTAAAGAGAGAGCTCTGCTACATGCCAGAATCGCACAGCGTTTCGAAAAAATGCTTGCCGAGGGGTTTGAGCAGGAGGTTCGGAAATTATTGAGTGTAGGTAACTTGTCACCGGTGATGCCCTCGATGAGATCTGTCGGTTATCGACAGATGCTGCAATATATTCTCGGTGAAAGCAGTTGGGATGAGATGGTAGAAAAGGGAATCATCGCTACACGCCAATTGGCCAAGCGCCAGTTTACCTGGCTGCGTGCAGAGCAGGATTGCCACTGGTTGGACGATGAGGGGGATGTGCTGGAACAGGCCTTAGATCTGATTTCTGAGCATTTTCCCAGTTTGGCCGCGAAAACGAAAAGGGTTTAGGCTATAAACGCACCTAAATTTGAGGTATTGATATTTTGAATACTTTGATAAATATACAGTATGCTACAATTTCGCTTGTAAAGTAGATATTTACTACCGGTATTAATTTTTAGCGCTTGTAATTGTTTTTTAATAATACAAACACAATAAGGAGAATCTCCCATGTCTAAAGGGCAAAGTTTACAAGACCCTTTTTTGAATGCACTGAGGAAGGAACGCGTACCTGTCTCAATATTTCTAGTAAACGGTATCAAGCTACAGGGTCAGATTGAATCATTCGATCAATTTGTGGTTCTTTTGAAGAACAGTGTCAGTCAAATGGTATACAAGCACGCTATTTCTACTGTTGTGCCTGCCAGAAACGTCCGTATTCAGCATGCTAATGGCCAATCCGAAGAGGATGGGGCTGCAGGCGCCGGAAATTTCTAGATTGCTCAATCAGGATCATTGCTGGGCGTATCATTGGTTTGATACGCCCATTCAGTTTGATAGTTCATATCTCTCCTAATCTTCAATAACAATTCCACTTATGTTTGAACGTCCCAAATCGGGTGAACGAGCTGTACTGGTTCATCTTGATCTGAACGGGGTTAGCGATCCCGATGAGATTAACGAATTTCGAGATCTGTCTCTCTCTGCGGGTGCGGAGCAGGTCGCTTTTGTCTCCGGAAGTCGTCGTCAGCCCGATCCAAAGTATTTTGTTGGACGAGGTAAGGCGGAAGAAATTGGGCAGATCGTCTCCACTGAAGAGGCAGAGCTGGTGATATTCGATCACACGCTCTCCCCCAGTCAGGAGCGTAACCTGGAACGAGAGTTCGGCTGTCGGGTAGTCGATAGAACAGGACTGATACTCGATATATTTTCACAACGTGCGCGCTCTTTCGAGGGTAAGCTGCAGGTGGAATTGGCCCAATTACAGCATCTCTCAACGCGCTTGGTCAGAGGCTGGACCCATCTGGAGAGGCAAAAAGGTGGTATTGGTCTCAGGGGGCCGGGTGAAACCCAGCTGGAGACTGATCGACGCTTGCTCAGTCAGCGAATAAGCCAGATAAAGAAAAGGCTGACTCGTGTGAATTCACAGAGGGAGCAGGGGCGAAGAGGACGGGAGCGGGCGGAAATCCCGACAGTTTCACTGGTTGGATATACCAATGCAGGAAAATCCACACTCTTCAATCGTCTTGTTGGTTCAGATGTCTATGCAGCTGATCAGCTCTTTGCGACCTTGGATCCCACTTTAAGACGACTTGAATTGAAGCCTGAGGGGCCTGTTGTATTGGCAGACACCGTTGGATTTATCAGTCATCTACCCCATGACCTGGTCGCGGCATTCAAGTCGACTTTGCAAGAGACCACTGATGCGTCGTTGCTGTTGCATGTTATCGATGCAGCCAGCCATCAGCGTGGAACCTGTATCACTGAAGTTAATGATGTTTTGCAACAAATTGGTGCTGACAAGGTCAATCAGATTGAAGTTTTCAATAAGATCGATTTGCTAGCGAATGATCAACCCAGGATAGACCGGGATGAAAATGGACGGGTTTCGCGTATCTGGCTATCTGCTCAGACAGGAGAGGGTTGTGATCTACTCATTCAAGGACTCACTGAGTATTTCAAACAAAATCATGTCAGGCAGCGTGTTCTTTTGAGTCCTCAGGATGGCCGACTTCATGCCATGTTATTTGAGCGTGGTGTGGTCATCAATGAATCATCAACCGACGAAGGTGGCTGGGAGATGGAGATTGATATGTCTGAAAGAGAGTTCCGCAGACTCCTCAAAGAGGAACCCGTTTTAGAAAATTGCCTGATCTAGTGTTAACAGGCCCTAAACAGTTTGATTTCTGGAATTGGTGTTTTTTAGTGCGGATGTGCGGTCTGTTGGTTTTTCGAGTAGCAGTACAATAATTGGGTTAGTCTGCTAAGGAAAGCAATGGTATCGTATTGTGGGACATGGCAGTAACGTACTGTTAGAATGCTTCGCGGTACATCACCGGGTGGTTAGCCTGATAAGATGTGTTGAAAGTGGAGCATTGAATCCTGTTGGAATATCCCCATATATAGATATTAGGGTATCTGACATATTCTATATAAATCAATAACTAAGTTTGGAGTGTTCAATGGCCTGGAATGAACCGGGTGGAAACGGTAAAGATCCTTGGAGTGGCAAGGGTGGTGATCAAGGTCCGCCAGATCTTGATGAAGTGGTAAAGAAACTTCAGGAAAAGCTAGGCGGAATCTTTGGTGGGGGTAATTCCTCTCGTGGAGACTCCTCAATAGGTGGTGGATCCGGGCCTGGATCAAAATCAATCGGATTTGTTGTGGCGATTGCGCTGCTAGTCTGGTTAGCCAGCGGTATCTACATCATCGATGCGCCTGAACGTGGCGTAATATTGCGTTTTGGCGCATACCATGAAACCACTAAGCCTGGTCCTCACTGGCATATACCCTTCCCAGTCGAAAGGGTAATTTCTGTGAATGTGGATCAGATAACCTCATTCAGGCACAAGGCCCAGATGTTGACCCGAGACGAGAATATCGTCGATGTGGAATTCACCATCCAATCCAGAATTCTGGATGCTGCAGATTACCTCTTTCAGGATCGTGATCCCGACAAGACCATGCGCGATGCAACAGAAACCGCAGTGCGTGAAATAATTGGTAAAAGTGATCTGGATTTCATCCTTACACAGGGTCGTGGTGCAATTGCTGATCGAATTAAACAAGGTGCTCAGGGGCTGATAGATGACTATAAGACCGGTTTAATGATTACCAGTGTGAATATGCAGCCAGCCAAGCCACCTGAACAGGTTAAAAGCGCATTTGATGATGCGATCAAAGCCCGAGAGGATAAAGAGAAGCTTGAAAACCAGGCGGAAGCTTATGCCAATGAAGTGGTACCCAGAGCTCGAGGTGCGGCGGCGCGCCAACTTGCTGATGCAAGCGCCTATAAAGATAGGGTGATAGCTGAGGCTGAGGGTGATGTGAGCCGTTTTCTTGCAGTTCTCAAAGAATATCAAAAAGAACCGAAGGTTACCCGAGAACGTATCTATCTCGAGGCAGTGGAAACTATGCTGGGTCAGACCAGCAAAGTCATGCTGGATACCGAAGGTGGTAACAGCCTGATGTATCTGCCTTTGGATAAACTGATACAAGGTGTGGAAAAGGGTAATAACAGCAGGAGCGCATCTATCGGCAGTAGTGAGAGTTCCCGCACACCGGTTGAGAGCACAAAATTCCGTAATGTCGATCGCACCAGGGGGGCACGTTGATGAAATCATCTAAAATAATATTCCCTTTGGTCGCCATCGGAGCAGTGGTGGTTTACTCATCTGCCTTTGTTGTCAACCAGTGGGAAGTAGCTTTAAAGCTCAGGCTGGGTGAGATTGTTGCAACTGATTACAAGCCCGGACTGCATTTTTTGTGGCCTGTACTTAATAATGTTAAGACCTTCGATGCCCGTATCCAGACCATGGACTCCCGTCCTGAGCGTTTTCTGACAGCTGAGAAGAAAGACGTAATTGTCGACTATTTCGCGAAATGGCGAATTGCAGATGCTGCGCAGTACTTTCGCTCGACAGGCGGTAGTTTGGATAAAACTGCACGACTGTTACAGGAACGTATAAACACCAATCTCCGAGACGAATTTGGTAAAAGGACTGTGCAGGAGGTTATTTCCGGCGAACGTACAGAAATCATGGATAAGTTGACCAAGGTGTCTGACGTCATGGCGTCTGAACTGGGTGTCGAAATTCTGGATGTTCGTGTCAAGCAGATCGATCTACCGCCTGAAGTCAGTGAGTCTGTCTATCAACGGATGAGAGCTGAGCGTGAACGGGTGGCCAGGGATCTACGCGCCAAAGGTGCGGAAGCAGCAGAACGTATCCAGGCCAATGCTGACCGAGAGCGTGTCGTTATTGTAGCTGATGCTTATCGTGAAGCAGAGATATTACGTGGTGAGGGTGACGGTAAAGCTGCTGAGACTTACGCTAATGCCTATAAGCAGGACAGTGAGTTTTATGCCTTCTACCGGAGTCTGAATGCGTATAAAAGCAGCTTCAAGGACTCATCGGATATAATGGTGTTGCAACCTGATTCTGACTTTTTCCGCTATTTGAAAAACAGTTCCGGACAGTAGTTGCCACTATCCCATCTTCAGCCTTTGCTGAGGATGGGATTTCCCTTTGTTCTTGAATAAACAGTTGGAAATCAACTATCCCGTTGATGGACAATAGTTGTCCACTCTGGGAAAATGTCCTGCGGCCTGTAAGGGCAGCAAACTCTGGACCGGGATGCTCCCGGTTTTTTTTTGGGGAATGACAGATGTGGCATGATCTGCTTGTGGCGTTGGCCCTGTTGTTGGTGATCGAAGGCATTTGGCCTTTTTTGAACCCTAACAGCATGCGTTCAATCCTGCTGATGATTGCCCAACACGATAACCGTTCCATGCGCCTCAGTGGTCTGATTAGTATGGTTTCTGGTGTTATCCTGCTTTATCTGGTGAATTAATCTTGGCGATGATGGAAAACGAACGTTGGATATTGCCTGACGGCATTGATGAGGTGCTTCCTCAGGAAGCTGCAGTGATAGAGGGTAAACGCCGCGAGTTGCTGGATCTCTATCGCAGCTGGGGTTATGACTATGTCATTCCCCCCTTTGTGGAGTTTCTGGACTCTCTATTGACGGGTACCGGTAGCGACCTCGATTTGAATACCTTCAAACTGACCGATCAGATGAGTGGCAGATTGATGGGGGTTCGTGCCGATATCACCCCCCAGGCAGCACGAATCGATGCACATCGAATACGCGCACAGAGCCCAACACGGCTATGCTATCTGGGAACGGTGCTTCATACACGTACGGATGGTTTTGCTGGGACAAGAAGCCCATTACAAATCGGTGCTGAGTTGTATGGCCATTGTGGGGTTGAGAGCGATATCGAAATATTGCGCCTGATGATGGAGACATTGGCAAAAACCGGAGTAGAGGATCTCTATCTCGATCTGGGGCATGTTGGCATCTTCAAGGGGCTGGCCAAGCAGGCAGGATTGGATAAGTCTCAGGAGACTGAGCTTTTCGATGCGCTACAACGTAAGGCGTTGCCAGAGATTGAAACCCTGCTCTCATCCTTCGACATTGCACCTGAGCATGCATCGATGCTCTCCCGTCTGGGCGAGCTGAACGGTGACAAGGCCCTCAGCAAGGCAAAGCAGGAACTCCAGCAGGCTTCACCTTCAGTAATTGAGGCATTGGATTATCTGCAGGCAATGGCTGATCAGATCGCACAATGGTTACCCAATGTACCGGTGCACTTTGATCTTGCGGAGTTAAGAGGCTATCACTTTCATACTGGGGTTGTATTTGCCGCATTCGTACCTGGAAATGGAAAGGAGATAGCCAGGGGTGGGCGATATGATGCCATTGGTAGCGTTTTCGGACGAGCCAGACCAGCAACAGGATTCAGTACCGACCTCAAGAATCTGATTCGTGTCGCACAATCCACCATTGATGGGGCGGATGAATCCTCAATATTTGCACCAAATTCAGATGATCCTAGGTTACATCAGGAGATTGCCCGATTGCGTGGTGAGGGGCGTAGAGTGATCTGTGCCTTGCCAGGTCAGTCAGGGGGGGCTGTCGATATGGGGTGTGAGCAACAACTTGAGTGTGTTGACGATCACTGGAAACTTATTTCTGTTTGATTTTGAAAATATTTCTGTAAGAATCGACGGGTTTTGTAATAAAAAGTCTGGCAGCAGCCGGATATAACGATTTTGAGAGAGCCATGGGCAAGAATGTCGTAATTATCGGAACACAGTGGGGAGACGAGGGCAAAGGTAAGGTCGTAGACCTGCTGACTGACAAAGCGTCTGCCGTGGTCAGATTTCAGGGTGGTCATAATGCCGGCCACACCTTGGTTATCGATGGTAAGCAGACAGTACTGCATCTTATCCCCTCGGGTGTGCTGCGGGATGGTGTCCGCTGCCTGATCGGCAATGGTGTCGTACTCGCCCCGGATGCTTTGATGGAAGAGATCGACATGTTGGAGAAGAGCGGGGTTCCTGCGTCCGACCGCATAGGAATTTCTGAATCCTGCCCCCTGATTCTTCCCTACCACATCGCGCTGGACGCGGCTCGTGAGAAGGCTCGTGGTAAAAAGGCTATTGGTACAACTGGTCGTGGAATTGGCCCTGCCTATGAGGATAAGATCTCGAGAAGGGGCATCCGCTTAGGTGAGATCTTTGATCAGTCACATATCTCTGAGCGTTTGCGTGAGGTGATGGATTACCATAATTTCGCCCTCAAACACCTGTTTGAATATGGTGAGGTCGATTACCAGCAAGTACTCGACCAGTTACTTGAACAGGCTCAACGTCTGCAACCTATGGTTGAGGATGTGACCGGCACACTGCATCAAATGCGCCGGGAGGGTAAACATGTGATGTTTGAAGGGGCTCAGGGCGCCCTGTTGGATATTGATCATGGTACCTATCCCTATGTCACCTCTTCCAACACGACTGCAGGTGGTGCCGCCACTGGCACGGGTGTGGGGCCACGATATATCGATTATGTATTGGGCATAGTCAAGGCCTATACCACGCGTGTGGGCGCAGGACCGTTTCCAACGGAGCTGTTTGACGATGCTGGTGACCACCTGGGTACCAAAGGACATGAGTTTGGAGCCACAACTGGGCGTAAAAGACGCTGTGGCTGGTTGGACAGTATTGCCTTGCGTCGTTCTTTGGAAATTAACAGTGTTAGCGGAATCTGTATAACCAAACTCGATGTTCTTGACGGTTTGGATAAGATAAAAATCTGCATTGCCTACAAGCTGGATGGTCAGGAGGTTACAACACCGCCTTCTGGCGCAGATCTGTTCGAGAAATGTGAGCCAGTCTATATGGAAATGCCAGGCTGGCAGGAGTCGACTGTAGGTATCACTGATTATGATAAGTTACCAACAGCCGCCAAGGAGTATTTAAGTAAAATCGAAGAGTTGTGTGACACTCCGATCGACATTGTTTCTACCGGGCCTGATCGAAAAGAGACGATTATTCGCTGCCACCCCTTTGATAGCTGATTCCCGGGCCGCCGCTTTGTGATGCACTTCTCTCCTTTGCGGTGGGCCTGACCAATCTTTTTCCCCAATCAAAATGGTTTAGGAACTGATGCTGAGGTATGGCTGAAAAAGATTGTGATCCTAGTGTGGTGCGTCATATAAACCCTATATTTAGACAAGGCCTATCTCAGTTTGCGATTAAATCACCTGCCTCGCCCTGCGGGAAGCCACTCAAGCCGCGATTGCGGCGTTGCACCCCTTGGTAAGGGAACAACCATTACCTGCGGGCTGCGCCTTGCACTCACGGCTTGAGCGGCTTTCTAAA
>NZ_JBSYOQ010000016.1:0-9177 GCF_058244645.1 Candidatus Thiodiazotropha sp. AKAK3
AATATCTCTGCAACTTATCACTATTTCCCACCTTATATGGTGGGGCATGGCCCCACCCTACAGCTCGGGAAGAAGTGGAAAAAACCGACGGATGATCTATTTCGATGTATGAGTGTTTATAAAATACCAAATACTACAATCCAGAAGGCCAACCGGCCATTCAGGTTGATACAATTTCGTATAAAGCGGATAAAAGTAATTTCCTCAGTAGGGTGGGGCCATGCCCCACCAAAAGGGCTGAGAAGTAGACAAATAGTCGATGATCACTCTGGATCCTGAATGAATATCTCTGCAACTTATCACTATTTCCCACCTTATATGGTGGGGCATGGCCCCACCCTACAGCTCGGGAAAGAGTGGGGAAATGCGCAGTGATATATAGCCGTTAACAGGCGATCTGAAAATCAAACTGTCTCAGGTTCGAAGGGTACAATGGTATCGACATCCACCTCATAATCTACACCACTTACCCCAAAGCCGAACAACTTCAGAAACTCATCCTTATAACCCTGATAATCGGTTACCTCGAAAATATTCTCATTGGTTACCTTTGGCCAGATATCCTTGACTGCCAACTGAACCTCATCGCGCAGCTCCCAATCATCCATGCGTATCCGCCGCTCTTCGTCCAGATCAGCGCCGCCATCTTTATACAACTGGGTACGGAACATGCGATTGATCTGATCCAGGCAACCCTCGTGAAGCCCCAACTCTTTCATCACCTTGAATCCAATAGCGATATAGAGCGGCATCACAGGAATAGCCGCAGAGGCCTGGGTCACCACACTTTTCAGAACAGCCACATTTGCACTGCCATTGATGCTCTGCAACTTATCGTCGATTTCCGCAGCAGCCCGATCCATGTCCTCCTTGGCTTTACCCAAGGCACCATGCCAATAGATAGGCCAGGTGATATCGGTTCCGATGTAGCCATAAGTGACTGTCTTGGCACCATCAGCCAGTACACCAGCCGATTGCAGCGCAGCCATCCACAGCTCCCAATCTTCACCACCCATGACCGTGATGGTATTTGCGACCTCTTCCTCGGTAGCCGGCTCGATGGCAGCCTCGATTAACTGATCTTTACTGGTATCGACAGCGGTAGCCCGGTAGGTCTCACCGATTGGTTTAAGCACGGAGCGGATAGTCTCACCGGTTTCGGGTAACTTACGTACTGGTGAGGCCAATGAGTAGACCACCAGATCCACTTCACCCAGATCTTCCTTAATGAGAGCGATCACCTTGTCGCGCATCTCATTGGAGAAAGCGTCACCATTAACACTCTTGGCATAGAGTCCTGCTTCGTGAGCGGCAGTCTCGAAAGCGGCAGAATTATACCAACCAGCGGATCCCGGCTTCTTCTCCGTAGCCGGTTTCTCCAGAAACACACCGATCGTGGCAGCGCCGGAACCGAAAGCGGCGGTTATTCGGGAGGCAAGGCCATATCCCGTAGATGCACCAATGACCAGGACTCTCTTAGGACCAGCAGGAATTTCACCGCCAGCTTTGACCTTGTCGATCTGTTCAGCAACATTGGCAGCGCATCCAGCAGGGTGTGCTGTGGTACAAATAAATCCGCGAGTTTTTGGTTTTATGATCACGGCCAGGATTCCTCAATATTACAATTATCTGTTTAAAGCGCCCTATAATACCTGAGCTTTTAGATAATAGGCAGGGTTGACCCAAAATTCATAGCGTTGGCCTGCAGCTTTAAAGTGACCATCCAATCGTTACACTATTGTCCTGATTATCAGTCAACCTCCAGCGTAGGGTGCGGCCCTGCCGCACCATCTCCAACTTAACGAGAACCACCAGATGTGTATATTAAGAGAATGCTCCTGTTACAGACACCAACAGGCACAAAGAGAGTTGCTGGAAGTGCGCTTGAGCCAACACAGTTATGGTGCGGCAGGGCCGCACCCTACTTATCTCAATTCAATTGACCTGGCGATTTAACAGGTCGTTTGAAAGTAGTATTTGAAATGAACAGGAGTAGAGAAACCTCCTTCTAACAGAGCGGGACGTGGCCACTTAAAGCCCGCAGATGAGTTGTATAAAGAAATCCGGCGTAGGGTGCGGCCCTGCCGCACCATCTCCAACTTAACGAGAACCACCTGATGAGTATGTTAAGACTCACAAGCAACCAAATCGAAACTCATCATCTAAGTCCAGAGGCAGTATCAATGTACTGAATTGGAGATTCAATGATTCATTACACAGGGTATTCCTTATAATCTCGTCATCAATATATTCTTGTCGATATTCCACATTAAGCACTGCCTTTCCACGCTCAACAAAAGCTGAAAGTACATCACACTCTGAATATTCAAAGCATTGCTCATTTATCGCGAAATCGAAATAGTCGACAAGTTCATCGACTTGATCGAGGTCGTTTTTCAAACCAACTGAAAGCCCTCTAGTATGGGCCTCATTTGCAAGCATACGGTTAAAATCAAGCTGATCGCTCGCACTCAGATTAAAGCCACTATTGTTGCTGTAACCATCCACGTTATCAGCTTCAACCCCATCACAACCTTTCTCCACAGCCAGATCAAGTCGGCGCTTCATAATGGTACGAACATTCTCTGAACGAATATCAAGCCAGCGCTCATCAGCCCAGCCATCAAGGGTATTACCCAACTCTGCTTCAGAGAAACTGCTCGCGTCAGAGCGCCAGGCTTCATAGGAACCCGCTGAAAAGTAACAGATAACCTTTATCGAATTTAATTGAAGTTGTTGAATTAATGATTCTGAAGAATCAAACAGGTCAATATCATAGAGATCGACTTCGTAAGAACTATTGACGGGGCCTGATAACTGCCATTGCCAGGTTGCAAATAGAGCAGGCTGATACCAACTACCTGACACTACTGGAGGTTGATCAGAGTCTACCGCAATTTCTGACTCACCATTGGAAGAGCCACCACCACAGCCAGCAACAAAAACACAAAACATTAATTGAGCTAGTAGAACACGCATATCACTTTTTCAAAGCATCCCTATTCACCACCCCCACCACAGTCACCACCTCCGCCATCTCCACCAAAAAACCCACCACCACCAGAACCCACATCACGACCGCTTGATGGCCCCATGAGAAAAACAATTTTCACAAGTAGTGCGATTAAAAACAGAAACACCAATATTGGACAGAGCGTGTTTTGAAGAGAAGAAGCTGATTCCAGTTCAGTGAAATTCCAGGATAGGTATAACCCCACAACAATGACCAACCATGAAATCATTTTTACCTCCCAGACCACATAGACCGACAATGAGTAAACAGGTTATAACAAACACACCAATAACACTCAGCCGAAACATAAGCACCACTACCTAAGGAAGGTAAGCTCAAAGTTTTACCGAATGATCCATATGGGCTGCTAATGAATAAAATAACGATAACAAAAGTAGCATTAATCAGGAGTGACTGCACTATAAATCAGCAGTTATAGCTACCATTTTAACTAGTGTCTCCTCAAGCCAATCTTATAATCTTACTGCAGTGACTGAAGCAAGCAGCCCATGAACCGGGATCTCAGTGCGAGTAGAGACAAGCACTGAATTTTCACATTGTAAAAAAAATGGCGGCGAATACTTCGTAGTGAAGTATCTGCCGCCAAACTTTGGCAAACTATGGCGTAGTAGTCCTTATCTATCCAACTCGATCTCTTCTATGGATGCATCTCCATCTTCATCTTCTATCTTGGCTCTTTCACCAACATTCAATTGACTGAAAAATGTTTCTGCATCGATCCGGTCATCGTCCAGCTTGTATTCGGTAGCTGCATAGACGGTGAAAACTGCGCCTACAAGGGTAACCGAAACACTATCGGTAAACGCTTCGACAGGCGCCTCTATTTTGGTTGCTGAAGACTCGTCCTCACGCTCTATACTGATGGCGACATACTGCTCACCCATGCGTTTAAGTTCCATCTCGACAAAATCTCCATCCCTCAATTCATCCAGATTGAAACTACCATCTTCATCCAGGTCAAAATCGGAACTATCTTCAAAACGCGTTGAGTTATCTGTCACAACAGCCAGACTTTGGCCACTACCCAGATCAAGGGTGACTACACCGTTCTTAGCATCGCTGCTTTCAACACCACTGACCGCTGCTTCAATCTCAATCTCGCTATCCTCTGCTTCTATCTTTTCTGCAATAAGGATATCGCCCTGCATATAGCCCTCGACCTCTAGTTCCATACCTGCGCTCAGATTCCCTTCAAGTGTATTGGGCTCATATCGTGTTTGGGAGGTGACCTCGAACATAACGCCATTCACAGAGTAACCACCACTACCATCACCAGCTAAAATTCCGTGCAGAGAGACTTCTTCATCATCGTCATCGATCAGATCACTGTCATCGCTTTCGATCCGGACAACCTCCATCGAACCACCGACGCTTACCAGCTTCAATTCGACAAACAATCCAATCGGATCTGAAGGTATATCCAATTCGACACTGGAACTGAGCAGGTAGGGGCCAGCCACAGCACCATTTTTAAGTTCCAGGGTGATCTCACTACCGTCATATGCGGTAACCGTGCCCTTTATCTCGTAATCACTCTCACTATCGTTCTGCAATTCGATCCGTGAGGCAACAATCTGCGTGCCATCGAAAAAGCCACTGACCTCTAACTCCTGACCTTCGGCCAGGCCATTAAACGATGCACCATCATCAAACACAGTGCTATTTGCATCTGCCGAGACTGCCATACTCAAGATAGTGAATGTTGCGACCTCACCACTCATTACAAGAGATCCATTATCGATAGGGCCTTCAACATCATCATCATAGGTGATGACGTCGGCAACACCCGTCATACCATCTTCATTCACTGAACCTTCAATCCGAACAATCATACCCACAGCCAATGATGAGTCATCAAAGCCCTGCTCATCGTCGATCTCATATTCGGTAGTTGAAGTTTCGAATTTGATGCCATTGACATAGACACTGCCAAAACCATCTACCCTACCTACGGTGACAGAATCCCCGCTACTGGTTGTGGCGCTATCACCACCACCACCGCCGCCGCCTCCACAGGCACCAAGTACAACCATCAGCAGGGTAGAAACAAATAAAACCAATTTAGATTGAGTCATATCCTCATCCTCTGCCACATACACAGCTCGATAGAGATGTTGTATGTGGCCTTCCTGGGTTAATAATGTTTATTTTGGGAATTTTTTCCCAACCACAAATCAAGTATATGACCAATCTAGAAATATTCAAGGTGATATATATTAATGATTCATTAATACAAAACCCACCACAGGAATATACAACCCATTGATTTAATTAGAATTAAAGGATAAGAATTCGGATCAACGAATGACTGAATGATACTTAGTTATAGTGAACCAAGTCTCAATGTTGTGACCGGGGTGTAGTCACCACAGGGCACTCTTCACCCCGATAGACGGACAGGTTTCTCATCATACCGCCACGCTCTTTTACACAGCTGGCGCATCAATAGACCACCCACTATCGCTGGGTAATAAGCTCCCGATACAATTCCAAATATGTCTGCATTATCGGCTCCCTGGCAAACTCTTGTTGGGCACGCTGATGACCTCTATTTGCCATCCCTGTTCTTAAACTATCCTCCTTCAGTGCCCGCTCAATGTTCTGCGCCAGGGATCGAGGGTTTTCGCACTCGAACATCAGCCCATCCTCACCGTGCTGTACCACCTCTCTAGCTCCCATCGATGCCGAGGTGACCAGTGGCTTAGCGTAACCCCAGGCCTCGATGATGACATTGCCGAAGGGTTCAGCATTGGTGGAGGGGAAGACAATCAGATCGGCCAATCGATAATAGGGGTCTGGGTTGAGCTGCCAACCTGTCCAGATGATTCGCTGATCGATGCCGAGCTGTTGTGCCTGTTGGTGGAGATCCTCTTTCAACGGCCCATCACCCAGGATCACTTGCCAGACAGGTCGACCGGCTATCTCTGTGGGTAGTTTTGAGAGGGCATCCAGCAGATAGCGGTGCCCCTTGAATGGCACAAATCGGCCAGGAGACATCAGCACCCAGGCCTCTTGTGGTATGCCCAGTTGCGCTTTTAATCCCTCTGGTGCTGGGCCTGCTTGCGGCAATTCGGCAAAGTTGTAGATGTGATAAACCTGCTTGCTGGGGAATCCTGCTTCAATCAGGTAGTCGCAGATGCCTTTGGTGTTACCGATCCAGGCGTCAGCGTGTCGGTAGCCGTCTACTTTGTAGTAGCCCCCGAGTCGTGAAATGTGCATTGCTGCGCTGTTTTTGGGCAGATGGGTGAGGCGGGTCGCCCGTCCCATATAGGTCTGGACGATCTGTGGTTGTTGTTGTTTGACCAGACGACTCACTTCGTTTTTTGAGATCGGATCCCAGACTGTTCGCATGCCCAAGGGGTGTCTTGATAGATTTGACCAGTGATCCCCATCCAGCTCGCTACCGCTGCGCACACCGATCTCGGTCGGGTGCCCCATCTCTGCCAATGCCAGTGCATAGCGCTGGAACCAGCGCTCAGCACCGCCAAAGGTTTTACTACCGATGATCTGTAAACTTTTTATTTCGTTCATCAACTACTTGTCTGTATTCAACAATGTCCGATAGACATTCAGATTGCCTTCGACCATCTGTTCTACGGAGAAACTGCGGCGCATCTTCTCTCGGCCCGATTCGCCCATCTGACGTCGAAGTGATTCGTCGGCGAGGAGTTGCTCCACCGCATCGCCCAGCACTTCGACACTACCACCGGGCACCAGGCGCCCATTCACACCATCTTCAACCACTTCCGGCATGCCTCCGGCATCGACCGCAACGATAGGCAGACCGGCACTGGCAGACTGCAGCAGCGCTATCCCCAGTCCTTCCATCAAGGCGGGATGGACAAGCAGATCCAGGCAAGGGTAGATTGAGGAGAGGTCGTCACGAAAGCCAGCCATCTGTATGTGGGATTGCAGCCCCAGTTCGGCAATCTCTGTTTCCAGCGCCTGTTGCAGGGGACCTTTACCAAAAATCAGCCAGCGGATATTCGGGAAGCGATTGATCAGTCTTGGCATCGACTGCAGAAGATAGCGATGGCCTTTACGTGAAATCAACTGGGCAACCGTTGCCATCACTAAAGCATCATCCGGCAGCTTAAACTGATCTCTGAACCAGGCCCGGTCACAACTTTTCTGGTAGGCCTCAACATCCACAGCACTGCGCACGCAGGCCAGCTTCTCTTTGGGGACGCCCTCTTCCAGCAACACATCGGCTATACCTTGTGAGATGGCGATAACCCGATCGTAGAGACGATATTTCCACTTCACCACAAGGGGTGACTCGGGATTATCGACCCGGCGTGAGAGTACGCTCTTGATACCGCACAGTCGGCCAGCTATGCCGCCAAGCACATCCGCACCTCTTCGACTGTGGAGATGTATCAGGTCAGGTTCTACCTGGCGGATTATTTTACGCAGCCGGAGGATAAAACCCAGATCGAGATCACCACGCATCGGAATCTCGTAGACTTCCGCAACCGACTCTCTGACAGCACGACCTATGGCGCTGCCAATCGGGCAGACCAGCCTCGACTCCACACCGTGCTGCTGTAGACCTGAGAGTAGATAGTTGACCTGTTTGGCTCCCCCATAGAGATGCTGACCGGTCTCGACATGCAGGACTTTCACGATATCCCCATAAAGCCAGGTAACTTCGTGGCCCGCTCAATGATCTCTGCCACCTTGATATCCGCCATGCAATCAAAAGCACCATGACAGGTTGGCTTGCGTTTACAGGGGGAGCAGCTGCGAGGATGATAGATCACTTGCGCATTCTCATGGGTCGTATCCAGATAGGGCCGGGTTGAACCAAACAGACAGAGGGTCGGTCGGTTCATGGCGATACCGATATGGGTCAATCCCGTATCAACACCAACCACCAATTCTGCTTTGGCGATAAGCGCCGCAGCCTGACGTAAACTGGTCTTACCGACCAGGTTGATCAATCTTGCCGGGGCTGTGGCTGTTATCGTCTTGGCCGCTTTTTGGTCAGCTGGGCCACCGAGCATCACAATCGGCAGTTGCCATTCACCCTCAGCTGCCGCAATCAACTCGCACCAGGAGTCATTAAACCAATGTTTCTGCGGCCGTGTGGTAAAGGGAGAGATTACCACGAACCCCCGACTCAGCTCATGATTTTCGATAGTCTGATCCCCATAGCGCTGATCCTCCCTGGAGAGGCCAACCTGCATCTCGAACTCATCCACCGGTAGTTCAAGTTGCTCAGCGAGATAGAGATATTCAGATCCGATACGTCGAGGCTCTCCACCCTTCTCCACCCGATCATTCATTAAATATTGGCTGCCCTCTCGGGAGCCCAGGCCAATCCGTTGCTGTGCACCTGAAAGCCAGGTGAGTATGCCACTCTTCAACAACCCCTGAACATCCAGCGCCAGATCGTATTGTTGCCTTCTCAAGACTTTTTTAAAGGCTGCTATCTCATACCAAAGTGCCAGCCAGCTTCGAGCTTTCCACAGCTTCTCCCATTCGGCTCTCGGCCAGACCACAACCTCATCCAGTTCAGGATGCTGTTCCAGCAGGGCTTTGGATTCCGGTTGCACCAGCCAACTGATACGTGCTTTCGGATAGCGTCGACGCAGGGCGTGAATCAAGGGAGAGGCGAAGACGATATCTCCAATGGCACTGAGCCGCACAATCAAAATTGAGGGATTGTCAGTTTGAGGCAATTTCACAGCAATCCTGAGATCGGTAGATTCGACAACATAACTTTACGCAGAGGGTTAAACCAGCTTGATCAAATGTTCATATAGTACAAGCAGCTTAGTGATTATGTTAGTGTTAACCCTAACATCAATTTTCATGCTATCCCAGAAACGCCTACGTCCTCTGGAGGGTCGAATTACTAAAGCTGAGCTATGTTTTGTACCACCTCACCCTTGCTCTCCTCCTTAAGTAGGGTGTTGTAAAAGCAAGCCGTGGTTTTTCGCAATAGATTTTGAGAACAGAACAACCTAAATTCTTACACTTTTCAGCCTTAATGGTGCGGCAAGGCCGTACCCGAATGGCACTTACTTAAGGGGATTTGTTACGTAGAACGAGAATTTTCTGAGGTAACCAAGCTATTTTGGTGGGGCAGGGCCCCACCCTACGCCCTGAATTGAACGGTAGGGTGGGGCCCTGCCCCA
>NZ_JBSYOQ010000029.1:0-39396 GCF_058244645.1 Candidatus Thiodiazotropha sp. AKAK3
GTTCGAGCAGCGTTGTTCAGGTGGGGCATGGCCCCACCCAACCAGTCCGTATTGGCGTAGGGTGGGGCCATGCCCCACCGAGAAGTCAAATGGATCAACTGGTGAGGGCGGTGGCAAGTTTCGAAGTGCCTGTAGGGGTTGGTAATGTTACTCCACAGGATGCGGCTGATGCTCTGCAGCCACTACTTGCTGAGAGCTGGCAGGTTACTGCCTAGTCCGTAGCCTGGATGGAGTGTAACGGAATCCGGGGGGAACAGAGTACCAACCATCCCGGATTCCGCTGTGCTCCATCCCGGCTACCGAGCTAGAAGGTTTTTGATTGTAAAAAAGGCCGATTGATACTGCTTTTTACCTTCAATGGTGGGGCATGGCCCCACCCTACTTGTCCATATTGGCGTAGGGTGGGGCCATGCCCCACCGAGAAGTCAAATGGATCAACTGGTGAGGGTGGTGGCAATTTTCGAAGTGCCTGCAGGGGTTGGTAATGTTACTCCTCAGGATGCGGCTGATGCTCTGCAGCCACTACTTGCTGAGAGCTGGCAGGCTACTGCCTAGTCCGTAGCCTGCATGGAGTGTAACGGAATCCGGGGAGAACAGCGTACCAACCATCCCGGATTCCGCTGTGCTCCATCCAGGCTACCGAGCTAGAAGATTTTGATTGTAAAAAAAGGCTGATTGATACTGCTTTTTGCTTTAAATGGTGGGGCATGGCCCCACCCTACAGTTCGAGCAGCGTTGTTCAGTATTAATCTTATTGAGATGAGTAGGTTTTGTTGAGGTTACCCATTGGTCAGGTTAGATTTCCGATCCCGCTGCCCATCTGAACGGGCGTTCCAGGGGTGAAATCTTCGAACCACTCCACTGCGTCTTTACCAAATAGCAGGATCACTGTGGAACCCATGTTGAATCGTCCCATCTCTTCTCCTTTATCCAACTCCACCGTGGTAGGTTGCTGCAGAGGTTCATAGTTCCAGCTTGAGACTCTCAACTGGCTGGGTGTGACTGTGCCTGCCCATACAGTTTCGATGCTGGAGACAAATATGGCGCCCACCAGGATCATTGCCATTGGCCCAGCCGCTGTTTCGAAGAGGCAGATAACCCGCTCGTTGCGGGCGAAAAGTCGGGGTACTTTTCGACATGTTGTCTCGTTAACGCTAAACAGACGTCCAGGTACATGCACCATTTTTTTCAGTTTTCCACCCAGGGGCATATGCAGACGATGGTAGTCTCTGGGGGAGAGGTAGATGGTGGCGAAGTGCCCCTCATCAAACAACCTGGTCATCTCCAGGTCGCCCCCCAGCAGTTCGAACAGCGAGTAATCGTGTCCCTTGGCCTGAAACAGGTAACCTGCTTCAATGTCACCAGCCTGGCTGAGGGTGCCATCTGCGGGGCTGGCAATTTCATTGGCCAGCTGAGTGACTGGTCGGGCATCCGGTTGCAAGGCACGAGTGAAAAAATCGTTGAAACTGCGGTAGCGGGTGGGGTCACTTTCGATTGCTTCCTGCATATCAACTTTGTACCAGTCAATTGCGCGTCTTATCAGCAGGTCCTTAACTGACTTAGTTTCGATCCGGGTCAGACTATGCATCAAACGGGACAGCAGGTGGTGGGGAAGCAAGTACTGGAGGGTCACGAACAGACCTTCAAGAAACCTTTGTGGAAACTCTTTTTGTTTGGATTCGGTTTGATTCATTTTTGACTACTGGGTTGAACCTGAATCCGTGGCTTCAGGTAGAGGTTAATATCTGGATTAAATCCCTGGCGATAGTAGCTGCATCCACACCATCGGTAAATAGGGCGTGCAAGTGACCTTCGGGACCGATTAAGTAGAGTACAGGCTCTGAACTGTTGAGATCGACACCAAATTTGTTAAAGGCCTCTTCTATCTGCGTAGGGGATCCCTGCAATCCAAATATATTGCCACTGAGTTGAGAAATGGTGCTATCCAGAGCCGCTTCTTTGGATTTTGGCAGATAGAGATAGTGTGCCTTTTGCTGTAACTCAGGGTGTGTTGCGATGCGATTGTGAACCTTCAACAGTCGGGTGAAGGCGGGTGTGGGTTGAGATCTCCCACTAGGATCCAGCATCAGCAGGCTCCAATGGTCGAGCAATCGATGGTTTTCAAATGGCTCTTTGGATTGATCCTGCAGCTTGAATGTGGGGACAGGGGTAGGGGGGGATATGGTGATACCGCTGATTTTGGGGGTGTCACGGCTGGTTTTATGTGAGATACCCGCATAGTAGGCGAGGCCGAAAGTTAACAGGGCCAGGCTCAGAATAACAAACCGGCGTTGTGATGATGAGGGTCGTCTCATGTGGTGACTTTTGGTGTGTCATCCCGGTTGCCCCAGTCAGACCATGATCCTGGATAGCCTCTGCAACGCTCAAATCCGAGATATTGAAGCACGAACCAGGTCAGGGATGAGCGATGGTGTGTCTGACAATAGGTAATGACCTCTTTGTCTGGGGTTATGCCCAGCTCAGAGAGCATCGCTCTTAATGTTGTTTCAGGTTTCAGGCGGAGATTCCGTTGTCGATCCATTACTTCCAGCCAGTCCAGGTTGACCGCACCAGGAATATGCCCTGGATATTGAGAAAAGCGGGAGATGCCTCTGAATTCATTGATGCTTCTAGCATCCCATAATGCCAGCTCCGGTGATTCCACTCTTTCGAGAATATAGTCGGTAGTCGCCACCACCCGGTGATCCGGTGCTACTTGGTAGTTGGTGGGTGAAGGTGTGGTGACCTCCCTGCTACAGGAGTTGCCCTCATTGGCCCATGCATGCAGACCGCCATTCAATAGCGAGTAGTGCTTATGTCCCATGGCATGCAGTGTCCATAGCAGGCGCGATGCATTGCCACCCCCTTCATCATCATAGGCGACAACATGGGTGTCGTTGCCGATACCATGTTCGGAAAAGAGCTGCTGCAGCTGTTCTGGATCCGGTAACAGTCCATGAGTAGGGTGGTCAGAGAGGGTGATGGCCGAGTAGGCAAGATGTACCGAACCTGGGATATGCAGTTCCCGGTAGGTACTATCTTTACAAAGATCCACCACACGCAGGTTTTCTGCCTGTTCGCTCAAACAGGCACTCAAAACCTCCGGTTCCAGCAGAAGTGGAAGTTGCGGATTCAACTTGCTGATGAGAGCGATTTTTGTACTGCAGCCAGTGCAACGCCTCTATTGATCGGTGCATTCATCTCACTTAATACTGCCTCAAGGGAGCTGACACAGAGCAGGATGTTCTCAGCTCTTGCGCTATGGCCCATCAGGCCGATGCGCCAAACTTTACCTGCCAGAGCGCCAAGCCCAGCACCCACTTCCAGGTTGTACTCATTGAGTAAGCGGCTGCGTACTGATGCATCATCAACGCCCTGGGGAATGGATACGGCGTTCAATTGCGGTAGGCGGTGGGCTTCATCAACGATGAAATCGAGCCCCATGGCTTCGAGACCTGCTTTAAGCGCATTGTGCATTTTGATATGGCGTGCCCAGGAATTTTCCAGCCCTTCTGCCTGCAGTATGCAGAGCGCTTCATGTAGACCATAGAGACCATTCACTGGTGCGGTGTGGTGATAGGCGCGCTTTTGACCGCTGCCCCAATAGCCCATGACCAGGTTCAGGTCGAGAAACCAGCTTTGTACCTTCTGCTTTCGGTTTCTGACTTTCTCCAGGGCGCGTTCGTTGAAACTGATGGGTGAGATACCGGGGGCACAGGAGAGGCACTTCTGTGTTCCTGAATAGATGCTGTCAATTCCCCATTCATCGACTTTAAGCTCGCTCCCTCCCAGGGATGTGACTGCGTCGACGATGGTCAGGCAGTCGTGACGATGAGCCAGTTCCACCAGTTCCTTAGCATCGGATCTTGCGCCTGTGGAGGTCTCGGCGTGGACAAACGCCACTATTTTTGCGTCGCTGTTCGATTGTAATGCGGCTTCTACTTTTTCCAGGCTGACAGCCGTGCCCCATTCATCTTCAACCATGATAGGCGTGCCACCACAACGCTCGACATTCTCCTTCATACGTCCGCCAAAAACGCCGTTCTGACAAACGATAACCTTATCTCCGGGTTCTACCAGATTGACGAAACAGGTCTCCATGCCGGCTGAACCTGGCGCAGAGACAGGCATGGTCAGTGCATTTTCGGTCTGGAAGGCATACTGCAGCAGCGCCTTTGTCTGTTCCATCATCTCTACGAATAGAGGGTCCAGATGGCCAATTGTGGGACGTGACAAGGCTTCCAGAATTCGGGGATGGACGTCTGAGGGGCCAGGGCCCATCAAGGTGCGGACAGGGGGGTTAAAGCTTGGAGTAGTCATGAAGAACTGCCTTATTGTTAGAGGGTATGAGACAAAGTCATTAATTCCGGATGCTGAGTATAAGTGTCGAGCCGATTCTGCATCAAGCAGTTACAGCCTGACGAGCTATAGGGTAATGATGGGGAGGGCGATTCCTGACGCCTGATGTGACGATTTGATCTAGTTCCCATTATATTTTTCGCGATTTAATTCCGAGTCGTTTGGTTGGTTTTAGCCGCTTTGAAAGGCCAGGCAGGCTGACAATATGATCCTTGTTCAATAAAACTTGCGGAGCTTTATATCTACATGAATTTACTTGGTTTTTTTAGCTTAAAAAACGGCTTTCAATTCTGAGAAGAGTGTCGTTCATTTATGTGATCCAGTTCCTCAGGATAACGGTAATATTCCCTTACTCTATGTGCCATCGCGTCATTGAGGCCACATGAATGAAATCGTTACAACTCATATTATCAGCTTTTGCACTAAGTCTGGTCCTTAGCGCATGTGGTGGAAGCAGTGATCCAGAATCAAATGAGACAGCTGGCAACACTGAAGATGAGACTGCTGTTTCCAGTGGTGGTGAAACACAAGATCCTGGTACAGATCAAAATTCCGGAGATGCACCAACCGGTGATGAGAGTAGTGATGAGCAGACTCCAGTAACGCCACCGACTGCACCACCAGCGCCGGAGCCTACTAAGCCAAGTGATCCGGTTACGCCAACTAATCCGACTCAGCCTACTCAGCCTACTGAGCCGACTAAGCCAGCTGACCCAGCGCCTGGAGAGAGTACAGATACCACGCCTCCTGCTGATAGTGTTGATCCAGCGCCGGAAGAGCCTGCACCTGAGGAGCCAGCAACAACTACGCCAGCAGTAGGCGCAGCTCAACTGAACTCAGCAACTATTTCCGCTGATAACATTGTTCTAAACTGGACTCATGATTTCGATACCCCTGTGGGAGGATACGACATAATCATTGATGGGCTGGACATGGGCACAGACCGTACCATGTCGACCACTGCCACCATTCGTGGATTGGACTTGGCCGAAGCTCATTGCTTCATTATCGAGTCTCGCTATACAGATGCCGCTGTACACCCACTGTCGAATGAAGTTTGTACTGAAGCACAAGCTGCTGCTAACCAGGCGCCTACAATCAGTGGAAATCCCGCCGCCGCAGTCGATGCAGGGATTGCTTACAACTTTTCCCCAGTCGCTGACGATGCCGATAATGACACGCTGACTTTTTCTATCACGAATCTACCTGCTTGGGCGAGCTTTAATCACAGCAACGGTACCTTGAGTGGCACACCTTCAGCACAGGATGTTGGGGACTATAACAATATTCGGATCAGTGTAAGCGATGGTACTGACACTACGAACCTGTCGGCATTCACTATTCGCGTCAACAGTGTTGTAGTAGCAGCAACAACCGGTTCCATGTCACTTAGATGGACTGCACCGACTACCCGTACGGATGGTTCCTCATTGAATCTGTCTGAAATTAATGGTTATCATATCTATATCGGTACAACGCCGAACAATTTACAGATGCATGTCGATCTTGGGCAGGGTGACCTGAATAGTCACACCATTGATAACCTGGACCTGGGGGACTACTATGTAGCCATCGCTGCATATGACCGGACGGGTAACGCAAGTGATCTTTCGAATACAGTTCAGAAAAGTGTCGTTAATTAACAGGGATACTGTTATTAAGTTAGCAAGCTCTACTTTCTGAACACAGCGATCCTGAGAAATGGTAAATACCATTCTCAGGATTTTTTTTTGTGGTAGGGTTTTTCGATTTAAAGCTGTATCATTAAATCAGGGAAAGCTGAATGACGGACCATGTGAGGGACTACGACGAATATGTATGAGTCGTATTTTGGATTCAAGGATACGCCATTTCGATTGAGTGCGGACGAAAAGTTCCGCTATGCCCACAGAAACTATCTTAGAGCATCCGCATACCTAGCCTACGCTTTACAGCAGAGCGAAGGCTTTGTGATGATTACCGGACAACCCGGCTCAGGTAAAACAACTCTGGTCAGAGATGTCATTTCTGAGATTGACGCTAGCAGATTCAATGCCCTGAATCTGGTCACCAGCCAACTTCAAGCCGAAGAGTTATTGAGAAAGGTTGCTCTGGAGTATGGCTTACCTGCTGAGTCATACAATAAAGCCACTCTGCTGACCTGTATAAATAAGCACCTCTCTGAATTGCATGAGCAGGGGAAACGTTCCATTCTTTTTCTTGATGAAGCTCAGAATCTTTCAATGAACGGGCTTGAAGAGTTGCGTCTGCTTTCGAACCTGCAGATGGGTAACAGCTCGCTACTTCAAATAGTTCTGATCGGGCATGATGAATTAAGGGAACTCGTGCTCGGCCCAGATATGGAACACATACAGCAAAGGCTTATAGCAACCTGTCAGATTAAGCCTATGTCAGATGAGCAGACCCGTGAATATATAACACATCGATTGAGTGTGGTTGGCTGGCAGGATGACCCCCATATTGATGAAAATGTATTTTTGCTGATCCACCAGGCAGCACAGGGTGTACCAAGAAAGATCAATCATCTAATGAGTCGAATATTGCTTTTCGCATCTTTGGAAGAGAAGCATGAGCTGAGTGATGAAGATGCCTTGGAGATTATTGAAGAGTTAGTGGAAGAGCGGCGTATCACTTTGCCAGACAATGAATCTTTTGAAGATTTTGTTCAAAGATACCAGCAGGATAAAGATCAGCAGGTAGAAGTTCAACAAGTCGCATATCAGAAAGCAGCAGTGCATGATATTTTCGAAAATAAGCCACTTCAGGAACAGTTTTTTGATGAAGCTGAAATAGAGAAACGTAAAGAGGAAATTGCCAATACTAACTTTATTACTGAGAATCTGCTCACTGCAATCGATGCATCTGATCAGGATTTCGAAGAGGCTTGGGATTTACCTGACTCTGATTGGAGTGACTGGGATAGCGATTTAACGGTAATAAAAAGAGAGCCTCATTCTACTCAGAAAGAAGAGCACGCAACTGAGCCACAGAATAATCGATCTTCTACAGAAGATGAGGTTGAATTATTTGCTGAGGATGAAGCCTTAAATCAACCACTGCCAAGCGCTGAGGATATTTGGAATAATAAACTTGAATCTGTGGATATGGATTCTCTCATTTCGACTACGCAAAGGAAAAGTAAGTCAAGGGTGACAGAAATCAAGTCGACCCACAGTGACAAGAAGATGCCCTCACTGGATGATGAGCATAGTTGGGGTGGGGTTTGGTGGATGTCTAGTGAGAACCAGAAGGGTTCCGATAGCCATCAAAGCAACTTAAAAAGTAATAGTGATAGACGTAAGAATCAATCAGCCTGGCCAGCGAAAAAACCGAATAACACAATTGTTGTTGAAGAGAATCTGAGTATGCCTTCTATGTGGGTTGAGGGTTGCCCAGAGGTTGTAGCAGCTGAAAACTCCGAGGTGCATAAGTTTAAACCTCGCCCAACTCGGCTCAGGAATTCTATCTTTCATGTGGTTGCATGGGTAGGCATCGGTCTACTGGTTATGCTGACCTACGCTTTTTATTCAAAACAGATTGATAACTATTTTAGTGTCTTTGCAGATCGTATTGATGGTGTGGTGGCTGGATACCCTAATTCGGAACTATCTAAAATGCCTTCTGACCAGGAAGGTTCTGGTGTTGATCTATCTGCTGAGGCAGAAGTCAAACCTCTGATTGGAGATCAAGCATCCATCGATCAGTCAAAAATCGCTGATGATCAGAGTTTAGGCGAGCTGGAGTTGCGCACAGAATTTTCAGATATAGACACCATCATAAATATAAATTTGGCAACACGCTATGCGGTATTTTTTGCTTTTAACAAATCCTCTATTCCAACTGAATATGTAACGTTATTGAAGTCTGTTCAATATAAAATGTTGACCAAAACTGAGACTTTTCTCCGTATCATCGGCTATGCAGACAGTCAGGGAGATAGCAGTTACAACTATCGTCTCTCATTAAAACGGGCTGATGAGGTAAAACAGTTCTTAACCAAGCGTGGCATATCCGGAGAACGTTTGCATGTGACTGCAATAGGTACAGCAGAAGATGAGCAGGCGATCTTGAAACGTGATGAATCTGCAAAAAAAAGACGGGTTGAATTAATCCTGTTTCCAAATTAATTGATGTTTAAATAAATCGGTATGTTTGTGAGAGCCCCTGCTTCTCGGATGTCACTACTGGTTTGAATGGGTTAATTATAAAAAGCAGTTCAATATATGGGATATTATGTATTGTTCCCATGATTTATAAATGGTAGTTTCGATTGTGCAGGTACAATCAGGCAAAGATTGTATCTTTCTACAACAATCTTTTAAGGATGAAGATAATGAAGAAGTTGCTTATACGTTCAGTCGCACTGGTTGCCTTCCTGGCATTTTCTACAGTCGGCGCACAGGCTGCATCTTACGATGCAGGTACCTTTTCTGATCTTGGGGATAGCTTCAGTACTCCCCAGCCAGTCGGGAATTTTCTTGATTCCTATAGTCTGACTGTTGATTCCGCTTCACTGGATATCAATATTACAGGCACACATCAAGGCATGTTTCAGGATGATCTGTTGCTGACTAATATCAATACCAACGAACAGTATCATCTGGGAACCACATTTTCTGAAACTCTGAGTCTGGGAGCGGGAGAGTACATTTTTACCATCTCCGGTTTTGCGCTTAATTCTATTGATACCACACTCAATTCAGATTATGACTTAACCATGAGTGCAGTACCACTGCCAGCAGCTGCTTGGCTGTTTGGTTCTGCGCTGCTGGGATTTGTCTCCTTCAGTAGAAGACGTAAAGTCTAAGAAATATTACGAATTTATAATTTCGTATGAAAAGCCATGGAAGGTTATCTCTTCCGTGGTTTTTTTTCGAGCTTGAGAAAGTGATCCTCTTTTACCTTAAGCAGCTACTCTACCTCAGTGTGAATCGGTAGTGTGTTGTTCAGCAGTCCCTCAGGCTTTACTATATTTCCCGTAAACCTTCAGATGGTTCTATATGGGACGCCCTGAAACCGGCAAGAGATGCCGCAACTACAGATGAAACCACTGTGAGCAACAGAGCAATGAGGAAGTGTTCTGGCAAGAGCTGACAGACTTGTTCGTTGTTATTAAGTTGAGCCGCAAAGATACGGTTGATTGTTATGCTCACTCCCAGGTAGATCAAAGAGGCAAAAGCCCAGCCAAGAACGGCTGTAAATAGTGATTGAAAGACCGGGAACCAGACAATTTCAGCTGTGCGAAAACCAACCAGGCGTAGCACACTCAACTCCTTACGCTTGCGATCCACGTTGGCCCATAGACTGGCACCGAGGGAAAAGGAAAATCCCGCAAGACCAATTATCGCAATTAACCAAAATACCAGACTCAAATTGCGATCCATGCTGCGTACAATCTCGATATCTGCTGCTCGGGTACTAACCTCTATATCCAACCTTTCGAGCGCATCACTGATGCGACTGACATTGTAGATTGAGTCGGTGTATAGCCTGAAACTGGGGTATTTTCTGTTACTTGTATTGGCCTCGCTGCCTTGCCATCCAAATTCAGGAACTGAGCGTCCGTCGCGAAAATCCTCTGCACTTTCGACCAGGGCAAGTGGGGCGAAGGCTCCATCACGTGCAAAACTGCTGGTATCAGCAATATCTACAACTGTGAGTTTTAGGTGAACCCTTTCACTACGCCCTTGAAATCTGCGAGCCAGACTGCCAGCGATTTCGTCACCTGCTTCAATATTCAGCTTTTTAGCAGCATGACTTGAGAGCACTAACTCTGTTGATGTTTTCGGCGTATTCCGATCTTTCAGTAGAGGATCTCCTTCGCCGGTAGGTATCATCTCCACCGAGACAATCCGTTTTGAAGTTTCGCTCTTAAGGTCTATGGTGGCTGCAATGGCTCTCGTACGAGGGACTATGAATTTAACCTCTGATCTATCCCTCAATTGCTCAAACCAGGCTTGATCGTAACGCCCGCTACCGATCGGTCGAATTTCCCGATTGCGGGGGTCTTCGATCAGGTTATCGAGCATGCTACCCACAATTCCAAACTTGAGGGCGAAAAGAATCATCATCGGGCCGAGCACAGCAGCGAGTGCAAGTATGAAGAAGGAAGACATCTGCCACTCATTGCGGTAGTCCCGGCTAGCCAGCCAGACAATATCTTTCAAACGATGACGCATCAGCCACTTACCACTGTTTCAGTCATGGAGCCATCCTCTTTTCGTTCCGTATGGTGCTCCAGATGTCGTAGCCCAAGCCGATTGATATGACGCCAGGCATGACTGGCCAGGATTACAGTGATATGGAGTTCATCTACCAACTCTATAAAAAGAGACATGATGCGCTCAGCTGCAATTGGGTCGAGAGATGCCGTGGGTTCATCGGCTATTACAATTGATGGTCGGTGGGCCAAGGCCCTGCCTATGGCGACCCGCTGCCGCTCTCCTACTGAGAGTTTGTAAGGTAGTTTGTCGAGGTGCTGTCTGATGCCCAGATCTTTAGTGAGTTCTTCTACCAGCCTATCATCCGGCATATCAAGCAATCGCCGGGATAGATTGATGTTCTCCCGCACAGTGAGGTAGGGGAGAAGTCCGCCGGTTTGCATCACATATCCGATACGCAGACGACGCAGATCCCCCAATTGATTGAGTTGTTTCTTCTTCCAAAGTGTGGAGATATCTACTGGCTCGGCACCCTGTTCAGGACGAAAGCGGAACGATCCAATCTCACTCGGGCGCAGAATCATAGATAGCATGTCGAGCAGTGTGCTTTTTCCACAGCCACTTTCACCGATCAAAGCGATCTTTTCACCTAAGGCGATCTGCAGGCTAGGTACGCGTAAGCGGAAGCCAGTGCCCTCGGCTTCGCGAGTTTTCACAACATCGCGTAAGTGGTATATAAGGACACGATCACCTGTCAGGCTCGCTCCTGCTTGAGCTTCAGGGTTAGTCATTTTAATGTCGTGTTTGTGTTAAGGCAGCAATTCGAGGCCGATTGGAAATACCGAGTCACCCGTGATGGGGCCCCCATCCAGTGAAACCCAGAGATCGGTATGGTCATGTAGTACTTGGTAGTAATTGATCTTCTCTTCCAGTCGGTTAATAAAAGCGATTTGATCCTTGGCTGTCCAATCCTGCCAATTTTCCAGTGAGAGGCTCATGACTTCACCGGTATAGGGTAGATCCTCAATGTATTCTCGCATGAAGCCCATATCTGCAAGATTGCCTTCCCTTGCACCTGTCGCCCGGGTTGTGCTGCCCAGCTGATCAGGATCACGGGCAATTGTTGCGGCCAGACTCTTCAGGTCATTTAAAAAGCTGCGTGGTGAGAGGAGTCCCTCTTCAGCGGTAAGTAGCACCTGTTTCATAATGGCATGCAGGTCGCTGAGTTGGTCACGAGTAAGAAGAACCCTGACATCCAATGTCTGGCGCTGCGGATCCTGAATATCTCTATCCACCAGCCAGGCATTGAAGATATTGGGCATCTGCTGTTTTTCATCCTTTTGCAGGTAGCGCATTCTCAGGGCATATCCCAGCTTCGCGACTTTTGCCTGAAACTGAGCCAGCTGATCTGATGATTCATCAGGTTTCTTTGTAGCTTCCCTGGCCTGGCGCTCTTCTGCGAGAACTTTTCCTGCCGCTGCCATGGCAGCCAGCTTAACCTGCTCAGTGATCTGTTGGGAGAGGGCGTCCAAAACACGCCCAAAGCGTTCGACGTTACCCGTTTCAACGCCAAAATAGAAACTACCGATACCTGGGTAGTAAGAGAGGTCGCGGTAGGTCTCTTCGGCTTTGGTATGGTCCGACATTATGCTGGGGGTGAGTAGGTGCAGTACTGACAATGCAATGCCTTTATTTTGAGCCAGGCTCCTCAACGCAGTGCTGGACAAGCCGGTGCCTGAGAGGGGGTCACCCGACTCCCTGGGGCCAGCGTCGGTGATCAACACAACATAGCGGGCGTCCTGATCTTCCCAGTTGATGCCCGCGATCGCTTCGTTAACCCCGGCAAAACTGTCTTCTTTGAAATCCCTGCTTGAGACCGTGGCCGCTTTCAGGGTGGAGACTTGAGAAAAAAAGCTGTCAGCATCCTGGCCATGTTCCAGGTCGACATAGGTTTGAGTAAGGTAGTCAAGGCCTGGTGCCACTTGGGGATTGTCCCGAAAGGCCACCAGTCCAAAGCTGACATCACCAGTCAAATCCTCTTTGGTTATGGTGTCATATATCTTGCGTACTGCTTCACGGGTACGGTCGATATAGGGATCCATTGAGAGGGTCGAGTCGATAACAAATACCACTGCTGAGCGAAATGAGCGGTTGTTAGATTCAGCCTTTGGCGCCGCAGGGGAGTCATTATCTTTAGCGGTTTGCAACGGCTGCAAGGGAACGCTGGAGATTTGCAGCATTCGGGCCTGTTCACTGCCGATATAGATATCCTCATGGTCACGAATGGGTACCAGATAGAAATCCTTGAGGATATCGATATGAGTTCTGGGCTGAATGGCAACCACAGGTGAATCTGTTTCCAGTTTGCCAGCCTCCGCAGCGGCATAGAGTTGTCTGTATCTGCTTTTATCCTGATTATCAATCAGCTGTTTCAGTTCGGTCTTATCATTGAAGAGTAACACTCTGTCGCTGCCCAGAGGATCTCGGAATGCGACAGTAAGTCCTTGATTCCAAGGTATGGTATCGACTTCAGGTAACCAGCCTTCGATCGTACCATGCCGGTTCAGCCCGACTTTGAGCCAACTGGAGCCGTTCTGTTGCTTGCGGGCATAGACGTAGTAGACACTGAACGGTATAGAAGGGGAACCACTGCCCTGTTGGATTTGATCGAACAGGTGCGCACCGGGTTTACTCAATACCCGTTGATAGAGGGATTGTTTTCCTTCCATCAGGAGTGGACGATCCTGAGGGACCGAAGCTGCCGGTGCGGCGAACATAATCGCTGCGATAATGAAGGGGGCCGATTTAAGCCATTTCATCGGAGTGATCCTGAAAATTGTGGTTTATTGCCAGTTCAACAACAGACGTTGAGCGGAAGGGTCTCCTGACTTCGCCTGCTGCTCACTTCTTCTTCGCAGCTTATCGAGTCGTTCCTGTGCCCCGACGATCTGTTGCTTAGCTGCTTCCCTGTACCATTTGTGTGCTTGAAAAATATCAGCTTTCTCCAATAGCACGTTACCCTCTTTAAAGTGGTCTGGATCGTATAGGCTGGCAAGTGCAAAGGCCGCTTGGCCATCTCCCTCTCGCGCAGCGTAGAAGAGTAACAGGTAGGTATCTGTATGACGTCCCTGCTGAGCATACAGCTCTGATTTCTCGAGCAGTTCAGTGGGGCTGAGCGCAAGCTCCCCACTGCGCAGCTTGGAGATCATTTCCCGTGCGGTTTCGCTCTCTTGCGATTGCTTAACCGCAGCCACAGGCTCAGCCTGTGAGACAATCGTATCTCCAACTTCTTCATGCTGCTCTTCTGACTCTGGTACTTTTTCGGTCTCCACCGGGGAGCTGCTGACTTGAGGCACCTGCTCACTCTCTTTAGCGGCTTCTATTTGCCCTCGAATTACAGGATCAATCTGGCTCTCCTGAATGGGAGGTTCCAGTTCGATGGTCTCTTCGGGGGCAAATAAGAAGTAGATACCAACCAAAATCAGTGCCGCGACAGCAACCTCAAGGGCTACCCTGAAGCGGCCAGAGGTATTAGTGATCTCTACACTATCGGAGAAATCGTCGGTCAGTCTGGAATCGGAGTTGGTCATACCACCAGAAAAAATTTGTAATCTATCTGGGGAATATCTGCTTAATTTGTGAATCGGTCAGCGGTGGCTGAAAGATCACAGTTCTGGGGCGAAAAGCTGTTCAATAGCAGGCTATCATCGGCTGCGCTTATTCATCTCGATCTGTAATATTTCATCTCACCAAATAGACGACCCAGAAGTTAATCAGCGTTCCCTGGTTATTTGATGGCCCTAGTTCAGTCAGAGCTCTAACGTTACATTTCAACAGAAGAGGAGATTAAAATCTACTCGATAGATAAAACAGATGAGCTTGAGGGAGATTATTAGATCTGGGCAGTTGTCTATGGCGGGTTTTCCGCTCAGCTGATAAGAATTGGTACCAGAGGCCGGACTCGAACCGGCACGCCCGTGAAGGCAACGGATTTTGAATCCGTCATGTCTACCAATTTCATCACTCTGGCATTTATCAGACTTCCAACTTTACTGACCGTACAGGCTGAATCAACTCGCCCCTCAGGACCATCGATTCCAACCCGTGAGGCCGGAAAGCCGCACAGTATACCTCGATTTTTGGGATTATGCAGAAAAATTTACAGGGCTATTATCATCTGCTCTTTGACTCAACGAGGCGGATGGTTTGCCAAAATAGAAGCCCTGGCCATAGTGGAATCCGAGCTGCTTCAACTGCTCTGCAGCTGTTTCAGATTCAATCCCCTCAGCGACCAAAATATACCCGGATTCAGTGATCATCTGGGCTAAGTGATTGAGAATGGGATTGGCATCTTCGTTTTCGATCAGTTGAGTGAGTGTGATATCAAATTTTACAACATCCACTGGCATGGCACCTAGATATCTCAGAGAGGAGTAACCACTGCCAAAGTCGTCCAGGGCGACGCGGAATCCCATTGACCTCAGTCTTTTGAGATTTTTCCGTGCTGTTTCAAGTTGGGTGATAAGAGCTGTTTCGGTGACTTCAATCAGAAGCTTGTAATCGCTCATGAAGGGCACGAACTCTTCAAGCCAGTTGGGTAGTTCACTATCGACAATCGAAGGTGCTGAGAGATTTATTGAGACACCTGTACCCGGTGGGATTTTACGAGCTTCCAAATCGGCGATGATTTTACGGATAATCTGGCGATCCATATCGTGTTCGAGTCTTCTCGCTTCCACCAGAGGAAAGATATGTGAGGGCATGATCAATTGCCCGTCATGCATAATCCGCATCAGTACTTCGTAGTACTCCGGCTTGTTGTTATCAAGGTCAACAATGGGTTGATAGTGCAGAACCAGACCATTGCCGTTGGAGATCGCTTCAAAAACAACACTATGGGTGCGATTTGAATAGAGTCCCTGTGCATGTTTTGCCAGTTCAGCAGAGAAGCTGACAATATTTGAATATCCAGGCCGCTTTGCAAAATGGACTGCTACATCTGCTTGCCATTGGAGGGAGTCCAGGCTCGAATCATCACCAGGAGCGGTATGTGCTACCCCGATACTCATGCGCACAGGCTCCATGATGCCGTGCTTTTCAAATGGGTAGTTTGAAATGGCAATATGGCACTGTTTTGCAAGTTGCATCGCTTTGCGATGGTTGCAGCCGATTAAAACGGTTGCGAATTCATCTCCGCCTAGCCGGAATAGTTGCTGTCTGTTACGCAATATATTATTGATGAGGCTGGAGATGGCGATCAGTACGGCATCTCCCGCCTGATGTCCATAAGTGTCATTGAGTGCTTTGAAGTGGTTGATATCAAAGATGATCAGACAGGTTTGACTGTTGCTGTTTTTAAATAGATGGCAGACTTCCTGCCAAAAATCATCGAAGGCGCTTCGGTTCATTACACCGGTTAGAGAATCCTGATGGGTCAGGTTTTGCAGTTCCTGAGTTTTCTGATCCAGTGAAGTGTTAACCTGGTTGAGTTGATTATGATAACTGTTGAGTGACTCACGAATATTGTCCAGCTCTGTAATCAACAGCTGATCATGGTTATTGAAAACCACCGGATCGTAGGGATGGCTTTTCAGTTGGTTGAGGTGCTCTGTTATCTTCATGATTGGTCTGCTGATCATCCAAGCGGCCAAGGGAAAGATAAGAAGGGTCAAAATAGCGGTTATTGTTGCAAGTCTGAGTAGAAAATCTGTCATTTCAGATTGAACTGCTTGCGTATATGGAGCGCTGATAAGCTGGTAGTGCAGGTGGTTTTTAAATGCTTCAGTGGTTATGCGGTCAGCCTGTTCTGTTTTAACGCTGAGGGTTGCTTGATCAACCCAGCTGAAGTGTCGTGTTACAACGATTGGTATGAGTCTGTTAAGCGTGGCTATGTAACCCAGTATCTGTTCGGAGTTTTTGTTCTTGATGGGTTTAATAGCTGTCACGAAAGGTTCATATTCACTGATGTAAATATATTGACCATTCTGGATCGGCTCGATATGGTCAGGTAACAGTGAAGTGTTGATATGTGACAATACATCCCCATTGCTATCGTAGAGCGCCAGATCCAGGATATATTCAGAGAGAAATCGGTTGTCTTTTGCTCTATGGCGATACCAATAGGTATAGTAGGTGGGATCCAGAAGCTGTTGGGTGAGCTCTTCCCATTTTGCCAGCTGTTCCGTTTTTTTGCTGATGATCTTCAGTGATTCTTCAATTGCCGCATCGACCTCATTATCAGCTTGCTGTTGATTGGCGAATTGGAAACTGCTATTCAGCTTATCCACTTCCAGATATGTGAGGCGACCCAGGCTGAACAGCAGAATCAAGAAGAGTGCAATGAAGATAGTCGTAAAGAGAGTCAGTGAAACCGGTCTGATTCTTATATCCATGGTTTTTACGATCTACTGCCGGTCAAAGCAACTCAATAATTGCTTCGAATAAATCGAATTCATGTGCATGGTCGAAAAAATGATTGGCATCCTCTATCTCAACTACATTGGCTTTGATTTGATTTAGCAGTGGCTTCCATTCTGGGCTGAGCCTGTTGTCTTTGCTTCCTAGAATAATACTCGGTTTTTTGCTTAATCCAAGCAGTGCCTCAGTGACGAGGGTCTGATCCCACCTGAGATAAGAGAGGTAGTGGTCGGGGCGGGTCGGGTAGATATCGCAAAAGGCCAGTTTATAGTTATGAATGCCGCGCTTATCAACGTCAAGATCCTTTTCGGCACGCTTCTTCTCCGCTGAGTTTTCTTTGGCAATAGGGCCTTGGGCAAAGGCAATCAGACTTACAAGGATACTCTGCTTGATATTGTTGTTAGGCGAATTGGCGTGAAGATAGGCCAGTAGGGTAAGGCTGCCAATACTGTGACCAATTAAAGTTACCGGTTTAGATGTACGTTGGGATAACCAGTTTACCCATATTGCAACTTCATCCCGGTCCAGTTCCATATTGTGGCTATGAATCGCTTCACAGGCCAGACTTTGACTGCGTTGCTCGATGCCCAGTGATAGGTTGGGCAGTAGAACGGTATGCCCATCATCGTGCAGTGCATCTGCAATTCGTCGAACGGTAAAAAAATCTCTGGTTTGCAAAAAGCCATGCAAGATAAGTATTGGTGACTCATCATTACCAGAGTCCAAGTACTCCGCTGAGGCGAGTAAACCATTTGGCATACGTTGCTGGATAGTTTTCCCTTGGCAAGGCAGGGATAGCATAAGCAGACTGGCTAATACCAGTTTGAATAGTGATAGAGAGCGAGTAACCCGCACTAAGCTAAACATCCTTAACCTCCAGCTATTCTCACGCTTCAAACTTGAAATAAAAACAGATTTAGTAATACAGATGACTGGACAAGTAGATTGCTTTATCGGATACCTTACTATTAATCGGTTCTGAATATCTATGGGATGTTGCATCTGATGCCATGTCAGATCAAGCAGGACTAACCGATCTGCACCTTAAATTAACCTATTGTGCGACAATGTTATCGGCCCGGATTTATACGGAGGCTCCCTAATAATTCAGCATGCCTGTGAGGTGTTATCTGATACACCTTGTGAGCAGCTCGTGCTAACATCCGCGCCCTATGAAATTGTCAGACTTCGATTACTTACTGCCGGAAGAACTTATTGCCCAGTACCCTCCAGAGGAACGCGGCTTAAGTCGACTATTGGGCCTGCTGCCAGATTATGCCGAGCCTCAGGATTTAATGTTCTCAGACCTACCCAAGCTTTTATCGTCCGGTGATCTATTGATCTTTAATGATACTCGGGTCATGAAAGCCAGGCTTCATGGGCAAAAAGAGAGTGGAGGACGGGTTGAGGTATTGATTGAACGGGTAGTTGAACCCGCTAAAGCTCTGGCACAGGTGCGGGCCAGTAAGTCCCCCAAAGTCGGCAGCCAGCTACTGTTGGGAGAGTCTCAAGCGGCGGTTGAAGTCGAAGGTAGAGATGGCGAGTTTTTTCTATTACGGGCGGTGGATGACGATTTTTATCAGCTCATGGAACAGCAAGGGAAGATGCCGTTACCGCCATATATAACACGATCGGACGAGGCGGTGGATGAGACCCGCTACCAGACAGTCTATGCAGAGAAGATCGGGGCTGTTGCTGCGCCAACTGCAGGCCTGCATTTTACCCCATCGATGCTTGATCAGTTGACTGAAAAAGGTGTGAAACAGGCCAGGGTGACGCTGCATGTGGGGGCTGGAACATTCCAGCCGGTCAGAGTCTCAAATCTTGATCAACATGTGATGCATAGGGAGTATGCCGAGATTGATGAAGCGGTTTGTGAGCAAATTGCTGAAACCAAGCGTCAAAATGGTCGAGTCATTGCTGTTGGCACAACAAGTGTGCGTACGCTTGAGTCAGCCTCACAAGGTGGAAGTTTGAAGCCATTCAAAGGTGATACCCGCCTGTTTATCCGACCGGGATTTGAGTTTCAGACGGTGGATGCGATGATCACCAACTTTCATCTGCCTCAGTCGACCCTGTTGATGTTGGTATCTGCCTTTTCCGGCTATGAGCGCATTATGCAGGCCTATCAACATGCTGTTGCCCAGGGATATCGCTTTTTTAGCTATGGCGATGCTATGTTTCTGACACCGGGTAAGTAACCCTAATAAAATCAGTTGACCACTCCATTCTAATAGCAGATCCCTGATTTACAGGCAAAAAAAAGCGCGGCAGGGGTGCCGCGCTGAAGTATTCCACCAAAGGAGGATGGAGGAGTGTGTGCCGATACAAGATGATCAGCACATAAACATTTTCTAATATATGAAGATGCTTTGTCAAGAATTATTAGGGAAATCCCTAACATTAGTTCACAGAAAGTAACAATTCAGCTTCTACGGGTGACGATGTGTATCATAGTCACTGTAAAAAACAGTTTTCCAGGTTCAGTTTGGTTATGAAATTTGATGTTTTTCAGAGGGATGGCGCCGCTCGTCGCGGACGTCTGAATTTTCAGCGGGGTACCATAGAGACACCAGCATTCATGCCTGTGGGTACCTATGGCACCGTCAAGGCGATGACGCCGGAGGAGATTGTCGACTTAGGCGCTGAAATTGTTCTGGGAAATACCTTTCATCTGATGCTCAGGCCAGGCACTGGTGTGATACAGGCTCACGGTGACCTGCACGACTTTATGCATTGGCAAAAACCGATCCTCACCGATTCCGGGGGCTTTCAGGTATTCAGCCTGGGTGATATGCGGAAGATTACTGAGGAGGGGGTGCATTTTCGTTCACCCATCGACGGTAGCAAGGTATTTATGGGGCCGGAGGAGTCGATGCAGGTTCAGCGGGCTCTCGGATCTGACATCGTTATGATTTTCGATGAGTGCACGCCCTATCCAGCGACTGAAGATGAGGCACGTAAATCGATGCAACTCTCACTACGTTGGGCCAAGCGCAGTCGGGAAGCGCATGGTGACAATCCCTCCGCGCTGTTCGGCATTGTTCAGGGCGGTATGTACGAATCTTTGCGTGAGACCTCTCTCGAGGGGCTCGTAGATATCGGGTTCGATGGTTATGCTGTAGGTGGCCTGTCAGTAGGTGAACCAGCAGCTGATCGATGGAGAGTACTGGATCACCTCAGTAGCCGATTGCCAGCTGATAAGCCGCACTATCTGATGGGGGTAGGGACGCCGGAGGATATTGTTGAGTCAGTGATTCGGGGCATTGATATGTTTGATTGTGTAATGCCGACCCGGAATGCGCGAAATGGTCATCTGTTTACCCATCAGGGGGCGGTACGCATTCGCCACGCAGCCCATCAGTATGACGACTCACCAGTCGACCCACTATGTGATTGTTATACCTGTCGCAACTACAGCCGCGCCTACCTGCGTCATCTGGACAAGTGCAATGAGATTCTAGGTGCACGGCTTAATACCATCCACAATCTCTACTACTATCAGAAACTGATGCGTGATCTGCGAGCAGCGATAGAGAGCCAGACACTTATGGAATTCCGCAAGGCATTCTATGAGATGCGTAGTTCAACCTAAAAAAATCAGTTGACCGCTCCATTCTAATAGCAGGTTCCTGATTTTGTAGAAAATAGCTTCGATGCACATGGTCACCTGTTGGGTGAATCACGCTACAGCATGAATTGCACGCTTGTGGCGGCGCATGGCGGCGTTGCAACTCCTTAGAATAGCGGGCTATTCCGCGTCGTTGCGCGCCGTGCAGGGACGCACAAGTGTCGCGGGCGCAGGGATGTGCAAGAGTGACCCTTGCCCTGCACCACCACAAACGCACACTTCACGCTGCCCAACTGATCTTTTTAGGTTCAAAGGTGTAACGCTTTTCTTATCCAGTAATCACGATGGGACTATTTGCGCTCTTGAGCAAGACTCTCGAGGCCGTCTGATGAGAGAAGTTGACCCTGATTGTCGATGATTACCGCTTCGATATCATCTAGACGATTGACCATCGCCATCCCTGCTTTAGCACCCAATACAAATATGCTGGTCGACAGAGCATCAGTGCGTGTGGCATTTGGCCCGAGAATGGTGACGCTCTGAACCTCTCTTGCAGAGCTTCCCGTCTTGGGTGTGATGATGTGATGGTATCTGATCCCTTCGGCTTCGAAGAATCGTTCATAGTCACCTGATGTTGAGATGGCGCTATCCGAGAGGGGAAGCACAGCTGCCATCGCATCACGATTTCTTGGTGCCTGAATGCCGATATGCCAGGGTCTTCCCTGATGGTCACCGATCAACCTGCTATCACCACCTGCACTGATCAAGGCGTGTTCTATCCCTCTTTCACGCAGCAGTTCAATACCTTTATCGACAGCATAACCTTTCGCGATACCGCCCAGGTCGATACGTACACCGCTCTTACGGAACATCACGCTCTGCTCTTCTGGCTTGAGTTGAATATGTCGATAGTCGATCAATGGCAGAGTTTGAGTGGTGATCTCCTGGCTCGGTTTTTTGCCTTTTCGGTAGTCATATTGGTGGCCGATGGAGGCGAAAGTGATATCGAATGCACCCTCAGTCAATTCAGCATATTTCTGTGACTCTTCGAGAAGATGAAACAGTTCTCCCGAAATAGAGACAGCCCCTTCAGCTGCCATGCGGTTGAGCAGAGAGAGTTCACTGCTCTCTTTGTAAGGACTGAGTTTTTCATCCAGGCGTCTGAACTCATCCATCACAGCCGTTACCGCAAGTTCACCCATCTGCCGATCTTTATGCCATAGCTCCACCGCTATTTTTGTGCCCATGATGTTGGCCGTGTCACTGACCCATTCGGCAGACAAAAGGGAGGGGATGAGTAGCATCAGGGATAGGGTAACTCTACCCATGCTTGTCCATAACATGGGTAGATTTACCTGCTTTTAGCTGGTCCTGACCGCCTTCTCCTCATGCTCAAGAGGGCAGAAAGTCGATAGGGTAGGAGACAACTGCTTTATCCACATCCTTGCTGAGAAATTTAAACAGTTTTATGCGTGATACCAGTTTGCGTTCCAATTTGGGATTGTTCAATTCAGATGAGAGAATCCTGCAGTTGGTTACCTTTCCGGAGGGAGTGATGGTCAACTCCAACACAACCTTACCCCGTAGTGAGGGATCCTTGCGCAAGGCTCTATTGTAGAGGGCATAAACGGCCCCCTTGTTTTGGTCAAAAACCAACTGTATCTCTTCTCTGGTTCGGCTTCCCTTGTTGTTTTTACCTCTGGCTTTGCTGCTGTTCGCGGCGGCCTCACTACCTTGGGTAATATCCTTACTCGCAACTTGAGTTGTGTCTCGGCTACTCAGACCGCTGCCACCGGTCTCACGACTCAGCGCGGAGGTATTGATGCCACCACTTCCCTTTGCGGCTCCGGATGAGATGATGGAGCGTTGGCTGGTGTAGGTCTTCTGCCCTTTATTAGAGAGTTTTTGAGAACCACGTACACTGGAGACAACGGGATCCTCACGCAGATCCGCCAGTTGATCGGCGAAGGCCAATAGACCGGAGCTTGCAGCCTTTTTACGTGCGGCTTCAGGGTTAGGCTTTTTCTTTGCCACTTGCTTGACAGGTGGTTTGGCCGGCTCTGGTTTCTTTTTCGCTTCCGGTTTCTTTTCAGGTTTAGGTTTTGGCTTGGGCTTAGGAAGCTCTTTTTTTACCACCTTTTTTGGTTTTGGAGGTGGGGTCTTTTTCTGCTCAATTATCAAACGTGCAAGCCGTGGAGGAAGCGTTTGCTTTTTGAAGCGTTCTTTCTCTGGGAGCTCAATCATGGGGATCAACAAACCCAGCATCGTGGCAATAAGCACGGCGGTGACGAAAATAATCTGAAATCGACGTTCGTCAGAACTGGCAGTATTCCAAGGTAGGTTGGAGGAATGTCGGTATGAGACTCTCACAAAGTCTGCCCTCCATTGTCTTTCTCAGCTCTTCGCAGCACAGCCAGGGAGACGTGGGGGTATTCTGATTCGGCGCAGGTTGCCATCACCCGCTTTAATAGCGTGTAGGGGATGCCCTTATCACCCATGATGGTGATTTTGCCTTTGAAAGGTTCCAGGGTGCTGCTTTTGGATCGCTCGGCATGACGCTGTAACTCATCCTGCAAAGCAGGCAGGATTGTGCCTTGGGGTAGTGGCATGGACAGATCGATAACCCGGTGTCCCTGTACCAGGATCTCATTACTGTTGACCATCACTACCAATGTTTCCTTTGGTTTTAACTCTGCAGCGGACTCGGGCAGGCTCAGGGCCTTGGCATTGGGCAGGACCTGAACTTCACCAGAATTGACCAACAGAAAGAAGACCAGGATGGTGAAGATATCCATCAATGAGACCAGGTTCAGAACTGCTGATCCTCTGTTTCTTCTGTGGTGACGATCCATGCGTTTTGCACGACGCGACATCTTCATGAGGCGTTACCTTCATCCGATTTTCTGGCTGTAGCCGGGGGTGCGTCCCCGAGAGAGATTTCAGGAAAGAGTTCGTATTGGACTACAGAACCGGCTTCAACATTCTCTGTCATGCGCACCGCATCCATGACCTGTACCATGGTTTCGTAATTGGTCTCTGGCTCAGAGAGAATGAACACGTTGCGCTTGTCCTGGAAACGGACTTTGATCTGCACCAGCAGTTCATTCAGGGCTTTAACGTCGTATCCATCGCTTGTGTTAGGGATACTTCGAATCAACCCACCCTGGCGATCAGCAACTTGAAGAGCCTCTTTACGAATGATGACCTCCAGTTGCAGCTCTTTGATCTGTTTTAAAGTGCCTTCACTTGCAGGCGGCAGATAGAGCTCGATAATGGAAAAGCGGGAAAATGCCGCAGTCATCAATAAAAAAGGGATCAGGATCACCATCAAATTTAAAAAAGCGGTGATGTTCAACTCCGCTTCTTTGTGATGGTGGCGAAATCGACCCCTCATGCCTTGCTCCTGGTGGAATAGGCTTTCTCATTGAAGATGTTGAGGAATTTAACCGAAGCCATCTCCAGGCTATCGACAATCGCTGTGGTCTTACTCTGCAACAGGGCATAGACAAGCAGCAGGGGAATCGCTGCCATCAAACCAAATGCCGTAGTGTTCATGGCAACGGAGATACTGGCTGACAGCAGGTCAGCTTTCTCTGCCGGGTCGGCATTGGAGACTGCAGTAAAGGCCTGAATAAGACCGATGATGGTGCCCAGCAGTCCCAGCAGTGTGGCAATGTTGGCCAATGTACTGAGGTAGTGGGTTCGTTTTTCCATACGGGGTATGGCTTCCATCAGGCCCTCTTCCATCGCGACCTCTACGTCATCCCTGCGTCTGGCTGTGCGTGCCCGCGCCAAACCGTAGGTGAGCATGGTGCCAATTGCAGTTTTAGACTTGTTGGCTGCCTCCATTGCAGTTTTAAAATCCCCATCGTTGAGGTGAGGTAAAACTTTTTTCCAAGTCCGTTTATTACTTCCGGTGGCAATAGTCAGGTAGACCCAGCGTTCTATGGCGATCGCGATACCTCCGGCGAATATCAGCAGTATTGGGTACATGAAGAGTCCGCCTTCCTGAAAGAAACGGATGATCGTGTCGATGAGCTCCATAGGGTTCTCCGTTGTTACTCGACGTGGGTTTCGATAAAATTCGGGTTGTATGCCATAGGGCATAACATGACAATATCTTTAGGGTTATTCACCATATCTCTGATACCAATCTATCTGTCTGCGAAATACATCACGGTCCAGTGGGGAAAGTAATTCCTCCCGTCGGCCGGTCTCCGGTGGCATCATGCCGGTTAATCGTTTGGCAGAACGCCAGGGCACAACATAGAGAACATTGGGTGACTCTTTATTTCCAAAAATAGCTGTGCCTTCCAGATCGAGACGTTGCTCAGCCTGGCAGATTTGAGTGGTGAAGAGCGAGAGCGTCAGCAGCATGGCACTACGAGTTGTGAGTCTTCGAATTGAGATCATAATCACCTCTACTTACCTATTCTGCGCTGCAGGTCGACGATCCAGTTTTCAATCTCTTTATCTTTTGTTCCGGCCAGGGTCTGGTATTGCTGATAGTGTTGCAATGCCAACTTGGGTTTCGCCAGGTAGAGATCATAAAGGATGCCAAGGTTTCTATGCGCTAAATCATAGGCAGGTTGATGCTTCAGCGCTGCTTGATAGGCCTGCTCAGCCTCCGCGAATCTACCCTGCATTCTTAGTGCAACGCCCAGTTGATTGTGAGCAGAAGGACTCCGCTTATCGATCTCCAGAGCGGCTAAGAAAGATTTTTCAGCAGCCTCAGGATTATCCTCACTGAGTTGTATGATACCCAGATTGATGTGGGGGGCAGACTGTTTGGGGTACTGCTTGATCAACGCTTCCAGTTGCGCTTTGGCCTGTTTAACCTTCTTCTTTTCAAACAGCTGATGAGCAGATTGAAGTGCCTGATAGAGTTGCGGATTCTTAGCAGAGTTTGCAGCGGAACTGGTGCTGTTATCTGATCCACTCTGCTGAGTGGTTGTCATGCTGCTACAACCGGTAATCAACAGCATCAGGGTAAGATTACAAAGCAGTGGGCTAATTGAGCGCATCGACCCATACCTCCCATTTTTCCTGCTTTGCGTATCGGCCAGGGATAAGATTGGCAAGTTCAGCAAAACTCTTTTTTACCCATTTGTCATAGATTCCCTGAGGGGTTCTTTCGATATTCGATTGATAGAGCACAATCGCCTTCTCTTCAAAAGGGTAAGCCTGCTCTTCAAGTAGAATGTCATACTGCTCAAGCTCTTCTGCATTCAATCCTTTAGGGCGCTCTGAGGACATCAGTGCCGAGCCGAATTGTTGATAGATTTCACCAATTCTGTGGGTGGCAGCAGTAGTGACTTCTGCCACGCCATACTCGGCTGCTCTCTTATAGGCATTGATTGCAGTCTGCATTTTGCTCTTTTTCGCTTTCAGATTCTTCTCCAACGGTGCCTTCAACTTAACCCGGCGAAACGCCTTGCGTGCCGGTTCGGCCAATTCAACGCTGGCGGTTGCAGCAAGATATCGGCTGCGGTCTGTACGTTGTTTTCCAGCTTTGGCATCGACTTTGACAATCTGTTTCAGCCACCAGTCTCTCTTACCCCATGCGCCAGTCTGTTGATAGAGAGTAACCAGCTTCTGTCTTGCTTCCAAAGCCTGATCAAAGGGTTTAGGAAACTGCTTTACATAGCGTTTATAACTTGTAATAGCCTTACTCTTTTTACCGGCCTTCTCATACAGCTCTGCAGCTTGCCAGCCGGCTTCCCGCTGAATTTCAACATCACCACTCTGTTTGGAGATGACGGTCAATTGCGCCGCGGCTTTGAGTGGCTGCCCGGTCTCCATATAAGCTACAGCCAGTTTACTGTTGACCTCAGGTATCAGCTCGCTTTTGGGATAGCGCTTCTTGTACGACTCGAGGATCTTCACTGAGCCTGCCCAATCTCCCGCAGCGATCATACTTGCAGCAGCATCATATTCAGCTGTGGCGAGAATGGTAGAGGCGGGTGCCAATGCGGCAATTCTCAGAAATTGTTTTGCTGCTCCGCTATGGTCGCCCTGGGTTCTACTGTCAGATCCCTGTTGATAGATGCTGGCGGCCAAACGCTCTTCGAGCTGGCCTCTCTGCTTGCCCTTTTTACTACTTAGAGAGAGGGCTTGCTGATAGGCCTGTTCCGCAGCTGCAAAATCCTTTTGCTCAAAAGCTGCATGAGCCGCAACTGTCCAGGCGGTACGTCGGAGTTTCTTTTCAGCAGGGGGCTTGAGGTTGGCAACTTGTAAAGCGGCGCCTCTTGCACGCCCAAAGTCTTTCAAGTCGAGAAGCTGGTCTGCGGCTTCAGTCAATACTCTGGCGCGGCGGGAGTCATTGGGGAAGGTATCGCAGAATCGCAAAGCACTCTCAACCCCCTTTTTTCTCCAGGCATCACCTGGGTCGCTACTGAGATTCTTCTGTTCAGCAGCATAGGCGAGTAGTGTGGCATAACCGGCTTCAGCCCTTTTATCATGAGTTGGCAGTTTATAGGCGCTCTGTTCATAGGCTACCACTGCATCTGGGTAACTCTTCAACTCAAACAGCAGCTCCCCAAGCAGAAAGCTGATGTTCCCCGCCTTTGGATCGGTAGGAAAGGCGTCAAGATAGAGCCGATACCAGTGGGCCGCTTCACTACCTTGTTTGGCCTGTTCGGCGGTGATCTTTTTGGTCCCCTGTTTACGGCTTCTCTGCGCAAGGGCGTGATGGTATTCAGCCAGCTCTTTGAGGTAGACCCGCAGTTGGTCATTCAGCCAGGACTGATCCTTCTGACCCAGTTTTTTCCAGGCATCACCCGATACGGCGTAGTGTTGGGTGAATGCCTTCTTGCTTTCGATAGCTTTCGCAGGGAATCCGTTTTTCGTATAGATATCTACTACTTCTACTGACAATCGAGGAGATTGAGGGTGGGCGGGGTTGAGATTGACGAAGGCCAAGTAAGCCTCTGCAGCATCCTGAATACGCTCTTGCTTCAAATAGAGGTTTCCCAGCCCCTGATAGATCATATACTCATAGTTTCGGTGGCCATGGCTATTGAAATATTGGCTAATCCTCTGCGCTCCCCCCAGCTCTGAGAAGGTCAGGCTGATGACTCGCAGTGTCTCTTTCAGTAACTCCTGATCAGCGGGGGATAGCTTGCTGGTGTCGACCTCTTCAGTAGTGCTCAGATTTCTGTCAAGCAACTGGGTAAATGAGTCAAGGCCCTGTTCGACTTTGTTCAGCTTAAACAGCGACCAGCCATGCTTAAATAGAGATCGGTCGTAGTATGGGGTATCTGTCTTCTTTTTCAGGATATCGCCATAGGCTCGTTCGGCAGATTTGAATTTCTGCTCGACAAAGAACCGCTCACCCTGTCTGAATCTGGCTTCCTGCCAATATTCACTCTGCGGATACTTGGTGATCATGGTGTTCAGCGTCTGCATCATCGCTGCCATATCACCCTTTAACTCATAGGCTCTGGCCAGCTGGTATAGCACCAAATCGCTGGCGGCATAGTCGGGGTCTTTTTCGATCAATCCGCTGTAGAGTTCGATCGACTGGTTCAGCTCATCACTCGATTGAACCATCTCGTCATCGCTGAGTAACTTGGTTTCACTGCGTTCCAGCTCCAGGTCTGCCAGACGTCGGGTGGCTTCGCTGTGTAGCCGCTGGTCAGGTTTGAGTTTCAGCAAGGCACGATAATTTTCAATTACCTCATCACGTTCGGAAGGTGCAATGGCGCTTTTTTCAATTTTGACCGGTTCGCTCTTAATATCAGCCAGAGTCGCTTCTTGAGGGCCGTTATTTAATATCGGGGAGGAACATCCACTGACAATGGCGAGACTTAAAAGAGATAGGTAGAGTGATGGTTTCACTGCTTAGGTACCCCTCTGTCCGTACTGATGTCGAGTAGACTGGCTACACCGAAACGCGCCTGTATCAGATAGTTATTGACGAGGGTTTTACGCTGTTCCAATCTGGATAGAGCCATCGTCTGAAGTCGATCTGCTTCAGCCCTGCGCAGGGCGGTTACCTGTTTGAGCAGATCGGGAATATCTGCTTGCAAAGTATCTATCCGGTCGGAGAGCGTATTGAAGCGGGTTTCCGCCTGCTGTCGGGCAGCAGCCAGCTCAACCTTTTGCGTTTTTGCGGTTTCAATATTCTGCTTTAAGTCTCCCATCTGTTTTTTCAGATTCCAGAGACGGATCGGATGTTCCGTAACCGTTTTCCAGGTTAGAATGCCCTCCATCAGTCGAGCGATCTCTTTCTGTACCTGAAACTGTTCAGGGGCGCCAGAGTTCGCGATCAGGTCGTCAATACGCTCTAGTCGGGCAATCAATCGCTTTTCATCACCTGTAGCAAGAATAAACGCAGGCTCCGCATCAGAGGCAGCCAATTCATATTTTTTGTCCAATTTACTCTGTTCTACCGCCATTTTTTTCATCTTGTCGCCTTTAAGAAAGGCTTCAACCTTGGGCAGTTTCTGATCATAGGCCTGCTGTTGATTCTCCAACATGGTCAGATAGGCTTTAACCTTCTCCTGCCACTCCTGCAGGTTGTTCTCAAGAGCAAGCAGATCCTGGTAGTCCTGGAATCCTTCCTGAAACAGGTTACCTGTGAGCAGGAAGGGCAGCAGGGTACGCAAACGGCTATCGCTGCTCTCTTCTGTTTCGCTCTCTTTGCTGATAATCAGGCTGTCGGGAAAGCCACCTTGATTTATCTGCTGAATGATCTGCTCCACTGAACTCAATGCCTGATCATAGGTGCCGATTGCATCCTGATAGGCGTCCAGTGATTGTTGTTCCGCTTCTAGCAGGGCCAGAACGTAGGGGATTGCCAGCTTGGCTTCCAATACTGCAGGATCACTGGGGTTTCGTTGAGCCAGCATTTGCCAAGGGGTGAGGGCCTGCTCACGATCTCCCATCTGAAGAGAAGCCCAGCCCAGTCCAAGCAGGGCCTGGTTACTTGCAGAGCCTTTTATTCGTACTTTCTGCAGTGACGCTTGGGCGGAATCTGACTGCTGTGTCTCCAATAGCAGATAGCCCAGGGTGAGATTTGCTCTGTCTCGAATCGCTTTGGCTTCTTCGTTATCCTCATCGGAGTGACCGTCGCCAATGGATTTGAAGATTTCCAGGGCCTCGGCGGTCTGCTCATTTCGCAGTAGTGCCAATGCCTGATTAAAGCGGCCATAAAGGGTCCAGTCACTCTCCCCAGAGATATCTGAAAGGGATTCAAGTGCCTGACCATGGTCATTTTGCTCAAGTGCAATCAAGCCTTCCAGGTGCTGTTTTTCATCCTTGGCATCGGCTATCTGTTCATTTCCTATCTGACCCAGTGCCTTGGTGGCCGCCTTGTCCTCACCTCTGCGGTATCGGGATTTACCCAGCTGCAACCAGGCCTTGTTTTGTATTTCAGGGGTAGCGGTATTACTCAATACGCGATTGAACAGGTTCTCTGCCGTGTCGGGCATGCCATAGGCCAGATAGAGTCCACCCAGCAAGAGTTCCGGCTCATCGGCATAGGCCTTCATCAGCCCCTGTTTTCTCGCAGAGAGTAGTCGAATGATGGCTGGAAAATACTCTTTTTGATAGAGATGGAAGAGTGCCTCACCATAGTGTAAGTCACGTAATGCCTGCGGTTCGCCAGCACGTATCTCCGCTGTTGCGGAGAGTGGGAGAGCGAGACAGGTCGTGAGGAGCAGGCGGGGAATCAAGCCGGTTTGCACCTATATCACTCCCACTCCCGGATTTCGAAATCCGGCTGTTGCAGGGCGGCACTGTCGACGATCTTCAACTCCAGGTATTTCGGCCCTATGCCTTTGTCAAAGCTGACTGTTGCGCCCCGTTTGTAGTCTCGGCCTTTGGGGCCGACACCGGTAAAGAATGCGACCAGTTCGTGGCTGCCCGCTTTGAGGTTGCCCAGATAGATGCGCTGTACACCACCCCGTTGCAGTGCTTTTAATTCCCGTTCTGTATAGAGGTGGTTGGTCAACTCCTTATTATCAATCTGAAGCTGAACTGAGTCGAGCTTAAAGTAGGTGCCTATGTCCAGTGAGAGAAACACTGAGACTTGGGTATTACCCGGAAACAGAAGCTCCTCTTCAAGTATGAAAAGCTCACGGTTGAGTTCGATCACAGCCTTTTTCAAGCTCTCGACCTGCTTGTCCAGTCCCTTATCGCCCTCGGTTTGCCCATCAGCGGCCCACAGGGGGAAGCTCAGGCAGAACAGGAGGAGAAATGTATAGCGGATTAAGATCTTCAAGATGACGTTTCCCGAGTCGTGAATATAACTGTGTTATGAAGAAACAAATCTATATGAATTAGTGTGTTGCGTTTGCGATCATAGTCACAGGTTGATCTAAGGAGTTGGTAAAAAATGCCCAAATGCAGAGATCATAGGTGATGATAAGTGTTATCGCTACGAATTCCTATTGTTCAGGGTTTGCTTCCTCCAGTAACTACCTTTCGGTCATACCTCATTAATATTGAGCTTGGTTATGAGAACCAATCAGTATTTTCGAGATTAAAGCCGAGTCTACCACCGTGTCTCATAAAAATAATTGATATCAATGTGACGCTAAGCGACTAGCCGCGCTCCCCATGGAGAAGCATACCCTTTCCACTGAATATTAAGGAGCCAGCGGAGAAGTTGGTTTCGGTATCTTGCTGCCAAATTACGCCGATTCCGAGTTGCGGATCATTATGATCAGCTTGCTGATAAGTAGGTTTAAGCACCTTAAACCTGGAAAAACGATCTGACCGCTCCATTCTAATCACAGGTCCCTGATATTTAAGAAAATTACTTCGATCTATATGGTCACCGATTGGAACAATAACACTACAGCAGGAATTGCACACTTCACACTCTCCAGCCGATCTTTTTAGGTTAAAGCAAGAGATTTTGATTGGCAATCTGTTCAGCAGACTTATCCAGAGCGTCGTAAACTGAATTTATTACAAAACCCAGGGTCATAGCAGTGACTGAATATAGGGTATATATAGTAATATATACAGCGCAGTAACCACTGAACAAGAACAAAATCACTCTCTATCAAACTCTATTTTGATGGACTCAACTGCCGTTTCTTAGTTTTTCATGCACAAAAAATGTCACCGTAATGGATCCTTCACAGGATTTATCGATTATTTCATCAGTTTCAGTATTCTCGGGCTACTGCCAGGGTTGCTGCTCTGTTCTTCGGCAGCGCTGGGTTACTCCACTCAGCCTGAGCCTTTCCCTGTGCGTAACATGAACCCCTTTACCCTATTGCATGGCTTACCAGTCGCAACTTCGTCAGATCTTCTTGAAGATAAGGTCTCCAGCCTGCGTATTCAGTGGGATATTGCGAATACATCAATGGAGGCAGTTACCGAGAATGGACAGGTAACACTCGATGGTGAGACCAACCGGGTTGCATTGACCTGGAAACGGGGGCTGGGCTCAGGCTGGCAAATAGGGGTAGAGGTGCCCTATCTTTCCCATCGAGGCGGGGGGTTGGATAGCCTCATAGAGAACTGGCACGACCTGTTCGGATTTTCCAATTCAGACAGGGATGACTGGAATCAGAATCGACTGCGCTATCTCTATATCAAAGATGGTGAAACCAAAGTCTCTGTTACCGAAGAGAGCAGAGGTATTGGTGATATTCAGTTACTGCTTTCCCGTGGACTATCCTTGGCCAACGAAGAGCAAAGTGCATCATTTCATTTCAGTGTGAAGTTGCCGACTGGTGATGAAGAGTCACTACTGGGTAGTGGGGCGCCAGATATGGCCGTCTGGTTAAGTGGTTCGGATCGAAGAATAGTTGAGCAGTGGCCTATAGGGGGTTACGGACAGATCGGCATTTTACTCATGGGAAAAGCCGAAATCCTCGAACAAGAGCAACGAGAGTTCGCTCTCTTTAGCACCCTGGGCGCCAGTTGGCGAGTCTACGACTGGCTCGATCTAAAACTACAATTTGATGCGCATACACCATTCTATAAAAGCAGGTTTGATCAACTGGGTGGTTCCGCTGTGATGTTTACCTTTGGTGGCACGATTCCATTCAAGGATGGCAGTCAGATCGATCTCTCTTTGGGAGAGAACATGACCACAGACATGGTGCCGGATTTGATTATCAATCTCGGTTACAAAGCGCAGTTTTGAAAATGGGGTCAGTGTTAGTGTCGATTAGTTAAACTGTAAGCCACATTTATAATGTGGGCTTCTCTCCAAATCGTGTGGGTAGGTTAGCGTAGACGCCTATAAGAGATAAAGATCTATAAGCCGAGATATTAGGCAACAAGACTCCGTCCAAAAAATACCCTTTTCAAGATCAAACCGGTTTAGTTCGCCTTCTGTAATCGTCAAAGGGATAAGATCAAATATATTGGTAAGCGCAACAGTGTTAAATATACGGCTATAACGCTTTTAATATTACTGCTAGATAAAACATGCCGCTGGAGAAATGTGAAAAGAATCACGTTTAGTGCGGTCGAACCAAAGTGACCAGTATGCAGAATCAATAATATTACATTGTTTAATCTGTATTTAATGAACACGTATACAAATAATTTTCATAGAGATGACAAATAGCTATGATTGAACAGTGCTTGTAATTATCTGTTTTATTAGCAATTCTTTTCATAAAGCACAATGGAATTAGATTCTTGTCCATTGAGAATGAGCATCATATAATCAGATTACTCTTCAAGACTACCTGGCGAGGATCAAAGGATAGAACAATAAACCACGGATAGGTGTTAACCCTAGCTAGGGCAATTCCCGATTTTCCAACACCCCCGTATCGCATAAATTAGAGTCGTCATCTGAATGAACTGGGTGGCAATCGAAAGGTGGTTGGCATGGAAGCTAATTCGATGCCACTGAGTTTATAAATTAATTCAAATATTTGTATTTTTTTAGGAGATATTGAAATGGGATTTCTCAGCAGTGTAGGTGGAATGGTCGGTGGTGTCGTTGGTGGTATGTTCGGCGGCCCAATTGGTTCACAGGTTGGTAGTCAAGTCGGTGCTGGTCTTGGTGGTATGCTGGAGAATTTGATTGGCCAGCATGGCCAGCCAAATGTTCAGAGCGCGATGAACAACAACATGATGGGGTCTCTGAGCGGTCAACTGAGTCAGGCGATTCAGTGTCATCCTGGTATCCCTCAGTTTGCCAGAGATGAAATGTGTCAGGCTTTGGACGGTGCCCGTCAGAGTTGTCCAGCAGAACCAACCCCACCAGGTTGTCAGCAGGATACTGACGATGCGATGAGTGGTTTGATCGATAAGATTGTCGATAAAGTTGTTGACATGATCATGGAACAACTTAAGGGTGGTGGATGTGAGTCTGGCGGCTCTATTGAAGACATGATTCATCAGGCGATTGAAGATGTAGTTCGCGAGAAGATCGATGGCGGTAGTGATGGTAATTCTGCAACTGCAGAGCCCGATGCTGGTAATGGTAGTAATTGCACTCGGACTGAAGGCAATGGTTCTGGATCAAACTGGGTAGACGATTTTATTTCGAAAGAAGGGGATCGAGTTGCTCAGGACTCTTGCAAATCAGAAAAGCAGAAAGAAGAAAAGGGTTCAAAGGGTTGCACTAACTGGCTTGTCGCATTGGCAGATGCCATGGCGGAGGTTCAAAACAAGTTCTTGTCTGCAGCCATGGCAAATCAGAAAACCATGGAGGAAAATTCTCCTGACTCAGAGTCTACAGACCAGAGCGGAGAGGATGAGAAACGTAAAGAGTTTATGAAAGCACAATCTCAATTCTCCGCAAATATGCAGATGTTCAACCAAACTGCAACCATGACTGCAACCACCCTTAAAACCATAGGTGAAGCGCTTGCCGCTATTTCACGTAAGCAATAGTAGTATTTAGGTTGCAAAAAGTTACCGGAGATCCCTCTCATATGGGGTTTCCGGTTTTTGCGTTCATCTTTAATGTTCGGAGAGTTGGTAATGTCAGGCAAAGTAGGATTGATGTTTATCTGCACAGTTTTGACCTTTATCCTGTCTTGCGGTGGAGGTGGTGGTGGAGGTGATAACAACCCTAGTGGTACGACAGAAAATGGGGACTCAGCTGATATTCTAAATTCAGAGATAGAAGGCAAGTTTTTTATCAATGGTAGTAATCAGGGAAGACCACTAATAATGGATGCTAGAACTGGTACTTACTCGGAAATACCCAACTCTCATTGGACAACACATGATGATCGATTTGCACCCAACGCCCTTAAATATACTTATGCTCCTAGGCCCATTCGAAATAACAATACGATGTTTATGATACTTGCCAAACATGGAAATGACTCATACGTAGCTATGCAAGATATCAATGGTAACTTCTTCGATCAGACCTTACATCTCCGTGAAGAGATCGTTACAGCCTCAGTTTCTCCTGACTTAAGATATATTGCACTGTCCAGGCACTTTCGTGCCAACTCCACTGAATGGTTTGAGATATTTACATGGGACGGCACCTTGGTCGACGATCGAGAAATGGGCGCAAGGTTGTTTCATTGGTTAGATGACAATCGCATTCTATATGCCGAAAATAGAACATTATATTTTACAAAGGGTGTCTCAACCGAAGTAGATTATAGGTTAACATTACCAGATACAGGATTACAGGCAGGACATATAGATACGTTTGAGGTAAGCCCAGATGGATCGCAGATCGCTTTCACCATTGCAGAGGCTACTAACACATATGGAAGCGATTTAACCAATTCCAGGTTATATATTATGAATATAGACGGTTCGAATATTCGCTTGGTCGCAACAACCTACGACGATAAGGACCCTAGGCTGACTTTTCCAAAATGGTCGCCTGATGGGCGATGGTTGTATGTAGAAGAAGGATATAATGTTGAAGACCTAAGTCCAGGTGAAATCCCGCATATTGGCACGGATCTTGTCAACGATATGTATTTGGTACCTACCGAGAATCTAGGTAAGGTATTCATACTCAATACCGATGATTCAAAACGATCTCCTGAAGTCAGAAGGTTTTGGAGGTCTAATACCATGAAAAATGAACCCGGTGGTATAACAAATAAATCGAGCTTAACGGCTAGTTTTTACTGGTTAAAACCATAGCAGCGGTGTCCTGTTTGCAGCTATGAACAGCCGATTTGTTTAACTTCGGCAGCTGTTTCCTCAACGGATTTGTGATATTAACATGGCCCGGATTCAGTTCACTATAATGAAGTATATTTCGGGACAGTCAGTGCGCCGAGCTAAATCGGCAAAAGATTGGCGGTGAAAGCCCGCTACTTGGTAAGGATTAGCGATCCGCCAAGACCCCGAATCATGGGCCGAAATCCGTAAGGGCAAGGTTAAGCGTTGACAGGGGAAAGCATAGGCTCAGTATAGAGCTCCGAAAACAAGATCGAGAGTGCCGACCTCGTTGACTGATAGGGAAGGCAACACAGCTTTATCGCGTAACTGCGAGGGATAAGGCTGACTCTCCGGAGTCGTAGACCTGGTGCATGTGCCGATGTCTTTTGTGCGGAACTCGGGAGGTCCTGTCTATCACTGAGGATAGTGTCGATAGAGGAAAGCGAATAGCATAAGCTCTAGCGGCTAAGTGGGCAGGAAGTCAGACAAGGTAATAGTAGCGAAGAAGCAGGTGAACAAGGCTGGGTGAGATTCCCAGAGTCGGAGCCAGTGGAGCGAAGTGCCTTGGCATCAAAGAATACTCTAAATGCTCCTGGCGCTAGGACTCAGCGCTTGGCATAAACCAGAGAAAGTAAGGAAGTATACGCAGCGAGCTGCCAGTTAACCTGATATGTCTTTTGCCTTATAGGATGTAAGCATTAGCCATCAATCGGTTACCACAGGAGCTGACTGACGTTAGATTTGATGCTGGAGCCGTATGCGTTAGTAGCGCACGTACGGATCTGCGCCGGGGGTCTGTCGAACTAACCATAGGTTCAGTGCGGCAGGGCTCTACGGCGATCCGTTATTTTCATCAGATTACTCTTCAAAACTACCTGGCGAGGATCAAAGGATAGAACAATAAACCACGGATAGGTGTTAACCCTAGCTAGGGCAATTCCCGATTTTCCAACACCCTCGTATCGCATAGATTAGAGTCGTCATCTGAATGAACTGGATGGCAACCGAAAGTATGCAGGCATGGAAGCTAATGTGATGACGCTGAGTTCAAATAAGTTATAAATATTTATGATTTTTATGGAGAAATTGAAATAAGGATTTAAGTAGAGTTGGTGGAATGGTCGGTGGCGTTGTTGGTGGCATGTTTGGTGGGCCCATGGGCGCACAGCTTGGCTCACAAATTGGCAGCGGTATTGGCGGTATGCTTGAAGGCCTGATTTCAAATCATGGCCAGTCTAATGTTCAGGGCGCGATGAACAATAATATGCTGGGATCGCTCGTTGGTCAATTGGGACAGGCAATTCAGAATGCACCTGGTATCCCTCAGTTTGCCAGAGATGAAATGTGCCAGGCTTTGAATGATGTTCAGCAGAGCTGCCCAGCAGAGCCTACACCTCCAGGTTGTCAGCAGGATACTGACGATTCAATGAGCGGCTTGATCGATAAGATCGTTGATAAAGTTGTCGATCAGATTATGGAGAAGCTTCAGGGTGGCGGTTGTGAGTCTGGTGGTGATCTTCAAGACATGGTTCGTCAGGCGATTGAAGATGTGGTTCGTGAGCAGATTGGTGGTGGTGATGAGGATGGTGGTTGTGCTGCTAATGGTGGTGCTGCTGAGTCTGGCCCGGCAGCGACCGGTGGTGCGGCGGCTGATGATTCTTCGGATGTCAGCAACTCGTCTGATCCTCGTGACTCACTACTAAACCAATGCGCTGAAGATGAAGAAGCAGCTAAGTCATCACAGAAAGGGTCTGGTAGTTGGCTTGTTGCATTGGCTAAGGCCATGGGTGAGATGACAGGTAAACATCTTGAAAATATGATGCAAGCCCAAGCAGATATGGAGGCATCTGACGATATAAAAGACACTGAAAAGTATAAAAATGCATCTAAAGAAGAAAAGCAACAGATGGATCAAAAAGCTGGTAGTGCTTTCACAGAGGCCCAAGCTGTATTCCAAGCAGAATCGAAATTATTCTCCATGTGTTCTGAGGCAACATCTACTGTTTTGAAATCTATTGGTGAAGGTCTCTCATCAATGGCAAGAAAGCAATAATAAAGTACTTATTTTCAATATTGAATACCAGGCATCGGAAGGTGTCTGGTATTTGTGTTTATTTAATTACTGATTCTTTCATACTTAATAAATTTAGTTATGAGTTAGTCATATGCCTAATCCAAAATCTATCACGAAGGAACTAATTTTACTCATTTTATTATCAGTGTTGCTCAATGCCTGTGGCGGTGGTGGTGGCAGTGGTGATGATAACGGAGGAAGTGATGGCGATGGTGAAAATCCTCCGCCGATCAGCGGAAACATAAATGGAGGGCTCACTGGTCGAATTTTGATGACTGATGGATGGATTATAGACATACCAACAGGAAAGAGTAAGAGAATTCCTGGGGTTGTGTGGGACGACTACTGCTACGAAGAGAATTTTAACGAAGATCCTAATAACGATTTTTTCTGCACTCTGAGTAATCCAGAAATAGAACGCAATAGCTATACTTCTTATTATGGGACTCCAAACCTTAGTGACGATGAATATCTATTAACAGTTTCTACTTGTGATTATGGACGCGGCACTATTGCTGACAGCGACTGCCTTGAAATACGTAGTCTTGAGACAGGTGAACTAATTGGAGAGCGCCTAATTAGAGAGGTAGAAATAAATAAAGGTGCAAAATATTCTAGAGATGGTCGATACTACGCATTTACACACGATGATGGTGAGCATGCATCTTCACTTACTTCTTTTACAATTAACAATAAATATCACGAAGAAATCACCAGCATTACAATGCAACAGAACGATTCGATGCCTTTTGATTGGGGTCCATCTGGCGAAATAGTGCTTGCTTATAATGGTGTATTGTATCTAACACCCCCCTATAGTTTGGATGGAATAAATATATTCAATTTAAGAGACCATCCAGAGCTAACGTCGCCTACCCCTGATTCAGGACAAGTTCCAGTGATAGGAATAGCTGGATCTTTGAAAGTAAGCCCGGACGGTTCGAAAATAGCGTTCCTGCTATATGAAGATGGTGATAACCTTGCTATATCACCTAAGTCTCCATGGATTATGAATATCGATGGTACTGATTTGCATAGGTTAGCTCATGCAGATGAATTGAGTCGTACTCATAATCTATTTGACAATCTGGCATGGTCACCAGATGGTACGCATATTTTGATTTCTGAAGAGAAGCCCTATGCACCTGGGACTATAGATGGAGGATATGGAGCAGGTTATTTGTACGCATTACCGTCCGATAGCCGTGATGTGGAGTTAAATAAAGAAGGTAATGACGGTGTCATAGTGATAAAAACAAACTATAAGGTGGATGATCAAGAAGTATTAGACATTTTTCGTGGTGGTAACGGGTTTTGGTGGTTACCTTAACTGGCTCTAATCTTAAAAGATAAAATAACAGGCGTATCATTAAAATCACTTGGTGAAAAAAATATATATATTTCGGGACAGTCACCGTTTTAATATAGAATTAGACCCGAGAGAGAAGCACCCGATATTAGTATATGCAGCTGTATTTAGTCTTGAAGTAATAGATATTGATTATAAAAATTCACGCTCAAACCAGCGATTGACTGCGGGATGGAATTGATAGGTTGACATCTCGTCATCATATTCCATGAGAACAATAAGCGCTTATCCTGTAAGTTCACCCACAAATTTTCAGATTCTAAGTTGATGTATGGGTAATCCCTAGTAGCCAGCTATGAGTTCAGTGGGATAAGGTCGGGTATAAACCGAAAGTAGCGGAGGGACCCGTGACCACACCTAATCTATTCACAAG
>NZ_JBSYOQ010000010.1:0-22725 GCF_058244645.1 Candidatus Thiodiazotropha sp. AKAK3
GCGTAATCCGGGGAGTCGGAGTGTGGATTAGGTTCCCCCCTTCCGAACAGTCTTACTATGTAGCCTGGATGAAGCGGTGTCTATTCCTGGGGCATGGAACCCGGATTCCGTTGCACTTCATCCAGGCTACACCGGTTTGGGTTGGGTAGAGCGCAATCCGGGGAGTCGGAGTGTGGATTAGGTTCCCCCCTTCCGAACAGTCTTACTATGTAGCCTGGATGAAGCGGTGTCTATTCCGTGGGTATGGATCCCGGATTCCGTTGCACTCCATCCAGGCTACACCGGTTTGGGTTGGGTAGAGCGCAATCCGGGGAGTCGGAGTGTGGATTAGGTTCCCTCTTCCGAACAGCCTTATGATGTAGCCTGGATGAAGCGGTGTCTATTCCGTGGGCATGGATCCCGGATTCCGTTGCACTCCATCCAGGCTACACCGGTTTGGGTGAGTTAGAGCGTAATCCGGGGAGTGTGCATACTGAATTAGCTGCCATCGTTAGTACCAATGAGAAATGCATCGGCCAACCTCAGCTCGAAGTCCGGATTATTTTTTGCGGTGAAAGTGAATTTGGCGCGCCCGACAGGATTTGAACCTGTGACCCCCGCCTTCGGAGGGCGGTACTCTATCCAGCTGAGCTACGGGCGCTTGTGATGCCTGCGATTAGACCTCTTAGGCAGGTGTCGCGGCGAAGCGTAGTTTAGCCCCCTCAAGGGGTGCCGTCCAACCCTGTTCGCTCTTTTTTCTGTCGGCGGGTATAATCGGCGGGTTTTTTGGAATTGCCTGTTACATGGGGCGCAATCGATTGAAATACGGAGGATTATGCCCGTGAGTATCAATGTTGTATCTAAGTCTGGTGTGTTGGTCGGCGTAGCGGCCGCTGCACTTTTGGTTTCTGCCCAGGTTGTGGCAGAAGATCGTGGTGATGTATTGGAGCGCATTGCTCCCATCGGTAAAGTGAATGTAGAGGGTGCTGCCAAACCGGCTGAAGCTGCAGCTCCCGCTGAAGCACCTGCAGTAGCGGAGAGTGCAGCCGCGCCTGCAGCCGAAGCAGCGCCTGCTGCGGCACCTGCAGCTGCTGCTTCCGGTGGTGATCAACTGGCTCTGGCTACCTCCTCCGGCTGTATGGCCTGCCATCAGATCGAGGTTAAGGTTGTCGGTCCTGCCTACAAGGAAGTTGCCGCCAAATACAAGGGTGATGCCGCTGCTGCCGATATGCTGGTGGCAAAGGTGAAAGCTGGCGGCGTGGGTACCTGGGGACAGATCCCGATGCCACCAAATGCCCACATTGCGGATGAGAATATCCGTGCTGTGGTCAATTGGATTTTGACCCTCTGATAATCAGCTCCAGCCGCCGCCATTTGCGGCTGCTGGAGCCGCTCAGTTGAGCATCGATTTGAGATTGGCCAGATGGGCCGATCCTCTCGCCTGTTTCTCTTCTTTGCTGAGTTTGCTGCCACGGCCCTCCCATAACAGGTCATCCTCTGGCAGTTCCTGCAGAAAGCGACTCGGTTCGCTGGCGATCATCTCGCCAAATCGCTTGCGTTTACTGGCGTAGGTCATGGTCAGGGTGCGTTGTGCTCTGGTTATACCCACGTAGGCGAGTCTGCGTTCCTCTTCGATATTATTCTCTTCAATGCTGCTGCGATGAGGCAGTAGCTCCTCCTCCATACCGACCAGGAATACGTGGGGAAACTCCAATCCTTTTGCTGCATGCAGGGTCATCAGGTGAACCTGATCCTTCTGCTCCTCATCATCTTGTCGCTCCAGCATATCCATCAGGGTCAGGTGGTTGACCATCTCAGAGAGGCTCTTCTCCTGTAGTTCGCCGTTCTGTAGTGCTTTTAACCAGTCCATAAGGTCGGTGACGTTTTCCATGCGTCGTTCAGCCACGGCATCGCTGCTGGCATTCTCCTTCAGCCAGTCGAGATAGTCGATCTCCTCTATCAGGCTGCGGAAGGCAGCAGAAGGGTCGGACTCTGCCTTTTGAGTGTAGTGTTGAATCAGTCTTGCGAAGTGTTGCAAGCGTTCGTAGGGACGGGCGCTGAGTTTATGCTGCAGGCCGATTTCATTGCAGGCCGGGAGTAGGGCGCAGCCTCTTATCTGGGCATATTCAGCAAGCTTTTCCAGGGTATTGGGGCCGAGCTCCCGTCGTGGTGTATTGACGATGCGCAGAAACGCACTGTCATCTTCCGGATTGGCCAGCAGGCGCAGATAGGCCATGCCATCCTTCACCTCAGTACGGGAGAAAAAGGAGGTGCCACCACTCAGGAAATAGGGAATATTATGAGTGCGTAGAGCCTTCTCGAACAGTTTGGCCTGGTGATTACCCCGGTAGAGAATGGCGCAATCGCTATTTTTGGCCTTGGCGGTAAACTTTAGATGAATGATCTCGGAGACAACCCGCTCTGCCTCCTGAACTTCATTGGGGCAGACCAGCACTCTCAATTCAGGGCCAACGCCCAGTTCACTCCAGAGTTTTTTCTCAAACACATGAGGATTCTTGCTGATCAGCTGGTTGGCAGACCTTAAAATGCGGCTGCTCGATCGATAATTCTGCTCCAGCTTGATCAGTTTCAGAGTGGGAAAATCGCTCTGCAGGCGGATCAGGTTTTCAGGTCTGGCGCCGCGCCAGGCATAGATCGACTGGTCATCGTCACCGACCACAGTGAATGCGGCCCGCACCCCGGCCAGCAGTTTTACCAGCTCATATTGGGCCTGATTGGTGTCCTGGTACTCATCCACCAATAGATAGCGGATGCGGTTTTGCCACCGCTCCCGTAGATCAGGGTGGTCTTGAAATAACTGCACAGGCAACAGAATCAGATCATCGAAATCAACGGCGTTGAAGGCCTTTAGACTACGCAGATAGGCGGCGTAGAGGTTGGCCTGAGCCACCTGAAGCTCATTTTCAGCCTGTGACAGGGCTTGTTCCGGTGTGACCAGGTCGTTCTTCCAGGCAGAGATCGTCCATTGAGCTGCGTTGATCACAGCCTCATCGCCGAGGTTCTGCTTTCGCAGCAAGTCCTTCAGTAGTGCGGCGCTATCCTGTTGATCGAAGATCGAAAATCCGGGTTTCAAGCCAAGGGTTTTCAGCTCCTCGCGGAGGATGTTGAGACCAAGGTTGTGAAAGGTGGATATCCTTGGCATCTTCTCCGATCGATTGCCCAGGGATTTGGCCACACGCTCTTTCATCTCTCGCGCTGCTTTGTTGGTGAAAGTGACCGCAGCTATGTGTTGTGGATCGTGTCCGCATCTATTCACCAGATAGCCAATTTTGGCGGTGATCACCCGGGTTTTGCCGCTACCTGCACCAGCCAGTACAAGTAGCGGCGAATCGATGTAGTTCACCGCTTGTTGCTGTCTTGGATTAAGGTCTGACATAGATGGCTGGTTTTCCAGAGTGGTCGGCAGAGGCGCAAGGTTACGCAGTGGTGTTATTGATTTCAATACCAGTGTTGTGTTGCTTCTAACCGATCTACTTCAAAATATCTCAGCAACCACTTGTTCGGGCATGGCTTATTTTGCCAACTAAGTTGTGAGACATCATACTTGGACCAGGCGCATCCCTTCTCCTTCCAGGAGAGGCAGGCAACGGGATAAGAGTGGTGAAGTCTCCTATATAGATGGCTTGGCCCTATACAGAGATAAGCAATCGAGACTAAAACACTACCGTTGGGGCTAATGCCTGATATCATCCACTGTGACTGCGGCTTAATCAGTATATTTTTTTAGTCTTCAGGACGGGGTTGGATATAGGCCGAACAGATCTCCCGAAATGAGCTCAAAGTGTAGAGATTTTAATGGCAATAACACAAGATAGGCGCCGCAATCCACGCGCTGGCGCAGAAGGTCAGCTGACCCGTGAATCCTGGCGTGTATTTCAGATCATGGCTGAATTTGTCGAGGGCTTTGAGCAACTGGCTCAGATCAGCCCCTCGGTGAGTTTTTTTGGTTCAGCGCGGACGCCAAGGGATCATCCTCACTACGCTTTAGCGGAGGAGATTGCCCGGCTGTTGTCGGATAGTGGTTTCTCTGTGGTCAGTGGTGGTGGGCCGGGTATTATGGAGGCGGCCAATAAAGGCGCTTTCGAGGGTAAATCAACCAGTATCGGACTGAATATCCAGCTGCCAATGGAGCAGGCTGGAAATGCCTATCAGGACATCGCCCTCAACTTCCGCCACTTTTTTGCCCGCAAAGTGATGTTCGTCAAACATGCTTCTGCCTATGTGGTTCTGCCGGGTGGATTTGGCACCCTGGACGAGATGGCTGAGATACTCACTTTGGTTCAGACGGGGAAAACCCGTAAAATTCCAATTATCCTCGTGGATGGGGAGTTTTGGGGTGGATTGCTGGAGTGGTTTCGCAACACCCTCTGTCCGGCGGGTACCATCGATGTGGAGGATCTCGAGTTGGTGCAGGTATGCGAACAGCCGCAACAGGTGGTGGATGCGATTTTCGACCACTATGAGACTCGGCGTTTCGAGCCCTCTCCCGCTGAGCAGGAGATTCTGCTTGAGCTGTGATTTTGTTGTTAACGACCTCTCCCATGGAGGGAGAAAATGATTGATCATCTGAAAACACCTATCAGAATCCTGTTGTCTGCTGGCTTTTTTGTGGCCCTCTCAGCCATTGCTGAGGATACTGCAGTTCCAGAACCGCCGGAGTTGCCTCTGCCTGAAGTGATCGTCGATGGTGAAGTGATTGAACCTGATGTGACGATCATTAAGCGGGAGGAAGGTACGATTACTGAATACCGGGTAAATGGTCAGCTCTACATGGTGAAAATCGATCCTGATAACGGGCCGTCCTACTACATGAGTGATCGGGATGGGGATGGGGAGTTTGACTCTCGCAGTACCGACCCAACGAATATCTCAGTACCTCAATGGATCTTATTGCGCTGGTGAATGGGGTTCGATGAGTCACTTTGTTGAAATAATTCAAAACCTGGCAAAAGTTTTTGACAGGATAAACGAAGTGTTGGGCCAAGCGGTCTCATGGTTGAGTCTGCTGATGGTCCTGGTAACCGTGACTGTGGTGATATTGCGTTATGTATTTGGAATGGGCTGGATCTGGCTTCAGGAATCGGTCACCTTCATGCATGCAGCCCTGTTTCTGATTGGTGCTGCCTATACCCTCAAACACGAAGGTCATGTTCGGGTCGATATTGTCTACCGAAAATTCTCTGAGCGGGGCAGGGCATGGATCGATCTGATAGGCACCTTGACCTTGTTGCTGCCGGTCTGTCTGTTTATCTTTTTCGTCAGCTGGGACTATGTCTCACAATCCTGGTCTCTCTACGAAGGCTCGCGGGAGGTTGGTGGGCTGGATGGGGTTTTTCTGCTTAAAACCCTGATTTTGGTAATGGCTGCTCTACTGATGCTGCAGGGATTCTCCATAACAATCCGCTGTTTGAGTCGACTATTCGGATGGCATGAGTTGGCATCGACCGAGCTTGAGCGTTGATGGCTGAATATCTTCCTTTGATTCTGTTTCTCTTGGTGTGCCTGGTTTTGTTGCTGGGTTATCCGGTTGCCTTCTCACTGGGGGGTACTTCACTGGCTTTTGCCTGGTTAGGAAGTCAAACCGGTCATTTCGACGATGCTTTCCTGCATGCCTTACCGAATCGGCTATATGGCATCATGACCAATGAGACACTGATAGCCGTGCCATTGTTCGTGTTCATGGGGGTTATGCTGGAGCGCTCCAGAGTTGCAGAGAATCTGCTCGATACCATGGCCAGTCTGTTTGGCAGGTTAAGGGGAGGGCTTGGTATCTCTGTAACCCTGGTAGGTATGTTACTGGCCGCAAGCACAGGCATTGTCGGTGCGACAGTGGTTACCATGGGTCTGTTATCCCTGCCAACGATGCTCAAGCGTAACTATGACCCGGCCATCTCCTGCGGGGTGATCTGTGCAGCTGGAACTCTGGGGCAGATTATTCCGCCCTCTATCATCCTGGTTCTTCTGGGTGATGTGCTATCCGCTGCCTACCAGCAGGCTCAGCTTGATATGGGGATATTCTCACCAGAAACCGTATCAGTGGGAGACCTTTTCGTCGGTGCCTTGTTGCCGGGCTTGATGCTGGTACTGCTCTATCTGCTCTATATCGTTTTAATGGCAGTAGTGAAACCCGATGCAGTGCCCGCCATGCCTGTCGATGAAACGCAAGAGAGAGGGGCCTTACTATCAAAAGTGGTTAAAGTGTTACTGCCGCCACTGTTACTGATCGTAGCGGTTCTGGGTTCTATATTAGGCGGTCTTGCAACGCCTACAGAGGCTGCCTCAGTTGGTGCGATTGGCGCCATGTTGCTGGCAGTTAGCCAGCGGCAGCTTAACCTGAAAACCTTGAAAGAGGTTGTTACCGGCACCACTAAAGTCACCAGTATGGTGTTTATGATTTTTATCGGAGCCTCTCTATTCTCATTGGTTTTCCGTGGCTATGGTGGTGACGATGTTGTAACCGAGCTGTTGACTAATTTACCGGGTGGTGTGGTGGGTGCGATGATTGTGGTCATGCTGGTGATGTTCCTGCTTGGGTTTATTCTAGACTTCATAGAGATAACCTTTGTGGTTGTTCCCATAGTCGGGCCAATCCTGTTGGCCATGGGGCTGGATCCGGTATGGCTTGGTGTAATGATCGCAATAAATCTGCAAACCTCATTTCTAACGCCGCCGTTTGGATTTGCCCTCTTCTATCTACGGGGGGTTGCGCCGAAACAGATCACTACAGGTGCGATCTATCGTGGAGTTGCTCCATTTATCGTTATTCAGCTACTGATGCTGGCTCTACTGGCCTATTGGCCTCAGTTGGCAACCTGGTTGCCAAATGTTGTTTATGGTTAATGTTGAATAGATACTTTATAAGTGATGAAAAGTTAAAGCCTGAAGAATCTATAAGTTCTGCAAATTCTCAGCTCACAGGGTTAGTAGGTGATGCTGTTAATCTCCTCTGCAGGAATGCGAGTCGAGTGAGGTCTTTGTTTCTCGCCTGAGCGTAGTAGATCGGTCATTTTATCAACGTTTTGTGGACGACAAAAATAGTAGCCTTGAACTTGCTCACATCCCAGCTCTCTCAACTGTTGAGCTTGTTCAAGTGTTTCCACCCCCTCTGCAACAATAGTTTTTCCTAGAGATTTTGCCAGATCGGTGATTGCACAGACAATAGCTAGGCTATCTTTATCTTTTGTGATATCCATGATAAATGAGCGATCAAGTTTGATTTTACTGACCGGTAGCTTTTTCAGGTAACTAAGGGAGGAGTATCCGGTGCCGAAATCATCTATAGCTATGCTGATTCCATTATCATAGAGTTTTTGAAGTTGGTAGATTCCAACCTCTGGACGTTGCATAACAAAACTCTCAGTTACCTCTATTTCCAAATGTTCTTTTGGAAAGTTTGTCTCTAATAAAATGTTATGAATCTTATCTGCAAAATCTTTGTGCTGGATTTGTGAGCCTGTCATATTCACAGATATATGTTGAACCGGTAGACCCTGGTCAAGCCAGATTTTGCCTTGAAGACATGCAGTTCTAAACATCCAGAAATCGATTTCCTGAATGGTGCCATTTTGTACTGCCAATGGAATAAATCGGTGAGGTGGGATGGCGCCTTCTTGAGGATGTTGCCAGCGTATCAAGGTTTCACAGCCGATAAGCTGACCAGTATCCAATTGAAACTGTGGCTGGTAATATTGAGAGAATTGATTTTCTGAGAGAGCATTATGTAGTGCATTTTCAAGGAATACATGTTCCAGTGCACTGGCAGTCATTTCCGATGTGTAGAACTCATAGGTGTTTCTGCCATGCTCTTTGGCTCTGTACATTGCTGCATCGGCATTTCGTACCAATGCATCAGAATCGTGTGCGTCATCAGGGAAAATACTAATGCCGATACTGCAGGTTATTAACACTTTGTGATGCATGAGTTCGAAGGGTTGATGAAATGCCCTCATGATCTTATTCAATACATGAGTAATATTCTCCACTGATAATTCGTTTTCGATCATAAGAACGAATTCGTCGCCGCTGATCCTTGCAAGTGTGTCTTCTGCACGTATCAATTGTTGAAGGCGCTGTGATACCTGTTGTAGTAACTCATCACCCACAGTGTGCCCCATACTGTCGTTGATGTTTTTGAACCGGTCCAGATCTATGAACATAGTCGCCACCTGGCTCTTGTTTCTTATGGCGTGTTGTAGGGCTTGATTGAGTCTTGCCTTGAAAAGTAAGCGGTTGGGGAGTTTTGTTAGGGCGTCATGGTGAGCAAGGAAATCGAGGCGCTCTTCGGTGCGTTTGGATTGTGTGATGTCAACAAAAAGACAGACGTAACCTGTTGTTATTTTATTTTCGTCCTTTACAGCGCTAATGGTCATTAATGCAGGATAGCTGTTTCCGTTGGCGCGTTGATTCTGTATTTCACCGCTCCAATATCCATCTGATATCAGTGTTTGCCATATTGAATGCAGAGTGTCATTTGAGTGATCAGCTGACTGTAGAAATCTGGGTTTTTTACCAACAGCTTGTTCACTTGTATATCCTGTAATCTCTTCGAAAGCAGGATTGACACGAAGTATATTTGCATTGGCGTCTGTAATGATCACACCTTCAATAGTACTGCTGAAAACCTGTGCTGCCTGACGAAGTTTTTCATCAGAATTGCGTCGCTGTGTTATATCTATATGGACGCCCAACATTCGTATAACCTGACCATTGGTATCAGTTTTGTAGCTTGCTCTTGCATTAATCCATCTGTAGCCATCAGTTTTGTGATGCATTCGAAATTCAATGTTCCATTGCTCTTCTGGAGTTGTAACAAATAATTTGATAGTAGCTATAACTTTGTCTCTATCTTGTGGGTGTAATAGCTTTTCGAATGTCGAAAAACTGTTCTCAAGTTCCTGATCCTGATAGCCTAACTGTTGTTTCCACTGAGGCGAGAGGTAGAGCGAGTCAGTTTTTAGATTCCAGTCCCAGATGCCATAGTGACTGGATTGCATGAGTAGTCGGTAACGCTCTTCACTGGCTTTCAGATTCTGTTTTTGGCGTTTATCTTCAATTGCACGATTGACTGCTTCTGGTAGTCGTGCAAGACGATCTTTCAGGATGTAGTCAACAGCCCCTTGTTTTAACATTTTTACCGATGCCTCTTCACCGATAGCGCCGGTTACGAAAATAAATGGAATATCCTGTTCAAGGGCTTGTACTGCCAGGAGGGCCTTGAAGCCATTGTAGTGTGGTAGATTATAGTCAGAGAGTATTAGGTCAGGCTGAAAAGTGATCAAAGATTGCAGAAATAGTACTTCAGTTTCTATCCTTTTTATTTCAAATATCAATCCACTTTTACGCAGTATACGTTCAATAAGTTCGGCGTCGAAGGGGTTGTCCTCGAGCATAAGAATCTTAATTGAATGCGTCATCAATCAGCTCTTATTTGAGGGGGTACTCGGTTGACAAGTACCCAGTACAAACCAAGGTCAGATACAACGTGAATAAAATCATTAAATATGACGGGTTTGGGTACAAAGCTGTTTATACCGAGTCGATATGTGTTTACAAGATCCTTGTCCTCTTTAGAAGAAGTTAGTACTACAACTGGTATGTCGCGCGTCTTTTCATTACTACGGATTTCTGTCAGTACCTGAATACCATCAAGCTTTGGTAACCTTAAATCAAGTAAAATAACTCGTGGAAGTTCAGGGTTTCGGTCGGAATAGGTATCTCGAAAGAAGATATAATCAAGTGCCTCTACACCATCTTTAACCCAGTGTAATCTATTCGCAAGACGGTGTCTTTTTAGTGCATGGATTGCCAGTTCCGCATCATTGGGATTATCTTCAACCAGTAAAATGTCAACTATAGTGTCCTTCATAACTAATACAGAAGTTCCTTTGAAATGGTGAAATCCTTTATAGTAAATTACTAAGAGTAGATTAGATTTTGCTTAGAGGGAGAAGTTACCCTTGTAGGAAATTGGCATAAATACTCCATTGAGAATAGATATTACTCCATGATTATTAATGGTTATCGCACTACGTGGTAGTTTAGTCGTAATCAGAAGTATATATATTTAAAATTATCCTATGGTTAACATCTCCAAGTCATAGTTTACTATATAGCTTAAAATATGCTCTAAAGATAGCATTGAAGCGTAATCAAGGATTAACAGGATTTCAGGAGATATGATGATCCCTGTACCAAGGAAACTGAGTTGGTTCATTCCTACAACATATTTTCTAATTGTTCTGCTGCCGTTGCTGCTTGTCTCATTGTTGTGGTTAAACAATTTAATGAATATAAACGATATTCAGAAGGATCAGGTTGAACGACGTTTTATTGATCTACACAAACAGATAGTCAAGCATGAGGTCGAACATGTGCTTGCAAAAATAGAAGAAATTCGTAGTGATAGCAGAAAAGAGTTTATGCAGCGAGGCGAAGAGTACCTCTCTATCACGCTACAAATACTACAGGCTCTGGATCAGGATGAGGGTTCATTCAAATCGTTGGATACTCTACGCCATATAGCTCTGGATGAGTTGAAACCAATCCTAGGGTCAAGCCATTTTGATTCAATATTTATTCTTGAGCAAGGAGGCGATGTTCTATTCAGCAGTCGACAAATCCAGAGTAACTATCCGATTAATATTGAACAGAGTTGTATTACAGCGCTGATAGAGCAACCAGGTTCTTCAAAGGTTTGCAGGGTTACTACTAAAGTGAATGAAAAGTATTCATTTATTGTTCAGTACTTTTCTTCATTCGATTTCTTGATTTTAATTGGAATCTCAGATAAGCAAGTCGATGAGCGAGCAAAGCATCGTGCACTAACTTTGATAAAAGATATGCACTACGGTGACCATGATAATGGTTACATGTTCACCTATCAATATGATGGTATCTGCCTGACTCATCTCTCACCAGAGATAATTGGACGAAATATAAGAGAACTGACGAATCTGAATGGTACTGAATTATTTGATCAATTACTCAAGGCGAGTAAACAGGGTGGCGGATATGTAAGTTATAAGTGGGAGCGGTATGAGCAGGAAGGGGATAGCAATAGATTGCAATACTTAAATTCGAAAGAGTCTCAAGAAAAAATTGTATCTCAAGCGAATAAGGTGAGTTACACAATGGCCTATCCTGACTGGGAGTGGATTATAGGTACAGGGTTTTATCTTGATGATCTATATGAAGCGCAGCCAATCCAGGACGATTTGGTATCCAATATGTTGAAACAGACCGTACTATATGGTGTGTTGATTATAGTGGCGCTGTATGTGATAACTGCCTGGTTGGTTTTTTTGACTGTCAGAGGATTTGATAAAGAAATCACCCACTTCAGTAAATTTTTCTTACGTAAAGCAGATGAAGCGAAGCCGATTGATGTTCATCAGCTCTATTTTACAGAGTTTAAGGATTTAGCAAGAAGTGCGAATGTAATGCTGGAGTCTAGACAGAAAGCAGAACAAAAACTTATAGATGTCTTCAACTGTATTGATGATGTGATCTATTTGTCTGATCCGGAAACATATGAGCTGTTATTTGTTAATGATGCGTTTAAGAGTAAATTTGGTGAAGATGCTTTAGGAAGAAAGTGTTATAGAATGCTACAGGGTAAAGATCAGCCCTGTGATTTTTGTACTAATCATTTAATATTTGGAGCTAACTTAGGCAATGTTCATGTTTGGGAATTCGAGAATGTACAAGATAAAAGATGGTATAGCATCAACGATCGTGCCATAGAGTGGCATGACGGTCATTACGTAAGATTTGAGCAGGCAAGGGATATAACAGAGCAAAAGTTAGCAGAATTGGAAAGAGAAAGCTATCGTGAGAAATTAGAACTGGCAGTTAAACAAAGAACCACGGAGTTAATGGCAAGAACTGATCAATTGGAGCAAGCCAATCGAGATTTGGAAGGGTTCAGTTATTCCATATCTCATGATCTACGTTCACCATTACGTGCAATCGACGGTTTTTTAACAATACTGAAAGATGAGTATGGGGATAGCTTGGATGATGAGGGGCTAAGACTATTTGGAATTGTTCAGAATAATGCCTGCAAGATGGGAGAATTAATCGATGATATTCTGGCTTTTTCCCGTGCGGGCAGGGTGGATCTTGTTATACAACAAGTCGATATGGAACAGCTCGTTAAAAACGTATGCGAGAGTGTAAAAGAACAATATCAAGATAGTAATATTGTAGTTCATTATAACAATCTGCCTGCAGTTAAAGCAGATCCAAGTGCAATCCGGCAGGTTATATTTAATTTAATAAATAATGCAGTTAAATTTTCAGTATCAAAAGACCCGGTTGTCATCGAAGTTAAAGGTGAAGTACACGATGGTTACATCCGCTACTCGATCAGCGATAATGGTATAGGATTCAGTAATGAGTACAAAGATAAACTGTTCGTAATGTTTCAGCGTTTACAGGGTATGGATGAGTTTGAGGGTACAGGAGTGGGTTTAGCAATAGTTGAACGCTTCATTGCAAAACATGGTGGGCGTGTGGATGCTCATGGCGTCCAGGGTGAGGGGGCAACTTTCAGTTTTGAATTGCCATTGAAAAAAACTGCGTAAAACTGAAGTCTATTCGATGATGGCTGATGATATAGACGCAATGCGTCAGAGCATGCAAGTTATGACACCATCTGTTGCGACAATGGGGCATACAATGAATTGAATGGATGGCGTGAATCGTGGTGTCGACTCCTTTACCAATACTGGTAACTATATATGGAATATGGTCAGGTGAGAATTTATAACAACTATAGATCAAGAGTTGTCATATGCTGTTTATCTAACACTTGGCTGCTAAACTAAATACAGCTGTAGAGCTGGGGCATGGCCCCAGCCTATTCGCTCTACAAGGTTTGTTTTACGGAATACTCTTTATGAAGGGAAAGTATGTAAGGCATTTGTGTGTCTGAAACTTGTGTGACTATTTTTACTGTAGCTCAGTAGTTCATGCCATTACCCTGGTCAAGGTGGGCCTCACTGAGTCGAGTATTTACTATGATACGTTTATTTAGTAAGAGTCTGGAGTAATAATTTAAGGGCTTGCCCTCTGTGACTGAGGCTGTTCTTAGTCTCAGGATCTAGTTGTGCAGAACTGCAGTCGTGGCTAGGTACATAGAATACCGGGTCGTAGCCGAAACCATTCTCACCCTGTGGTTCAAATAAAATACGCCCCTCCCAGGTGCCCTGACAGATGATAGGTGTCGGGTCTTCTGAGTGTCGCATAAAGACCATCAGGCATTGAAAGCGAGCAGTGCGTTTTGCCTCGGGAATCTCTTTCAGATGCTCTAGAAGTTTGTTTAAATTCTCTTCATCGGAAGCCCCCGAGCCAGCAAAGCGGGCGGAGTAGATACCAGGTGCGCCATTCAGGGCATCTACCTCAATACCTGAGTCATCAGCAATAGCTGGCAGTCCACTAAGGCTTGAAGCATGGCGCGCTTTCTTGATCGCGTTCTCTACGAAGCTGAGGCCATCTTCAATCGCGTCAGGAATATTAAAATCCTTTTGCGGTACAACTGTGATTTGCTCACTCGTCAGTAGCTGATTGATCTCGCGAACCTTGCCGGTATTGTTACTGGCCAATACGATCTGTTCGCCTACGTGATGTCCACTCATTTTGCTTAACCTCTCGCCCAATAATTACTATGCTTTGGGCGACTTACCTGAAGACTGTGCTTGGCAGCTTCATATTTTATCACCCTTATATATCTAACGTTCCAGCCTAGCGAATAATCGAAGGGGCGACTTCACATTATTGGTACTATCTGTTAAACGCTGCTCAATGCGGGAGCAAGAACGGGGTATCTCTTTTGAACTCAAACCAGGGAATCTCAGAGCAACTCAGAGGCAGACAATCTCCCGGCCTTGAATCAATCAGAGGTTCCTCAGTCTCTACATCTCTAGGTTGCCAGAGCTTGATGCTGAATTTTGCAGATCTGGTCTACACCCTGATTCGCCAAATCAAGCATTGCATTCAATTCATCGCGACTGTAGGCATTGCCTTCGGCAGTACCTTGTACTTCGATGAAACCCTGATTTTCATTCATCACTACATTCATGTCTGTCTCGGCATTTGAGTCTTCGGCGTAGTCGAGATCGAGCACTGGCGTGCCTTGGTAGATGCCAACAGAGACTGAGGAGACCATGCTCAGTAGTGGGCTCTCTTTCAGTTGGCCCTTTCCGCGGACATGCTCTATGGCATCCACCAGAGCTACGCAAGCACCGGTAATCGAGGCAGTACGCGTACCTCCATCGGCCTGAATGACGTCACAGTCCAGGGTGATGGTTCGTTCGCCGAGTGCTTTTAAGTCAACGGCAGCACGAAGAGAGCGCCCGATCAAACGCTGTATCTCGAGGGTTCTTCCTCCCTGCTTACCCCGGGCAGCTTCCCGTCCCATGCGATCAGTGGTCGATCTGGGTAGCATTCCATACTCTGCGGTGATCCAGCCCTGACCAGCGCCTTTGAGAAACCTGGGAACCGATTCATCCACGCTGGCAGTACATAATACTTGTGTATCACCAAAACAGACCAATACTGATCCTTCTGCGTGTTTTGTGTAGTGGCGGGTTATGCTGATCTTTCTCAGCTCATCAGGCTTGCGTCCGGAAGGTCTCATGTCGCAGGGGGTCTCCTTGGGGAAAATGAAAATTTAGGTGTCTATGAACAAGTCGTGGATAGAGATCTTGATTGCCAATCCGATTCTTGGGGGCGCTATTATGGGTTATAAGGGATTGGATGTCAGCTTAGGGAAATAAGAGTTCACAAATTCAGAAACAATAATTCTAAAAACAGCGCCACTTCAATTGTGCTCGGCTACAAGAGTCTGAATTGATCTGTTTTATCGTAATTTATTATTAAATCCGGATGGTTGTTCCTGGGATTGTTGAGTTCCAGGCTTACTGGGTAGTGCTCGATGTTACCATCTGGCCATGCCCTCAACAGGGGGGTAAGGGACTGCCTGGTTTGGATCTCGGGATTAAGCCAGTTCTCAAAATCATCTGCTGCCAGGATGATCGGCATCCTGTCATGGATGGGAGCGACATCCCTATTCGCCTCTCCAACAATGATCGTACAGGAATCGATCTGTCTGCCTGATGCGTCTTGCCAATGCTCATAGAGACCTGCCAGTGCAAACATCGGCTGTGTGGTTGGTCGGAAGCAGTAGGGTTGCTTGATTCTGTTTTCACTTTTCCATTCAAAGAATCCGCTACAAGGAATCAGGCAGCGTCGGGTTTTAAATGCTGAACGGAAGGCGGGTTTGCTATCGACGGTTTCTGCTCTGGCATTGATGCATTTGTAGCCGATTTTTTCATCTTTCGCCCAGGATGGAATCAAGCCCCAATGAAACCCTTTTATCTCTCTTTTTTGTTGCAGAGAGACCACGGCAAGGATCTCTTGAGCAGGTGCGATGTTATATCTTGGTGTGACAGAGATGAGAGATGATTGAAGGTCAAAGTAGGCTTCAAGCTCCTCCTGCATCACATCAAGATAAAATCTGCCGCACATTGGTTTAACCCGAGTATTTAATCCTGCCCAATAGAATATTAGTAACCGTCATAGGATCCAAGCTACTGCAAATCCGCATCAGAACTATGACTTGCCGAACTTACCGCGCCTCTCACTAGCGTTTACCCATAATTGATCCCAATATTCCTCTGATGATCTGCTTTCCAAGATTTGAACCGATGGCTCGTGCGATCGATTTGGCAAAGGCTTCGCCAACGCCTTGTCTCTTTGAGCCGCCGCTACTGCGTTTACTACTATTGGCCTGTTTTTCAGCAGCTGCTTCGCTGGCTTGCTGCTCACGGCGTTTGATCAACTCTTCCTCACGCTTTTTCAGCAATTCATAGGCGGAGTCCCGGTCGACCAATTCACTATACCTGGATTTGAGCGGTGAGCGATCGATGATCTTTTTTCGCTCCTCTGCAGAGATAGGGCCGAACTGGGATCGAGGTGGGGACATCAGGGTCTTCTCCACCATGCTTGGAACACCCTTCTCATCCAGGGTGGAGATCAAGGCTTCACCCACGCCCAGGTTGCTGATCATCTCTTCAGTATCAAAGGCGGGATTCTCACGGAAGGTTTGTGCTGCTGCTTTGACCGATTTCCTGTCTTTTGGAGTGAAGGCGCGCAGTGCATGTTGAATGCGGTTACCCAATTGCCCGATGACCTGATCGGGGACGTCGTTAGGGTATTGGGTAATAAAAAATACACCAACCCCCTTGGAACGAATCAGTCGCACGACTTGGGTGATCTTTTCCAGTAGCGCTTTTGGTGCGTGGCTGAAAAGGAGGTGGGCTTCGTCAAAAAAGAACACCAGCTTGGGCAGGTCGGCATCACCACGTTCAGGCAACTCTTCCATCAGTTCCGAAAGCAGCCACAGCAGGAAGGTGGCGTAGATACGGGGTGAGTGATAGAGGGTGGTGGCATCAAGAATGCTGACCACGCCCCGACCGGAGAAGTCATTCTGCATCAGATCTTCGATACGAATCGCAGGCTCACCGAAAAAGATCTCTCCACCAGCCTCTTCCAGAGTCAGTAGTCTGCGCAGGATTGCACTGACGCTCTGCCGGGAAACCCGGCCATACTCCCGCTGTAGATCCTTGGCATTATCTGCTACCCAGTTGAGCATGGATCGAAGATCTTTCAGATCAAGCAGTAGCAGGCCTTCGTCATCGGCGAGGCTGAAGGCGATCTGAAGTACACCCTCCTGGGTCTCGTTGAGTTCTAAAAGATTGGCCAGAAGAGTGGGGCCCATCTCTGAGATCGTAGTGCGTACCGAATGACCCTGTTTACCGAATACATCCCAGAACAGTACTGGGCAAGGTTCAAAGTCATGTCCTTCAATATCGATATATTCGAGACGTTCAGTAATTTTGGGGTGAGCCTTGCCTGCACCTGCGAGTCCTGACAGGTCGCCTTTCACGTCAGCGGTAAACACAGGCACACCAAGGCGAGAGAATGATTCGGCGAGAACTTGCAGGGTTACTGTTTTACCAGTACCGGTTGCGCCTGTGATCAGACCATGACGGTTGGCCATGCCGGCGTTTAGAAGAATCTGTCGGTCGCCGTTCCCGCCGAGCAGAATATTGTTGTTTGTCATGGTTTTGGTCCTGATCTGTTAGTTGACAAAGATTTACCTTCTATACTGGTCAATCGCGACAGTTGGGGTAGACTCCGTGAAAGATACGGCTCTAGACGCGCCACACTAGTCTAGCCGCTATACTTATACGCTGATGACAATTCATTGATCAAGCGGGATCACGTATCCTGTAACTTAAATTAGAGTTCTTTGTTTACCTTGGAGGTTAATAAGATGATGGAATTGGTTCAACAATTGGTTGCTGGAGCCGGGGTCAATCAACAACAGGCGGAGGGTGGAGCCGGACTGCTGTTAGGATTGGTTAAGGATCAGCTCTCATCTGGGGATTTCGGCAAGGTTGCAGAGGCGGTGCCTGGCATCGATTCTTTGATCAATGCAGCGCCAAGTGAAGATTCTGGTGGCCTGGGTGGACTGCTTGGTGGTGTAGCCTCAGCGATTGGTGGCGATGGCCTGGGTAACATGGCTGCATTGGCCAGCGGTTTTTCCAAGCTCGATCTGGATGCCGGCATGATCGGCAAATTTGTACCTATCGTGCTCTCTTTTCTTCAGTCGCAAGGTGGTGATGGGGTCTCTTCCCTTGTAGCCAAGGTTCTGCAAGGGGATTAAGGGGTATTCAATGCGCTGGCGAGGTCAAAGGCAGAGTAACAATGTAGAAGACCGACGAGGTATGAGATCACCCTCACCCCTGGGATTGGGCGGTGGAGGGGGTGGATTGCTCAATCTACTGCCGATGGTGTTTAAACTGTTCGGGGTCAAAGGCGGGATCGTTGCCGTTCTGGCATTAGGCGCCTATGGATTACTGAGCGGCAATCTGGGTAGCATGCTCGGCGGCGGCACTGGAGAGAGTCTCTCCACTGGCGGTGGAGAGCCGGTGAAACAGAGTGCTGAGGAGCAGGAGTTGGTCAGTTTTGTTTCTGTGGTGCTTGCTGATACGGAAGCGACATGGCATCAGATGTTCAGCGAAATGGGATCGAAATACGAAGAGCCCAATCTGGTGTTGTTTCGTGGGGCCACCAAAACAGCCTGTGGATTCGGCCAGGCTGCCATGGGGCCTTTCTACTGTCCTGGTGATCACAAGGTTTACATCGATCTCAGCTTTTTCGATGACTTGAAGAAGCGTTTCAAAGCACCAGGGGATTTCGCTCAGGCATATGTAATTGCCCACGAGGTAGGGCACCATGTGCAAACTCTTTTGGGTATCTCCAAAAAGGTACAAAAGGCAAAGGCATCACTGAGCGAAGTGGAGGGTAACAAACTCTCTGTACGTCAGGAGCTCCAAGCCGATTGCTTTGCCGGTTTATGGGCTCATAACGCAGATCGCTCCCGTCAGTTGCTTGAATCCGGGGATATTGAAGAGGGTCTCAGGGCTGCCAGTGCGATTGGTGATGATCGCCTGCAAAAGCAATCCCAGGGGTATGTCAGCCCGGACTCATTTACCCATGGCAGTTCGGCGCAACGGGTCAAATGGTTTAAGGTGGGTTTTCAGAGCGGTGACTTGAATGGCTGTGACACCTTTGCCGCAAAACAGCTGTGAACAGATGAGGTGACGTGATGGGAATCATATCTTGGATTATTCTGGGACTTATAGCCGGTGCGCTGGCGAAATGGATTATGCCCGGAAAGGATGGTGGCGGCCTTATCGTGACCATGTTGCTGGGTATCGCAGGTGCCATACTTGGCGGTTATATCGGTAATTTTCTTGGCATTGGGAATGCCGGAGGCTTGAGCCTTAGTAACATTCTTACCGCAACAGCCGGGGCATTCCTGATACTCTTTGCCTATAGGTTGATTAAGCAGCCAAGTGGTGATGGGAAGGCGGTCGAAAAAAAGAGTGACCTATGAGGAGTGATCCATAGTGGCGTGGCAAAATTGAGCCTGATCATCAATCCTCTTCCAGGTCATCCACCATTTTACGCAGATCTTCTATCGCCTGACTGACGTCGACGTTCTCTTCGGGATGGTCGAGAATACCCCTGTTCTTTTTCGTCAGTGACATGCTTATATCAGCAGGTTCAAGTTTGTTGTTACTCTCCCGCCAGCGCAACGCGACTACAGTGACGTTATCACTCTCAGGTTTGCTTGTGGTCTCAGCACGTTCTGCGAGTTGAGATATGTTATTCAGCAGTGGCCCATTTTTTTTGTAGAACATCTCCACCAGGGGGCGTTCCGGCAGTGGTCCCCAGAATCCGTCACTACAGAGTAGTACGACATCCCCCTGCTTGAGTTCATGTGGGCCACTGAGTTCGGCAACCGGTCTGTTACTGTTTCCACCCAGGCATCGGGTGACATAGTTGCGGAACTTATGGGTATGCACCTGAGCGGCAGAGATAATGCCCTGTTGTCTGAGGTGTTCCACGTAGGAGTGATCATCAGTGCGCAGATGGATGACGCCATCACGCATTATATAGAGTCGACTGTCGCCAATATGCGCCCAATATGCTTTATCTTCCTGGACAAGACAGAGAACCCCGGTAGTTCTTGGTTCGATGGGAGGTTCCTGTCGATCACCAAATGCGGTTATCTGCTGGTGGCTCATCTCCATCAGGCCTGAGAGGAAAAAGCGAGGATTTGATATTGGTTTGCGACTGGTCAGGAAGGCCTTGCGGGCATTGTCCATGAGGATTTGTGCCGCCATTTCTCCCTTTGGGTGGCCCCCCATTCCATCAGCGAGTGCCAGCAATATAGCATCTGGCGCTTCCATCACCAGGGCGCGATCCTGATTCATGGAGCGATTGCCAACCAGGCTGCATTGGGCTGTTTCGTACTTCATATTGCTCTCTTTTCGTCAAACAGCTCAGAAATGGCACTTTCAGTATCAATCGCACTATTATTGTCTTGCAGTGCATTGAGAAGTTCGCTGGCATTTTGTGGCCGCTTCTCATAATCGATCTCCATGGCCCAATCGATCGCTTCAAGCATCGCTGCCGGATATCTTCTGCGGTAGATCCTTGCCGCAGGCTTCAATTTCTCTTTGGCATGTCGCTCAATGGCTGAGGGCGGGGCTTTGCCATCCAGGCAGGCGCGCATGCTTGCGCCAATGGCATAGACATCGCTCCATGGTCCGACATTGCCTGATTGGTAATACTGTTCAACAGGGGAGAAGCCAGTGGTTACGACACGGCCGGTGCGTGTGCCCTCATTGCGCACTTCGTGAACGGCACCAAAATCGAGTAACAGAGGGTTACCGCCGGTACGGAGGTGGATATTGCTGGGTTTGATGTCGAGATGCAGCAGATTACGGGAGTGGATCTGACTTAATGCATCCAAAATTGGCGGAAACACGGTCATGATGAATCTGGTGCTGAGGCTGCCACTACGCTTCTTTATGTAGCTGGCCAGGTTCTTACCACGCTCGTGATCCATTACAAGATACCCCGTGTTGTTGGCCAGAAAGAAGCCTCTTACCTGGACAATATTGGGGTGTCGCAAGGAGGCCAGAACCTTGGCTTCCTGGTAGAACAGGCGCAGGCTGCGATTGAAATTATCGATCTGCTTCTCTTCAAGGGGGACGACTTTACCATTGCTGCTGCGGCGGGCGAGTTTCTTCGGCAGAAACTCTTTGATTATCACTTCGTCCTGAGTGTCTTCGTCCTCTGCCAGGTAGATCAGGCTGAAGCCTCCACTCGCAACGACCTTCATGATGACATAACAGTCAATTTCTGTGCCTTCCGGCATGCTGTCTCGAAGCTTATCCATATAAGATCCGCGAAGGTTCGTCTCGGCTTGTGTCGCTATCCATCATCACACTGATTATAAGGCCTTTTTATAGAAATGCCGCTACTCTCTATGGTTTTGTGTGCCTTTCAGAGTGAAAAGGTGATTTTCATCAAAAAAACAGTAGGCATATAGAAGCCGAACCATGCATAGAGTTGCTGCACACCCAGATTTAGCGGCGTCTCAAGGTAAATCTGAAATCAAAACGCCAATATTGGTATATTTTTGCCCCATAATGTGGCGTATCGCTTATCATAGTCAGACTTTCTTAACGGGTGGTTATGGCTGCGACTTATATAACCACTAAATTGTTTCAACAAGAAAACTCAGGCATATGATTATGATCAGTAGTATGACTGCCTTCGCAAGGGAAGAGTACCGGGGTGACCTGGGAAATATGAGCTGGGAGATCCGCTCGGTTAACCATCGCTACCTGGAGGCTTTTTTGCGTTTGCCAGAAGAGCTCAGGGCTCTGGAGCCTTCGGTCCGGGAGCGTCTCAACAGCCGTTTGGGGCGAGGCAAGCTCGATGTCAGTCTGAAGTTTAAAGCCGGGGTTGCTGCCGATGCCTCTTTACGCATCAACCAGCGTCTGGTGGAGCAGCTAATGGGGGCAGAGCAACAGTTGCTGGAAGCGACTGATCTGAGTCCCAGTATACGATCCGGCGATCTGCTCAGATGGCCTGGAGTTTTGGAAGAGGCGGAGCGTGACTATACGCCGGTTAAACAGCAGGCGATGCAACTGCTGGAGACAGCTATCGACAGTTTGATCGATAATCGATTGCGTGAAGGCGAGCGGTTGGGAGAGATCATCAGATTGAGATGTGATGCTCTGGAAGGGGAAGTGAGCCGGGTGCGAGGTTTGATGCCTGAGGTATTGGATTCTGTGCGCAGCCGAATCAGGGACAGGTTATCAGAGGTGATGGAAGAGCTGGATGAGTCTCGTGTTGAGCAGGAGATGGTACTGTTGGCTCAGCGACTCGATGTGGATGAGGAGCTGGATCGTCTGGAGACCCATATCGATGAGGTGAGACGGGTACTCGAGGTTGATGAGCCGATTGGACGTCGACTCGACTTTCTAATGCAGGAGCTTAACCGGGAGGCAAACACCCTGACCTCAAAGTCGAACAATGTGGAAGTCACTCGCTCTGCTGTTGAGATGAAGGTGCTTATCGAGCAGATGAGAGAGCAGGTGCAAAATTTGGAATAATTATTTTTCTGGCTGCTATTTTTGTTACAGAATTTAGGTTCAAGTGACAGATGACTGAATGCAGGAGAAATATCCAAAGTTCATTTATACCCGGCTTCTTTCTGGGCACGAACGGCGAGGACAAACACAGTATCTATTTCGGCAACGAACCAGTATAGCCTTACATAGCCTTTGGATCGTTGCCCAATAACCAGTTCGCGCAACTCTTACGTAGTTTCTCGACCGATATACGGGTTACTCTCAAGAACGGAGATGGCGCTGGCGATACGATGCTCTTCAGCGTCGATACGCTCGGCTATAGCATCAAGAATCAGGGCATGTGATGTTGATCCCAGGTTCTTTGCTACTTTTGCAAGTCGATCCTTTAGTTCGGCGGGGAGTCGGATGGTGGTGGTAGACATGCTGTTTCCTTGAGCAAGGTGTATCTATTGGGGGGTAGCGCAATTGTGCTACACGCAGCAAGCAGGACTGGAGGATAGGTTTTTTGAAACAAAAAAATCAGTTGTCTACTCCATTCTGTGGCTAACTTGCAGACTTCTCAGAACAACTAAAAAAGCCCCTCTCCCTTTACGGGAGAGGGGTTGGGGAGAGGGTGTACGCGAAGCGTTTCATCTGGTTGAAAGATAAAACCGCATTGATCGTTCATATTTATCTTGCTGATTGTTGGAGAAAATAGGGT
>NZ_JBSYOQ010000007.1:0-40941 GCF_058244645.1 Candidatus Thiodiazotropha sp. AKAK3
CGCTCTAAAAAGAGAGTAACACTATACAAATCAGCCTACAGCCAGTTTTGATAACGCAGGCAGTAGCCACTTAGGCCTCTCTTCTTAGACCTAAAAAAATCAGCGGTACTAACTATTTTTGTGACATTCAAGCACGCTTTGGTGGGGCAGGGCCCCACCCTACCTGCCGGGGTAAAGTGTAGGGTGGGGCCATGCCCCACCAGGTGCGCTCTAAAAAAGAGTAACACTATACAAATCAGTGATACTTAAGTGCTGTAAAGGCAATATGACATAGCGAGTATGGGGCAAAAAAAATAGAAAATATTGCTTAAGCTCTATCAGTAACAACCCTGCACTAGCCCCGAAACCCTGATCAACAACATCTATCGAACAGAGTCACTAGTGCATGATTGCTTAATGGGTATGAACTTGCGGTATAGTATCCCTATATACGAATAAAACCACAGCTGAAAAATGAGGCAATGAGCTGATGAATGAGACCATAATGGTATTACCCAGTAGACGCCCAGAAGAGATTAAACTGGTCAAAGTCCCCCATGACCTGGATCGAAATGAAGCCTACCGATTTGCTACCGGTATTATCGCCCAGGCTGAAGAGACCAATACCAACTATCGTTGGGAGGATATCGCAGAAGCCCTGGAAGCACGTGGATTCGAAACCGTCGATGCGATCATTGGCCCCGCTCTGGACTAATCAGCTGTAACTTGTAGAGAACTACAAGCATCAATTGGAGAGTAAAGCCCTACTCGATATCATCATACTCATCGAGATCCATCTGCAGAAGAATGGCCTTGCGCAGTAATTTTTGCTCATTGCGCAGGGTTTTCTTAAGCGTACTAATCTCCTTTTCGAGATCCTGAATACGATAGACCAGCTCATCTGCATCTGCTACGGGTTGGGCAGTCTGCTGCGGCGCAACTGCCTGTTGATTCCCCGCTGCAGCTCCCCCTGGATGCAAGGGTGAGACTGAAGCCAGTTGTGGTGACTGCTGCTTCTCATCACCAGGAGGATTGAAACTCACCTCCTGCTCCAGTTCATGCATCACTGAGAGCACAGCATCTTTATTGAGCTCATGCATCTCCTCCAGACATCCGAATAACATCAGACGATCACACATCGCGTTGATACGACGGGGTACACCCCCGGTAAATTCATAGATCATCTTGAACACGCCGTCACTGAAGGTCGGATCCTCTTTCCAGCCAACCAGTTGTAAACGATGCACTATATATTTTTCGGTCTCGTCCACACTCAGCGGATCCAGGTGGTAGGAGGCAATAATGCGCTGACGCACCTGCTCCATTCCCGGGCTCTGCAGGGTACGCTTAAACTCCTCCTGGCCCAGGAGAAAGGTCTGAACCAAAGCCCTGTTATTGACCTGGAAATTGGAGAGCATGCGCAGCTCTTCCACTGATCGCGGTGGTAAATTCTGCGCCTCATCAACGACCAATAACATCTGTTTGCCTTCGGCGTGACGGGCTCTGGCAATAGCCTCAAGATTATGCAGCAGTGTGGCTTTATTCAATCCTTCGTGGGCCAAGCCAAACGAAGCACAAACCATTCGCAGCATATCTTCCGGATCCACCTGGGTGGTCACCAGTTGAGCCGCCATGACGTTCATCTCGCTCAACTCATCGAAGAGATTCCGCACAAGTGTCGTCTTACCCGTCCCGATGCCGCCGGTAATGACGATGAATCCCTCTCCCTGCTCCAATCCATAGCGCAAATAGGCCATGGCACGGTTGTGACCTTTGCTGTTGAAGAAGAATTTGTGATCCGGAGTCAGCTGGAACGGCTTTCCTTCGAGTTTGTAAAAATCGTCGTACATATCTATTTGGCCTTCACGTTGTTTCTTTGCTTTCCTGCTTGAGAGGCAACCAGCCGCTGAAAAAAACAAATGCCGCTACTGCGGCTATGATTCGATTCCCGCTGTCGGGGCTGAAAGGTAACCCTATATAGCCCATATTATGCAACCAATCAGACAATTTTCCTACTATTCCAACTAGATTCAACTTCTAACAGGTTTCTTCATGCTACTTAATGAAAAAAGGCCGAAAAGGATGGTTGACCGAACTCCTGTGAGTCAACTATCTTGCGTATTGAATCCTGTGGGTGCAGAACCTCTGATCAACAACGACCAAACCATAATATTTATATTGCACCATGAGTATGACAGAGGGACATCTCGTAACACAGCGTAACGACCGTAATAAAACACAATGACAACAATTATCTAGGAGTCACCATGCTCAACCCCGGAGATAAAGCGCCGCCCTTTGAGTTGCCCGATTCAGATATGCACATCATCAGATCCGCTCAGTTTTTGGGGCAGCAGAATCTGGTGATCTACTTCTATCCAAAAGATGACACCACCGGTTGTACCATCGAGGCGGTGGAGCTATCAGATTTAATGGATGAATTCACTCAGCATGATACTCAGGTCATCGGTATCAGCCGGGATAACTGCGTCAGTCATGCCTCATTTCGAGACAAACACGGACTCACCGTTCAACTTCTGGCTGATACTGAGGGAGAGGTGTGTAAGTCTTATGATGTATGGCGGGAGAAGGAAAAAAATGGTGAAAAGCGTATGGGCATACTGCGCTCGACCTTCATTCTCGACAAATCAGGCGTCATACGTCAGGCCATTTACGACGTAAAACCCAAAGGACATGCAGCCCAAGTTATTGACTTAGTTAGAGAAATCACCTAAACCTCTAAACAATTGTCCGATCAGGACTGAGCATCAAGCAGCAAGGCGGTTAAATTTGTGAAACTCCGAACCAAGATTCTGATTATTCTGTTTTTGTTCGGTTTTGCACCATTAACCGCCATGGTGCTGACCAATCTACCCTTTGTGCTGGAGAGGCTGGAGTTCTTTTACCACAAAGCCTATCTGCAAAACCTCAGAGCCGATTTTCGTGACCTGGATGAACACCTGGCCAGTCGCCACGAGATGTTGCGGTTATTGGCCAAGCTGCCTGAACCCGGACTGATACTGGGGAACCGTCAAACACAAAGTGACAAAAACCAGATCGACTTGGCTCGAGTACGCTACACAGAATGGATTAACCAGATACTGCGCGATCACCAGGATATCTTCCAGATTCTGTTTCTCGATCTACGAGGAAAACCCCGCTATTGGCTGGAATTGAACCACCGCACCGGTCAATGGGAACCGACAATCAAAACCCCTGACATGCCCTCTGAGGCATTTTTCAAGCACAACGTAAGACTGGAGTTCGGGCGTGTCGCCGCCAGTAAAATCAGCCTGAACCCAAGCGCTGCGCATCTCGACCCACGCCGATTTATGACTTTGCGTATGATCAGCCCCATCCTCGGGCCAGACGATAACGACCTGGTCACAACCCTGGGAGCAGTTGTAGTCAATATCGACGTCGGAGGGATGGCCAGAGCCTATCGCAACACCCTCTGGGTCACCAATGACGGCAGTTATCTGGAACAACGCCTGAGAGGGGTCACACAGTCCCGGGCCTTTGAAGACTTCAACGGCCTGCAGGAGCGGTTCAAGGAGGGAAAACTGACCCTTTGGGAGGGACGGGGGAGGCAGGTTATCTGGGTTCCCCTGTTTACCACGGAGGACTCAGGCCCCCTCTGGGTCGGGCGCCCTGTCGATCCCTCGCCACTGGACAAATTCCGAAATATCCTGGTCAGCCGCGTGATGACCATAGTTGTGATTGCGCTGCTGATCCTATTGATGGTCGCACGCTGGATTGCACTTCGCACAGAGCATTTTGGCGACCGCTTACGCGATGGTATGGAGCGGGTACTTCGTCAAGATGAGGCTGTACGTTTCGATTGGCGTGGTTCAAGCGAAATCAAACAACTGGGAGAGCAGTTGACCGAACTCGCAGAGACCCATGCCCAGCAGGCTCACCAGCAACGGCAGCATGCACTGCAACTGGAAGAGTCAAATCGTTACAAATCACAATTTCTTGCCAATGTAAGCCACGAACTGAGAACCCCCCTCAACTCCATACTGCTGCTCTCTAAAATGCTCAACGAATCGAATAATCAATTGAGTTCTGAGCAGCAAAGCCAGCTACAGGTCATTCACGAAGCCGGACAGGACTTGAGGGCCCTGATCGACAATATCCTTGATCTCTCGAGAATAGAGGCGGGAAGAGCCAGTTTCACACTTCAGGAGATCTCACTTCGAAACCTGCTGACAGACCTGGTCGACCTGGTAAAGCCACAATTCGATGCGAATGGACTCTACTTGAAACTTGTTATCGATGACAATGCACCGGAAACCTTTCTATCAGACCAGGAAAAGGTGCGGCAGATTCTGAAGAACTTCCTCTCAAATGCTTTAAAGTTTACCCATAGCGGTGGAGCAACGCTCCGTGCTTTCGTTAATTCTGATAGTGCCAACCCGCCAATCTGCTTTGCAGTCGAAGATACTGGCATCGGCATACCCCAAGGCAAACAGGAGCTGGTTTTTGAAGCTTTCAAGCAGGCCGACGGATCCACCAGCCGCAAATTTGGCGGCAGTGGCCTGGGCCTGAGCATCAGCCGTGAGTTGGCTCGACTGCTGGAGGGAAACATCACACTGGTAAGTGAAGAGGGAGAGGGAGCCACCTTCACCCTCTGCCTGCCAAAACAGTTCGACTATCAGGCACTTCCTGACGCTCAGGTGGAACTCCACGATCCCTCTGCAGAGACTGAGCTACTGCGCAATTCCAAACAGCCATCACCTGAAACAAAGAACGCACTGCCCCCACCTTTCAAAGACCACCGCATATTGGTTGTAGATGATGACCTGCAAAGTCTACTGGCTCTGACCCCTCAATTGGAGGACTGGGGCTTTGAAGTGGTTGCTGCAGGAGACGGCCAGGAAGCCATCGACACACTGCTCGAAGACCAGGATTTCAGCCTGGTGTTGATGGACATCATGATGCCTGAATTGGATGGCTATGATACGATCAGACATATCCGTGAGAAGATGGGGCTTAAAGAGTTGAGCATCATTGTTCTCAGTGCCAAGAATACGGAAGAAGACCGTATCGAGAGCCTGAATGCCGGAGCAAATGAGACCATCACAAAACCGGTAGTGACGGAGAAGCTAAAAACGCTAATCGATAAACAGATAGCGGATAACAATTAGAGAATAGATAGATCCTGACCTTGGCAAAGGGAAAATAGCTGCAGATTGGGATCTACTAAAGGCTCAAGTTTCTGACTTGACCATTGCCAGGGTAAACAGATCGGCAGCTTTAAAGATGAAAAGATACGCAGGCTTTAAACTCCTCATCGTAGACGATCACGAACATAATCTGTTTACGTTGCGCACCCTTGTCCAGCGTTACATGGATGTGGAGATTCTGGAAGCCACCTCAGGTCAACAGGCCCTCGATATTGCTATCAAGGATCCCACCATCGACCTGATTATATTGGATGTACAGATGCCGGAAATGGACGGCTTCCAGACTGCATCCATGCTGAAAATCCGCAATAAAACCAAACATATCCCTATCATCTTTCTTACCGCCGCGTTCAAGACTGAGGAGTTTCAACAAAAGGGGTATGAAGTAGGTGGCGTAGACTATCTGCTGAAACCTATCGATGACAATCAACTGCTGAACAAAATCAGCACTTACTTTCGACTCATAGAGAAAGAGCGTGAGCTGAATAGAGTGCTGGAGCAGAAGGTTGCCGAGCGTACCGCGGAACTTGCCTCAGCCAAGCAACATCTGGAGAACATCATTACCCATATGGGGGAAGCCCTGCTGGTTCTCAACCCTCTGGGCGAGATCGAATCGGCCAATCCAGCCGCCTGTAAAATGCTCGATTACAACGAGGCAGACCTATTGCAGATGTCTATTGGGGATGTCTTCGAGGAGGAGGAAGAGGAGCAGGCGGGGGCGTTTTTCGGCACCTGGCTTGAAGCCCTGATCCGTACCGGTGCATTGAGTCGTATCGAAGCACGATTTATTGCCAAGGATGGACGCCGTGTACCCATCCTGTTTTCCCGTACCGCTGTTAAAGACAGTAACGACGAAATCAGCCATATAATTTGTATCGCCAAAGATATGACCGGTTATGTCCGTGAAATGGATGTGACCAGTTCCACTTCCCAAGGAGTGTAAACAATGAACGAGCCAACTGATCCACGTCTGTCCGAAGAAGAAGACACCTCTCTGACAGCAAATGCTCTGAAAGCCATGGCTCACCCCCTGCGTTGGAAGATTCTATGCTCCCTTGGGGAAAATGAACTTTCGGTAGGTGAAATCGTAGAGAGAACAGGTACTTCACAGAGCAATATCTCTCAGCATCTAGAACAATTACGCAACAAAAACATCGTGGTTTCACGAAAAGAGGCAAACCGTATCTACTATCGTATCCGTAACCACCAATTGTTGGATCTGATCGGCATCATGCGGAATGTCCTTTGCCCCGCAAATTTAGATGACCGCTACCCAAGATAAGGTGTCACCTGGAAATGGATGATCACATTGTTGAATTAGAGAGCCGTATTGCATTTCAGGATGAGGCGATAAATTCCCTGAGTGAGACTGTTGCCTCACAGCAGGAAAAATTAGACGCACTTATCTCTGAAATGGATGGCTTGAGAGAGAAACTCAAAGCACTGGAGCCTTCACCTCTGCAGGATGGCGAAGCTGAACCACCTCCACCTCACTATTAGAGCCCCATCTTAAGCCAGCCCTGCAGCAGAAGTTCCCATGATATAGTGAGTCAATAACAGTACGAAAATCGCAGACAAACTATCAGATGAAAGCCGAAGAGCAAATCAAACAACGCTATCAGGGTGACCAGGGACGTGAGTATCATGGTAAAAAGCGTGAGATCCCTGAGCGGGCCTTTCCATGGGTAACCCAACTCAGATATGAGAAGATCGCCCCCCATGTTAAGTCGACCGATGTGGTGATGGAGTATGGTGTTGGCTTCGGCTGGAATATTGCCAAACTGAATTGTCAGAAGCGACTCGGCTTCGATCTTGCTGCACACCTGGAATCCCTACTCAGCAAATCAGATATAGAATTTATAGCAGATACCTCCAAGCTCCCGGACCATTCAGTGGATGTCATGGTTTGTCATCATGTACTCGAACATGTTCCCTCGCCGGTTGAAGTATTGGCGGAGATTCATCGATTAATAAAAAATGGTGGAAAGCTGTTGTTGTTCGTACCCTATGAAAAAGAGAAGCGCTATCAACAATACGATGCAAACGAACCAAACCATCATCTCTACTCCTGGAACGTACAGACCTTGGGAAATCTGGTCAGCGACTGCGGATTTGAAATTGCCTCAACTGGCGTGCTGCGATTTGGCTATGATCGCTTTGCAGCCAATTGGGCAGATCGCCTAAAGCTCGGTGAATCGGGGTTTCGCCTGATAAGAGGATTGGTTCACAGCATAAAACCGGCCCAGGAAGTGTCGATAATCGCCATACCGCGTTGACAGAAGATCGAATCGTTTTTCACAAGCATGATTTTAATAGCCGCTACTCAAGACTTACTAATCAGAGCATAAGTAATCTACAGCGCATCCTGCTCGTCAGATGAGAAAACCGGTTCCGGTCGCTGCCAAAGCCATATCGCCACAAGCGCCAATATGAGACAGACCCCGAGTGAAATAGGCCACCCAGGGTTACCAAGCAACTGAAAGAGAGCAAAGCCAACAGTCATACCAACCAGTGACATCCATTTTCCCGTTCTTGTCATTTGACCGTAGGTGATGAAGAGATAGACCGGCTGCCCAAACCGGGGATGAGCAAGAATGCGTTTAGTAAGATGGGGCGCACTTCTGGACCAACACCAGACCGCACCTATCCAGAAAATGGTGGTAGGCATCAAAGGCAACACAATGCCAATTACACCGAGTCCAAATAGTAACCAGCCGGCAGCCAATAGCCAGAGCTTTGACAATGGATGCTCTGTTGCAGAGTTTTTCCTGCCAGACTTATATTCACTCATGCTCTCATCCTGCAACTGATCCCCCTCTAGTGTGGTTGTTCATTTAAGGCTAGTCGTTATTTAGCTTTTTTCACAATCGTTTATCGCTAATAAAATTGATAGATTGTTACTATCACCCAACATACCTCTATCCATTTGCACAATAACATTAGAAAACCACTATATTCTAAACTCAAGAACCATATGATTTGTGTCGATAGATCTAGTGAGATAGGCTCACGGATGGTAATTGCCACATCAAGGGAAGATGTCAGTAATTTTCAACTAATCTAAATAAGAAAAGCGTTATGCAGAAAAATCATTGTTTATCATGGGGTCGAGCAATGAGTATTATCCCTTTGAGCATAGAAAGTATCTGCTCGAAGATTTTCATAGTTTGCTGCTTATCTCTTATATCCCTGCCCACCCAGGCAAACTCTTCTGATAACCCTGCAAGTCCCGATGTTTTCAACCTCGACCAAGCCATCAATATGGCACTGGAAAACAACCGACTGAGAACCATTTCCCAGCAGGCACTGATCACCGCTGAGGCTCAGTATCAACAAGCCGCATCCAGCTATTGGCCTACAGTCAGCCTCAACCTTGGCTTTCAGCGCCGGGATGAAGAGGCTGTATTCGAATATCCTCAACAGAATTTTGATATTGCTCCCGGCATGTTACCTCCAGTATCCATTCCATCTCAGGAGATCGCCCTGCTAGGCCGGGATACCAGCCTCTACTCCCTGGATGTCACCTACCCGCTCTATACCGGTGGAAAGCGTCAGAGCCTGGTCAAACAGGCAAAGATCGGCATTGACCTGGCAACTCAGGAGATCAGAAGAACCAGTCTGCAGGTTGTTCAGGATGTTAAACGCTATTTTTATGCAGCCCTCTACACTCAACAACTGCTCGATTTAGCCGAGGATATCACCCTTTCATTTGAGGTGTTGCGGGACATTACCGATGCCTTTTATAAAGGCGGCTCCCACTCCGTTGACAAGCTCGACCTATTAAAAAGTAAACTGGCCTATTCCATGGCCCAGTCGACAACCGCAGAATTTCAATCGAATCATGAAGCAGCACTTTCTGCATTAACATTTGCAATGGGACTTGAGTGGCATAAGAAGATCAAACTTGAATCTGACTATCAACTGAAAAACCTTGATAGCGAAAAGCTTGAACCGTTGATCGAACAGGCAATGGCCTTTAACCCGGAAGTCGAACAGCTGAAACTTGCTGTGGCTGCTTATGAATCGAAAGTGGATGAAGCAAAGAGCGGCTACTATCCCACTCTAGGTTTAATTGGCTCTTATGAGGGATTCAACAGTGACCTTGACGGCGGCCTTGACAACAAAACCAATAGAAACTCATGGATGATCGGCATCGGTCTTAAAATGAACCTTTTTGAAGGGGGACGGACCCGCTATAAGGTATCTGCTGCCAAAAGTGAACAGACAAAAGTCGCACAGCAGCATCTACTGGTTAAAGATGCAGTTACCATGCAGGTTAAGCATCTGTTCCTGAAGATTCATGCCGCTCAGCGACAAGTCAAGATTACAGATCACTCCCTCAAAACCTCAAAAGAGAATCGCAACCTGACCAGTAGAGCCTATAAAAGCGGCGCTGTGGATACTCAAAAGGTGATTGAAGCCAATCTTTTTGATGCCATGATCAGAGCTAATCACTATCGCGCCAAGCATGATCAGGCATTACATCTAGCGGAAATATCTTATTTATTGGGTAAGGAAGCCCTGCAGTAGACCAGTGAGAGCCTAAATGCTGAGGTACATACTGCTGTGCATCGCCTTAACCTGCTTATTGTTCGCAGGTAGTGGTGTAGTTGCCAACGATAAGAAACTTGACCCTATCCAGGTTGGCGGTAGCCTGGGATCACTTAATGATCGCTCGATCACAGATGCTGAGATAGCATTTCAAGTGGTTTTTAATGAATTACTTTCGGAAGTAAATGAGAGTTTTAATTTAAAAATTTATGAAAATCAAAACCAACTCTTCGATAAATTCAAGCAAGGCACTATTCAAGCAATACTCACCAGCTCCTTGAATTTCATCGAATTGGAAAACCTCATACACCCAACAGCACGCTACTCAGTTCAATTTGGCGACGAACTCAAACAAAACTATCTGGTTTTAGTCCGCCGGGATGACAACATGACCCACCTAAGTCAGTTGCGAAATAAGATATTGAGTCTGGGCGAAAGCCATCAAGTCGGGAAACTTTTCCTGGATGTTGAACTACTTAAACAAGAGTTACCTGTGAGTGACATTTTTTTCAAAGAGATTCACAGGGTAAAGGGAGATAACACCTCTATCATAGACCTCTATTTCGGTAAAATTAACGCTGCAGTTGTACCTAAATACAACTACATAATCGCTCAGTCACTTAATCCTCAAATAAAAAACAGATTGGAGATTCTAACCGAATCAGAACCTATGATTCATCAGGCTGTAGGAATACGCCACGATTTCTCACAAAAAAGAATCGATAATTTTGAGCCCAGCATACTGACTGACAAGCCAAGTAGAAGACTAAAACATGTTTTGGATACATTTGGTATTGTGCGTCTGCACAAGATCAATAAAGAAACATTAAATGAGGTCAGATCACTGCAGAGAGAGTACACCAGACTGGTCGGTAATAAACGATGAAGTTAAAGAATACCATATTCCGGCATCTCTATATTCGTATGGCCGTCATTCTTCTTGGAATAAGTCTTGCCTTCTCATTCGCACTGCTACCGATTTACAGTGACAAGCTAACACGCATGCTTGCCGCACAAGGTAATACTTTTGCCAACACAACAATTGCAGCCTGCGGTGAAGGTCTATACACAGAAGACTATAGCAATGTAATTAATTACACCAAAAATGTTCTGAATAAAACGCCAGAAATCACCTTCGTTAATTTTATTTCCAATAGCGGCTTAAAACTAAGCCTTAACCACAGTGGTTGGAAGGTTGAATCCATTGCACCAGCCTCAACTCAAGCTCTATTTAACAGCGACATCCCTTACACCATTAGACACCATTCAGACTACTCTCAAAGCAATACCAAAGACGCCTTTATTTTTACAAAACCTCTTCACATATCGGAGTTGGTCTGGGGCACTATTGAAGTTGGGATCTCTGATAATGAATACTATTCGTTAATGACGAGTTATTTTAGTAATGTACTTATCTACAGTATTCTAGTGCTAACTATTTCATTGCTCATTCTTCATGGCGTATCCATCAAACTTTCATCGCAATTAACAAAACTGAGAGAGACTGCTCAACGATTGTCGAGTGGTGACCTCTCTGCACGCGCACCCACAAAGGCAATAGGTGAAATAGAGCTACTTGCATCCACCTTGAATAACATGGCGCAGAACCTTGAAACCAAAACTCAACGTATTGCTCAACTTGCCAGACTTGTCGAAGATACTAATGACGCGATTGCAATTTTTAACACCTCAAAAGAAATTACATTCATCAATCAAGCCTTCACTAATATCACTGGAGATACGATAGAGTTTTATCGCGGAATGACACTTCAAGGTCTATTTACTCATCTCGGAATAGATAAACAGAAACAACATGAAGTCTCTATGGGCATGACTCACATAGAGCAATTAAATTGGTCTACTGACATTACCATTTCAAAACATAGTGACCTCCCCATACACATGACCATAAGAATTGAAGAGTTCGACTCAGAAGATAAATATAAGAATGAATTCTTTGTCGTCTTGAGTGACATCACTCAACGCAAGCAACTTGAAAATGAACTTGAAACATTGGCTTATATCGACAAACTAACCAAGTTGCCCAATAGACGTTACTTTTTGGATCGATTGACAGAAGCAGTAGTTGAAGCAGGAACTTATCACATTCCATTGGCTGTATTTTTCCTCGATCTGGATAACTTTAAACTCATAAATGATTCACTAGGACATGAAGTTGGAGATCATGTTTTAAATGAAACAGCATGGAGACTCGAAGACTCTCTACGCTCAGATGACATCGTCTGTCGACTTGGTGGCGATGAATTTACTGTAATTATAAAAAATACCGCTGATCAAAAACAGCTGGCAATAATTGCTGAAACAATTATAAATAGTTTGGCACTACCAATTAAATGCAATAACAGAGAGTTACGCATCAGCACCAGCATCGGAATCGTACAATACCCACAAGATGGTCACGATAAAAATGAGTTGATTAAAAACGCAGATACAGCAATGTATGCAGCAAAACGCGATGGCAAGAACGGATATCGCTTCTACACCATAGATATGCATCATGACATGCAAGACTACCTGGAGCTGGAAAGCGCTTTACGTAGCGCCATCATTGAATCAAGTCTGGAGATCGTCTATCAGCCATTTGTGGACATAACGACCAACACTATAACAAATTGTGAAGCCCTATTGAGGTGGAAACATCCTGAGCGCGGATTTATACCGCCTGGACGTTTCATACCAATAGCAGAACAGTCCGGCTTGATCTCTGCTGTTGGTGATTGGGTAATCACCCAGGTTTGTCGTCAATTGAAGCAGTGGGACAATAACATGAAGGTCTCCGTCAATGTATCGGGCAATGAGCTACTCGATAAACGCTTCATAAATCGCCTGGAAAATACACTGATAGAATATGATATAGAACCTTTTCGGATACAGCTGGAGTTTACTGAGCATGTCCTTGTCAGTAAGGAAGGCAGTAATCTTCCTCTACTCAACAACCTAAAACGTGCTGGCTTCTCTATTGCAGTAGACGATTTTGGAACAGGCTTTTCATCCCTAAGCTACCTTAGCGAACTACCTGTAGATGTTATCAAAATTGATAAATCATTTATCAACAAACTACCGAATGACCGCCGTACAATAGCGGTTGTAAACTCTATTATTTCTCTCGCTAAAAGCTTGGATATGAAAACTATTGGAGAAGGTGTAGAAAAGAAGGAGCAGGTTGAATGGTTACAGAGCAACGGCTGCAATATTATTCAGGGTTATTACTATCATCATCCAATGTCAGCACTGCAGTTCGAAAATCTAATCAAACCAAATAACATAGCGCTGTTACCAAAAACTTCTAATAAACCTATAAGCAACACAAAGTAAAACCGGCCTACAAATTTGTGGCCGGTCAGTGGACTCTACTTTTATTCAGATTGATATGACTGCTACTTCTCAGTCAATATGAATTATATGACAATAGCTATACAGAGCGTCTTCTGGCAAATGAAACGAATCCAATAAGAGCAGAACCAAATAACCATGCAGCTGCAGGAAGTGGCACAGCACTCATAGTCAGATCATAATCCGAGCTCATTTTAGGGTCGATAGCATTCAGCGCAAAGCCTGAAATAGTAAATATATAATCACCCGCACTCAAACTGAATGTCTCTAGAAAACTAGTACCCAAGTGATACTGCTCATTAGTATTCAAATTAGTCAGGAGCAGATCGTCTTGGAACATACCTTCATGTGATCCACCAATGGCAATATCGAGTAGAGGTGTATCGACAGTGAAATGGTAGGAGTCGAGGAAATTGCCTGTAGGCTGTGGTGTTGCGTAAGAATCACCAAGATCAGAGAAACTGCCTGCATCATAGGATGCAGCATTTGCACCTAGAGATAAAATTAAAAGAATTGCTAACAGCGCAACAGAACGTATAGTTAACATCTTCATAATCTTCGTCCTTAAAATAATCTAACCGCTCAAGCCACTCCATATACGTGACTTCTTAAGGAATAAAACTACCATTAATTATTTTTTGACACAAAACAATTACCCTTAATTACGTAATTGTTCACAAAAATATTACATTTCACGTTTCAAAAAGCTTATTGAACGAAGTAATTTTACATTCCCGTCATACTTTAGTAATAACTAAAGCGCTTTATTAACTACAGCCACACCATTAATCAAACATGGATTAATTATACAATTTAATTAAATACAGCGAATACTGCACAGCATATATGTTTACAGCAGGGCGATCGTGGATTGGGTAATAAATACAATCTTATATTAGGTTCTGTGTGCACTAGACATATCACAAATCAGATGAGATACGACTGAAATCAGATTAAGTTAAGGAGAGCCTGAACAAGTGATGAACGGCAGCTCGCACAATAATTGGCCACTCCTGCGTTACGAATCTTCGTAATAGCCGGCCTACACTATTTTGCTCAACCCAGGTTTATTCAGTCGCCAGTATAGAGATCAACATCCATCTTTGGCGGCATTTGCAGGTGGAAACCTTGTTGGACAAGATTTTCCATAACTACCGTTACATCTTCTCTCGCAAGAGATCGATTTGAATGTAAAGTCAACTCCATCACCTTTGCAGGTGTCCCAAATTTTTCAAGCAGACCATTTGGGACACTTGAAAAATCACCCTCCTTTGTGACGTACAAATACATTTCGTCCTTACGTGGACTGCGATATATCCAACAGGTCAATTCCATAAAATTACAACTCTACTACAGTTTTTCATACTCGGGCCTGTTAACACTAATCGAACAGGCCCTAATAACCATTCACTGCAGGTGCAGGCACCGCATCCAACTTCCAAATATCCTGGTTGTATTCACTGATCGTTCTATCCGTTGAAAAACGACCACATCTGGCACTGTTAATGATGCTCATTTTTGTCCACAGCGGTTTGTTTCTGTAGGCTTGGGCAGCTCTCTCCTGGGCATCGATATAACCTCTAAAATCTGCAGCTGTCATCCAGGGATCGTATGGATTGCGGACGGCCTCGATAATAGAGTCAAAAATTCCAGGCTCAAACTGGTTGAAATATCCGCTCTCCAACAGATGCATAACCCGCTTGAAGTCATCATCACTATCAATGATGCTGTTTGGCGAGTAGTGTGCCCGGTTGGCCTCAACCTCTTCACTGGTCAAGCCAAAGAGGAAGAAATTATCTTCACCAACCTCTTCAAGAATCTCAATATTGGCACCATCCAAGGTGCCAATGGTTACAGCACCATTCATCATGAATTTCATATTCCCTGTACCCGATGCCTCCTTACCGGCAGTTGATATCTGCTCAGAGAGATCGGTACCCGGTGCGATAACTTCCATCGCAGTTACCCTGTAGTTTGGAAGAAAGGCTACTTTAAGACGGTCACCGACCTTTTTGTCATGATTGATAATTTTGGCAACACTGTTAATTAACTTAATGATAAGTTTGGCCATTTGATAGCCTGGTGCTGCTTTCCCGCCAATTAAAACACAACGGGGCGTCCAGTTTTCAACCTCACCTGCGCGGATACGACAATAGAGATGAATAATGTGCAAAACATTCAACAGTTGCCGTTTATATTCATGTATGCGCTTCACCTGAACATCAAACATCGCCTCCGGGTCAAACTCCACACTGCAATCTACTTTTACCAGGTCAGCCAGATGTTGCTTGTTCTCTAATTTTATCTGTTGCCATTTTTTTTGAAACGCCCTGTCTTCAGCCAAATCCTTCAACTGCTGCAGTTGTTGTAGGTTTGATATCCAGCCATTCCCAACTGTTTCGTCGATCAGCTTGCGTAAACCTGAATTAGAAGCTGCCAGCCAGCGGCGAGGTGTAACACCATTGGTTTTATTATTAAAACGTTCCGGCCAGAATTCATAAAAATCGAGGAATAGTCCCTTTTTGAGCAGTTCAGTATGCAGTGCTGCCACGCCATTGATGGAAAAACTACCGACTATTGCCAGATAGGCCATCCTTACCATCGGCTCATCCCCTTCTTCGATAATCGACATTCGACGCAGACGATCACTATCTCCCGGCCAACGCAGGGCAACCTCGCTGAGGTAGCGTGCATTGATCTCATAGATGATCTCCAACAGCCTCGGCAGCAGACAGCTGAACAGCTTTACCGGCCATCGTTCAAGTGCTTCAGGTAGGAGGGTATGGTTGGTGTAGGCCATGGTTTTCGAGGTGATCTCCCAAGCCTTTTTCCATGAGAGATTCTGTTCATCCATTAATTGCCTCATCAACTCAGCAACTGAGACACTGGGATGAGTATCATTCAACTGAAAGCAGTTTTTATCTGCAAAATTATCAAAGTTAGGATGACTCTCTTTCCACTCTCGCATCACATCTCTGATACTGGCAGATGCGAGAAAGTACTGTTGTCTTAAACGAAGCTCTTTACCATTCTCACTGGCATCGTTTGGATAGAGCACCATGGTAATGTGTTCAGCGTTGTTTTTCGCCTCTACTGATTCTGTGTAACTGCCGGCATTAAACTCCTCCAGATTGAACTCATCTGTGGCTGCCGCCTTCCAAAGCCTCAATGTGTTAACCGTCCCATTTCGGTATCCGGGCACCGGCAGATCATAGGGTACGGCCAATACATCCTGCGTATCCACCCAGCGAACCTGGCCATTGATATGCTCTGTGCGTCCACCGAATTTGATCTGCTGGGTATATTCTGGGCGCTCAAGCTCCCAGGGGTTACCATCACGAAGCCAATGATCCGGATCTTCAATCTGCTGGCCATTGGCGATGTGTTGCCGAAACATACCGTACTCATAGCGCAATCCATAGCCACGAACAGGTAGTTGCAATGTTGCACAGCTATCGAGAAAACAGGCCGCAAGGCGCCCAAGCCCGCCATTACCCAGACCCGCATCCGGTTCGCTCTCTCTGATGTGGTCCAGATTTATACCAAGATCGATGAAGGCTTTATCAACATCATCACAGATATTCAGATTGAGGATGGCATTGCTAAGTGCCCGCCCCATGAGGAATTCAAGAGAGAGGTAGAAGGTACGCTTACAGTCAGACTCTTCGTAGTTCGATCGGGTCAGCTTCCAGCGTTCGATCAGTCGGTCACGCATCGCCAACGCAAGTGCTTTGTAGGGGTAGTGACTCGAGGTGCAGTGATCATCTCTGCCCAGTGTGTGGGCAAAATAGCGCCGGAAATCGAACGAAATTGCTTCTGCATCCATACCCAGGGGTGGCAGTGGTGCCAACGAATTACAGATCTGTTCTGCTTTTTTACTTGAGCCGGCTTTTTCTTTCGACATGGTAAATGTCCTGTTCCCTCATAAATTGAGAGTCTGGTTGTTGCTGCATCAGGCCGTAGACAATTCAAGCCTTGCCACCTGTCACATGTTTGAAATGGGATTGGTATCAATATCCAGTGAAAGCGTACTGCTTTATGCGGGGAGTTTAAACAATATGTCGTCTTTAAGTAACTGCCTGGTTCAAATTGAAGTGAATTGAAGTTTGTCACATAGGTAACAAAAAAAAGTGCCATGCCTGGAAAAACATCAGCACATAATCAAAATATCCAATATTTCCAACATTTGGACTATTTACTGATGCGAATGTCAACCACCTGGCGACTTGGGAAAAACCATCTATAAAACATGGTCTAAGGTAAGAATCGTTCTGTCATACAACAGCAGCCCGACAGTCTCTCGTGCTACCTGCTGAATAGAGTAGCGGATGGAAAATCTTGTTTCGGCATATTCATTCCCCGCTGGAGCGTGGCAACGAGAATGGCTGTTTTCACGGGTGGATAATTGAATCAGAGCCCCCTGATATCGGGGACTCTCTGTGCCAGTTGCAGTGTATTAGGTAACAACGCTCAGGAAACGCTCATTCAGCTTCTGGTCGTGGTAGAAAATCGCACTACCCAACTCCTCTGCAGTCCATGTGATGGGCTCGTGATCAGGGTACCAGTCATATGAACCATGAAAAACTTCATTCCGATTCCCGGATGGATCAAAGAAGTAGATGGTACGTCCCCGGGTAATGCCATGACGGGTCGGGCCTATATCGATCGATATTTTATGCTTACCGATAATGTCGGCAGCGCGTAGCACCTCTTCCCAAGAACCGAGAAGAAATGAAGCGTGGTGGAGTTTACCCTTCTCCTCGTGGCGAATAATCGCCAGATCATGAGCCTTCATACCACAGGTGAGGAAGGAAGCGAGCTGAAACTCCCCATCCATAACCCTCTCTGTCTCATCGAAACCGAGCACTTCTGTGAAGAGTTTGACACTGCCGTCCAGGTCATCACCGTAGAGCAGGCAGTGGTCGAATCGCTGTACCTGCATACCTTTGAGATTGTCAGGCCAGGGATCGGGGTTGAGCCGCCCCATTTCGGTTCCATTTACCTCTTTGTCTGCATAGAGTTCAAATAGATGACCGGTGGGCGAATCAAAGCGGATACGCTCACCACAATGGTTAAGCTCACCGGCAGGAATCCTTTCAACATTGCAGCCGAAATCCTTCAGCTTCTGTTCGAGTTCGTTCATGGTCTCGACACTGTCGACTTTGAAACCCATGAAATCCATCCCGGTGGTGTCAGACTCCCCTAGCACCACTGAGAACCAGTCCTGCTCATCCCAGCCTTTGAGGTATACGCGTCCCTGCCCATCCCGGTCTGTCTCAATCAGGCCCAGCCGTTCTTTATAGTGGACTAGTGCTTCGTCCAGATCGAGTACACGCAGGGAGACGTGACCCGGACGCATAACGCCTTTAATAGCCATCAATGAATCCTCCAATAGTTGCCGTATCTAGGTACAGCCGGTATCAATAAATAGTCTTGTTAAAACAGTCTCTAATGGACCGGTATTTCTAAGAATTATGAGCAGGAACCTCTGTATCCATTGAGTCCTGGTGTACGGAAACAGACCAGAGATTTGTGTCCGACACCATTTTCGGCCAGGCTCTTACTCATATCGGGGATTACAGATTCACCATCAATCTTCCACTCGACCTCCCCCCAATTGACTGATTTGTAGTCGGGGTGCATACCGTAGAACTTTGCAATCAGTTCATCTTTAAGCGCCGCAAAGGGCATCTCAGGTGGTAGCGGAAAGGCAATTGCCGAACAGAAACTCAGGTGCTCTTCCCAGTGGAGATATACCACCTGATTACCATGAAAATTCTCTTTTCTATCGCGGAAATCAACTGCATCCGCATAGCCAGGCTTGAGTGCAACGACAGCCATGTAAACCTCCTCTCTCTAAATCTCTTTGTCCTTCCGCCAGCAGCAATCCTGATGACGGCTGGGTATAGGCCGGCAGGTTAGCTGGCCACTCTCTTTCGGGCCGCCTGCCAGGCATCCCACTGTTTCTGATCCGGCGAACCGGTATAGTCCATATTGTCGTTACCGTTATCCATGTGGTACCACTTGAGCACGTCACTCAGATCTGCACCGCCGCAGTTGCCCTGAAAGATCTGGTGCACTGGCAGCCAGGCCTGGGCAAACTTCTCCGGTTCATTCTCGAAGATGTCCTTACAACCGTCGGAACAGAAGTGGTAACGCTCGCCCTGGAATTCGGTGCTACGGAAGCCGATTTTGGTGGGGTCACCGGGTTCGGTATAGCCCATCGGAATCTGACAGGTCTGGCAGAGCTGGGGCAGTGCGTTATTGTAGAAACGCTCACCTTTGGCTTCCATCTCCCGCCACATTTCGAAGCGTGGGCGGTAGTATTTATCAAAGGTATTGGGATATTTCTCCGACAACCAGGCCATCTCTTCATCCGTTGGCAACCAGGTGTGGAAACCGGCTGCCTGGGTGTATTGATAGAAGATCGACCAATTCTGATGGGAGATGTGCTCCGCCTCTTCGGTAGCGATGTCTGCGAATTTGGGTACCCGCAAGCCATAGCGGGAGAGGTCTTCAAACAGAGCACCCCCCGCTTCGGTAAAATAGATCTCCCAAGCCTCTTTCCATGACATGATGCGTTTTGGCAGCATGTAATCCATCATCATCGCCACCAGCCCAAGGAGTTTGTGGCCACGCCAGAACCATTTGTCGACCCACTTCTGCACGATGGGCAGATTGTCCGGGTGTTGCTCCAGCATGAATTTGATCACTTCAATACCAAGGGTCATATGACGCGCTTCATCCGACTGAGCGGAGAAACCGAAGGTGACCGTTGCCAGATCGCCGTTATAGGCCGCACCGGACATGAAGGGGACAAACAGCAGGTTGGTCAGTACATATTCGAAAGCAAATGAGATCGCGGTAAAGAATTCGAACGGTCCGGCACTGCAGGCATCATCGAAGAACGACTTCGGTACTGACAGATACCAGACCCGGTCGTGCATGTGGGGGAACTCGGCAAAACCGTCGAAATATTTGTTGTAGTGGCTGATGGTATGGATCTGGGTCTGCGCATGACGCAGCTCATCCAGAGATTGCATCTGTGCTGCCACCCGGGGACCGACGCCACGAATATGCCGCCCAAGGTGAGCGAAGTGACGATGGGCCTGATACTCCAGTGGCGTGACGCCGGTTAGGAACAGCTTTATGGCATTCACATAGCGGGCATCGGAGATTCCAAGCTGACCATTGTTCTGGGCAAAGGAGTCGAGCACCGCGTAGAGTTTGCGCTCTTTCTCCCCCTGGTATTTCCAGTAGGCGTCCATGGTCAGTCTGAATGGATCTTCCCATTTGGACCAGTCGGTTATTTTGATCCCTTCGAAGGTGTCATAGGGAAAGACATCGTCCATTTTCTGGTAGCTGGTCTCCCAGTCGAGACCTCGGGTCATCAGCGCGTAGCGCTGTTTCAGATTCATCTTTTTCTTGCGTGGGGGTGTCATTTGAATTGCTCCTCCAGTGTTAACCCGAATAGTTCATCCGGGAACGGGATGATCGTGCCTTTCTCATGGTTCAGTTGCCGGTTTGCGATTGCCGGTAACTCAATCTGATTTGCCAATATCTGATAAACCATTCTTAAAACCATGAGTCAGCTAATTTAAAGTGGCCGGATGATAGATTCGGGTCAGGCGCCCCAGGAGAGAACCAGCTCTTCATCATCCTCATCCAGGCTGCCGCCCATGGAGACGATGGTGAGATGAATCTCCTGGGGATCCCAATCGCGGCCGATACGCTCAGATACCGACTCCGCCTTGACCACCAATCGTTCCGGACAGTCGATCTTGACCACGCCGGGCATGTAGTTGGCGTTGGCGCTTGGATTGTCTTGCATAATCGACTCGATCACTGGACGAGCCTCGTCGTTGTTTTGCAGGGTTATGGATACGATGCCAGCCATCTCGGCCTCCTGTTATACGGTTAAGCCGAGCTTGCCGGCCCGGAGATCGAGTTGTTCACTGACTTCAGCAAGGGCTGTCTCAGCGCCATCACCCAAAACCTGTGCTGTCAGGGGCTGCAGAGCTTCCACTGCCACCTGCCGCCACTGGCGATACCATTCAGAGAGGAGCCTCTGGTTCTCTTCAGATTCCTTGGCTGCCACTTTGATCACCGCATCGACCCAGCGGTTGTGTTCTGCACTCCAGTCGACCATGAACTCACATAGAATTGAGATTGCCGCTGCACCGTGTTTCTGGCCTTCGTTATCGAAGTGGTTATAGGCCAGGGGATAGACCAGTCCATCCATCACCAGAAACTGTGCCAGAAGGGCTTCGAACCAATCCTTCAGCACCAGGCTGTCTTCCACCATTTTGCGTGTGCCCTGCCAGGCCTCAGCATCCATCCATTGGCTTTTCGCCTCATCGAGCAGCTCACCAGTACCGTCACCAAGCGCTATACCGATGCGGGATAAAATCTGAGCGATACCCAACCGATCACCAGCGGTGAAGATTGCAGCTGAGGTGATCGCGGTGCCGTAGCCCGCATCGCTGATCGAGCAGGCATTCATATTCGCGCCCCACTCATAGTGGCGCAGTGGAATCAGATAGTTGACGAGCATCTCCCGCCAGGCAGGATCGATATTGGACATCAGGTTGCGTTTTTCTTCGAAGGCGAAGTTACGATCGGTGGTCTGATGCATGTTGGCTCGGGCGATGGTGTAGGTACCGTAGTAGTACTGACGGGGATCTTTGAACTTGTACCAATCTTCCATCTTTATGGCGGTACGACCCTCATCGAAGTGCCACATCTCCGGCCCCCAAATAGGCCGATAGTGAAAATGGGTAGTGGCCTGCAGGTCGTATACCCCCTCCTCATAACGGGTAGCTGGGGCATCGGAACCTAGACGCCGTGCCACATGGGCAAAGGTTTGGCGTTTGGGCTCCACATTCATGGTTTTGATTTCGATACTCATCGCTGTTCTGTTCCTCCTGGGGTATCGGATCTTCCGCTATTGAAGCGCGACTCCCGGTAGAGACCGGGACCCTTGGCAGGCACAATCTCATCCGGGTTTTCGATTATTCGGGCCTGATGTTTGTCGCAGAAGATCTTGAAAGCTTCATGGGGGAGGATCAGCTCAACGGTCAAGTCCTCATCATTGATGGAGAACTCAAACTCAATGAACTTTCCGAGTCGTTCGCCAGTAACCCTGATATAGGCCTGGCCAATTTTCGGGACATACTCCCGCATGACATCCTCCTGTTCTCAAAAATGGAGGCCTCTAATCCAGCCTCTCTATGTTTCTGGTCAGATTAGGATTGCAGAAGCTATGCCAAAAACCATAACTACCTGATAAATATATATATTATGAAATTTAGAAGTTAAATGGCTGGGACCGGTCTTAACGATAAAATCAAACGCAGTTAATCATTTGGGAAATTTGATCAAATAGTTCAACGCAAACGATCAGTTATGCTGCATTTGCACAAAAACATATATTCGGTTGCCGCAAATATGATGAATCCTGATTTCAATCCAAGTAAATTTATTATTTGATTAAAAACTGAGTTGGCACTATAAAAAGTAAGAAGCGTATGCAGGAGACATTAGATCTCCAAAAAAAATACCAACAAGTCATACGCCATTCACGGATGATTTTTTATACCAAACAATATCCCCGAACATCATGAAAGACGGGGTGGAGGATAGATGTCATCTCAATTGAGTATCTCAGGTCTTCCCATGGAGGACCGAAATCTGCACCTGACTTTCGACGCGGGAAAGATCCTGCTCAACGACCACCGCATGGTGTTAATGCATACCCATGCCATGGGGGCTCTGCGAAAAGAGCTGATGGATACGCTTGGTCATGACCGGGCACGAGGCGTACTGACCCGGATGGGTTATGCCTCTGGGGCGAAAGATGCCGACCTGGCCCGCAAGCTGTTGCCGGAAGGTAATGACGAGGATCTGCTGATGATGGGACCACGTCTGCACACCCTTGAGGGGGTGGTGCACGTCAAGCCGATCAAGATCGATATCGATATTCGCCAACGCCATTTCTATGGGGAGTTCCTTTGGGAAAACTCCCATGAGGCCTCTGAACATCTGAAGCTATTCGGCATTCATACCGAACCAGTCTGCTGGACTCAGATCGGCTACGCTTCCGGCTACACCAGCGAGATTATGGGTCGATTCATCGCCTATCGCGAGGTGGAGTGCCACGCCAAGGGTGACCGTCACTGCCGCATCATCGGCAAACCCATTGAAGAGTGGGATGATGCAGATGAGGAGCGGCGTCACTACCGGCCAGATCCTATGGCCGAACAACTGCTGGCGCTGCAGGACGAGGTGAGTCATCTGCGCGACTCACTGCAGGAGCAGACCGGCATCGGTGACATGGTTGGAACCTCTCGGGCATTTAAGGAGGCCTGCGACATGCTGCGTAAAGTGGCAGAGAGTCATGTCACTGTGCTCCTGCTTGGGGAGACCGGCGTCGGCAAGGAGATGTTTGCCCGGGCACTGCACAGTATCAGTCCTCAGGAGAAGAGCCCCTTCATCGCCATCAACTGCACCACCATCCCGGAAGAGCTGATCGAGTCAGAGCTGTTCGGGGTAGAGAAGGGGGCTTATACCGGCGCTTTACAATCACGTCCCGGACGTTTTGAGCGAGCACACGGGGGCACGCTCTTTCTCGATGAGGTTGGAGAACTGTCGATGAACGCCCAGGCAAAGCTGTTGCGGGCTCTGCAGGAGGGGGAGATCGAACGTGTCGGTGACACCAGAACCCGTAAGGTCGATGTGCGGGTGATTGCCGCGACTAATGTGGATCTGCAGGAGGCCGTCGCCGTCGGACGCTTCCGTTCCGATCTCTACTATCGCTTGAACATCTATCCGGTGATCATTCCCCCATTGAGGGAGCGCAAGGACGATATCATTCTGCTGGTGGAGCGCTTCCTGGAAAAATATACCGCAAGACACGGCAAGCGGGTCAATGGCATTACTGAACCGGCGATGCAATCCCTGCATGACTACAACTGGCCAGGCAATATCCGGGAGCTGGAGAATATGATCGAACGGGGCGTGATCATTGTAACCAATGGCCATGCTATCGACCTCAAGGATCTCTTCCCCTGTCTCAATATGAGTAAGGATGTGCCGAGCACATTACTCTCCCAATCTCAACAATCACAACCCCTGGACTCGCTGGTCGAACAGGTACTTGACCAATCCGGCAGCCTCGAAGCAGTAGAGACTCTGATACTGGAATCCGCTGTCGAAAAAGCCAACGGCAATCTCAGTCAGGCCGCCAGACTGCTTGGCATGACCCGCCCTCAACTGGCCTACCGGCTTAAAAAACGGGATGGAGATTAGAGATCGAATCCCACATCATCTCGGTCTACTGTATGGGTGACGCTTTCCGCCCCGGCATGGTCGGGTCACGCCCACCAGATAGACTAGGGAAGACAGACGTAACTTTATTTGGCATCGAGCTTTTTTTGTGGGGCATGGCCCCACGCTACAACTTTAAGTCAAGCAAGGTAGCCTGGATGTAGTGCAACGGAATCCGGGATGATTGGTGCAGTGCTCTCCCGGATTCCGTTGCACTTCATCCAGGCTACGGGCTGCCGCATTCATTCCCACTCTGCAGCGTGGGATCGAGAAAAGTATAGGAGAACCGGAATGACAGAAGATGATCCTGGGTAGGCCAGGCCTGACAAACAAGGCCTCATAGAAGGGTGCGGCAGGGCCGTACCTTACGTTGCTTGAATCTCTTCCAGACACTATTCTGCACGCCGAAAAAACAGGGCCAGTTAGATCTGGTCACAAAATCATCGGCAAAAGCATGGCTTGTGATTAACGATTGAAGTGGCATATAACAGTGCCTCAACATTAGCGAGATTGACGAGATGTTCAGCCAAATACTTGAAGTCACCCTGCCGGTATTTGGCATTGCTCTGTTGGGCTATCTCTACGGCCGACTCAATGGTAGCGATATGGACTCCGCCAATCGGGTTAATATGAATCTTTTCGTGCCGGCGCTTTTATTTTATGTACTTTCAGAGAAGATACCCAACTCGCCTGAGTGGCGTTCTATTGCCTGGGGCACAGTGATCATCGTGCTGGGATCAGGATTGTTGACCTGGCCACTGGCCCGGCTGTTACGATTCCGACCCAGAGTTATTCTACCCCCCATGATGTTCAACAACTCAGGCAACCTGGGTCTGCCGTTGGCAGCGCTGGCCTTTGGTGATGGCATGTTACCCTTTGCAGTCGTTGCCTTCGTGGTCTCCACCAGTCTCCATTTCAGCCTGGGGATCTGGCTGGTCAGCGGACGACTCGATCCCATGAGCCTGATGAAGAATCCTGTGTTTCTCGCCACGCTAGCCGGTATCGCTGCCCACATCAGCGACTGGCATGCTCCGGCACTGCTGATGCCGGGACTGGAAATGCTCTCCAAAGTTGCCATTCCGTTGATGCTGGTGGCACTGGGAGTACGGCTGATCCAGGTCGATATCAGCCATTGGAGAGCCGGTCTGGTTGGCGCGCTCCTCTGCCCTGCCACCGGAGTGATCAGCGCCGCGGCGGCGATTGCTTTATTGCAGCCTTCTGAGGAGATGAGCAAGATCCTGTTACTCTTCTCTGTTCTGCCCCCTGCGGTGATGAATTTCCTCCTGGCTGAACGATATCACCTTGCTTCAGATGAGGTTGCCTCGATGGTTGCCTTCGGCAATCTCGCCAGCCTGGCGATAATTCCTCTGGCCCTGGTCTTTATCCTTTGAAGCGTCGCGCTGTTGCAGGTTGGCTGCTTTCTGCTGCGATCATCACTGCTGTGATCCACACCCTGGCGGGGGGCTTTCCAAAATCCCTGATCGGCATACTCACCTGGGGTGCAGGACTGTTGCTGATTGCCGATATTTCCATCCAGACCCGGCGTCAGATCTTGATCCTGGTCGGCATAGGCCTGATCGGCATAGCCTGGGGTCTGATGCATCATATTTCACCAGATTGGCGAATGGTACTTTCAGGTAACGCACTGCTGTTGAGCATGCTCGCCGCTGTCAGCTTTCTGCGGCTGATCACCAAACCGGATACCGAACAGGGAGAGACCCTGCCATCGGGAAGGCGGGCAGTCTGGTCAACCCTCTTTGGTGTGCACCTCTTCGGCTCAGTAATCAACCTCTCATCGGTATTTATCATGGGTGACCGGATCAGTCGCCTTGGTCGTCTTAACCAGGCACAAACCATTGTTCTGACTCGGGGCTTTACCGCTGCGGCATTCTGGTCCCCCTTCTTTGCTGCCATGGCCGCCGCCTTCACCTATGCGCCGGGTGCCTCGCTACCGCAACTCTGGCTGATGGGTATTCCCCTGGCAGTGAGTGCCTTGTTGCTTACCGCCCTGGGGTGCCAGGGCAACGATCAGTTCACTGGCTATCCCATGCATCCATCAGCCCTGATACTGCCCGGTATACTGGCGTTGTCTGTCTTAGTGTTACACCAGTGGAATAGTGACTGGCATATTCTTGGAATCATCGCACTGCTGGCGCCTACACTATCCCTGACGGTCACCCTGGTGCGTCATTCCCGTCCCTATTCTCGTGTTCTGCAACATATCACCGAAGAGCTGCCCAGTATGCAGAATGAGCTAACCCTGTTCCTCGCCGCCGGGGTTATGGCGGCAGGGCTGAATGCTGTATTTGCCGTTTTTGGCGGCTGGCTCCCCTTCGATCAATTCACCGGCTTCGAGGCCTCCCTGGTGTTGCTATTCATGATATCAACCTCGATTCTGGGCGTGCATCCGGTGATCAATATCGCCGCACTGGGTACCCTGCTGGCCCCCCTCAACCCGAATGGCACCCTGTTGGCCATGACCTTTATTTCAGCCTGGGCCATTGGTACCGGCACCAGCCCCTTCTCCGGCATCAACCTCGCCATGCAGGGGCGTTACAAACAACAGACCTCTGACAGCTTGAGATGGAACGGTAAGTATGCGCTGGTAATGTTGCTCTTATCCATACTGGTACTGAATCTGTTTGCCAAATTAGCACTGCCATAACTTAACGGCCTCGATTTCATAGATATCTACCACCGTAGCGCTCTTAATCTGTCGCCTTCGTTTTCGGTTGCTTGTAGATATGCAGGCAGCTTCCATAACTTGTTCTGTGCTTCTACCTACACATAATGTTTTGTGCGCAGTCACACTGTAGATGTAAATTAAATCTATTGAATTGATTCCCCATCCAATAGGGGATTTTCATGTCGTCAGCTTACTCTTTGCTTGCGGCAATCAACCATTAGTCGGGCACCCACCCCCTTTCATGCGTTTACATCTTGTTACTAAAAACGCATTTAGCAACACTAGGACCTGTCAAGCGTCTCATAGATCTGCTTAATCAAACTAAATTATAAGCTTTGAGAAAGAGATCTGACTCAGTCGATTGATCATTAAACAATCTTTTCCAAGTTGAGTTTGAGCAACGACAAATCTTACATACTTAGGAAGTTAAGCATCTATTGACTGGCGCAAAGTTTCGGAAATGGTTAGTAAAAACAAGTATTACAGACGATCCCGAATTGGAGAGAAGAAATTCCGCCAAATCATCCGATATTTTTCTCTCGATTTCTCCGCTTCTGATACCGCCAGACTAACCGGAATTTCTGTCAGGTCGATCAATACCATCTACATCAAAATTCGTATTCGTCTGACTGAAGAGCACGAAAGAGAGGCTTGGCTTGTTGGGCAAACTAAAGTTGATGAATCGTTCCCTGCGTATGCGAAGCTTCGTCTGAGTAAGATGAAAGGCATCCGCAGAGAGATGCTCTACTTACATTACAGAGAGAGTGAATTTCGTTTTAATCATCGAAATGACAATGTCTATCTAATCGTTCTAAAACTGCTTCGCAAGAAGCCAATATAAGAACAAATAGATCGATATTATTATCAGATTATCGAATAAACTGAGCCAATCTCTCCTATTCTTCAGCCAGGGATAATTATAAATTGGTAAGTAATTTATTCAGTAATCTGCATATATAGCAATCAATCAAAAGATACCAAATGCGTAAAATATAAAATTATAAAGGATAATTTTTTAAACCCTTTCCTCTCCCAATTCAGGTAACACTTTTAATTATTATTTTTATAATAATTTCTGAAACTTATCACTAATTGAAAGACGCTTAACTTCCTAAGATCCTAACTTATAGCTTTGCACTCAGCATCGCGGTATCTCTAACCTATTAAATGGCACTACTATAAATATAGTGTAATTCAGCCATACCTAATTAACCTCAATACATCTTTAATACTTGCGAAAATCAACCACTCATCAGGATATCGCCACCGCCCAGGATCTTGCATATTGTAAATTAAATAGTAATTACCTAAAACTCGCCGCGTGTTTGTAGAGGGTCTACATAATAAACTTAAACTTTTAATTAAATAGCTTAGACGATTCACCAAATTCATATAAAGATTCCTTGTTGAATTTAGTTTTCTCCTGAGCATGCAATGGTTAACTACGATTAATTATTATAGACAACCGACAGCAATCACTAAATTTGTGACCAACACCAAACACATTAAGTGATGCACGTTTAAAAACAGAGCGCACAATCAAGTAGCATCTCAAATAAAACAAGGATGGTTAGAAAGTTGGATAGGGATATTTGGAAGTTTACGACCTTGTCGTTGTCGGGATTTATCATTATGTGCACGTAACATGCTTTAGATGATTCAGGCTTGGTTCAAACACCGAGCCTGGCATTCAGGCGTGACAAATGCACATTGAGTATCGCGTAAAAAAAACAACAAACCGAACAAAGGAGTGGTTTCGATGTTTCCAAAGCAAAAGCGAATATTTTTCTCACCATCAGCTTTGCTCAGCACACTTATAATCTTTAGTGTGCTAACCCTTTCCACACAGGCACAGGCCACAACACGATTACTCAATAGCTGGCGAGTCGCTTACCCCAATTCGCTAAGTGATGATAATCTGGCCGATCCCTGTGCACTATGTCATACCGATAGCTACAGTGAACTTAATAGCTACGGTTGGGACATGGGTCAAAACAACAATGATTATGCAGCACTTGAATCTTTGAATTCAGACAATGATCCCAACAATATAAGCAATATTGATGAGATCAATGGTGATACCCAGCCAGGCTGGACAGAGGGCGCTAACAATGTCGTCAACGGCGGCGCAGTATCGAGTAATGCATTACCTGCAGAGATTATTGCGGGCCTACTTGATCTGGAAGTGATAAACCAAGCCCCTGTTGCAGATATAGGCGGCCCTTACAGTGGCACTCAGAATGTTGAATTGAGCTTCGATGCATCAAACTCTTCTGATACAGATGGCATCATAACCAGCTATGCCTGGGACTTTGGAGATGGCAGCAGTGGCAATGGAGTACAGGCTGCCCATACCTATACCTCAACAGGTAGCTTCAATGTCACGTTAATCGTTACCGACGATCAGGGTAACAGCACAACCGCATCCACTGCGGTATCGATTGGTGCAGGCAATCAACCTCCTGTTGCCAATGCCATGGGCCCATACACCAGTCAAGCGGATGAAACGATTACCTTTGACGGCAGCGGCTCAACAGACGCAGACGGCATGATTACCAGTTACGACTGGAATTTTGGCGATGGCAGCTTCGGAACCGGCATCAGTCCTACCCATGCCTATGCAGACAGTGGTACATACAACGTTACTCTGACAGTGACTGATGATAACAATGCCGTGGATTCAGACGTGACATCGGTCAGTGTTGAACAGGGCAATCTGGCGCCAGCAGCCGATCCACGTGGCCCCTATGCGGGCACAGTCAATGAGTCTATTGCCTTTGATGCATCCTCTTCCAGTGATACAGATGGCCAAATAGTCAGCTATACCTGGGATTTTGGTGACGGCACCACAGGCACAGGCGTCACTCCATCGCACTCCTATACAGATTCAGGCGTCTATAACATTTCACTACAAGTGACTGATGACAGCGGTTCAACTGCAACCGGCTCAACCACTGCCACTATTGGCGATGTGGTCAATGAACCCCCTGCTGCAGTTACTGATGGCCCATATACCGGAACTGTTAATCAGCCCCTCGATTTGAGTGCCGCTGACAGTACTGATTCTGATGGGCTAATTACCACCTATGCCTGGGATTTTGGTGATGGTAATTCAGCGAACGGTGTCAATGTAACTCACACCTATAGTGATGCAGGGAGTTTCAACATCACACTTACTGTCACTGATAGTGATGGCATCATAGATACCGTAACAACCACAGCAGTTATCGGTTTAGGCAACCTTACACCTACGGCTGATATCAACGGTCCCTATACAGCAACCGCTAATACAGAGATTGTACTTGATGGCAGTGGCTCCGTAGACCCGGATGGTTCCATTGTTGCCTATGATTGGGATTTTGGAGATAACTCAACTGGCACCGGGCCAAAGCCATCCCATACCTATAGTGCCCAAGGCACCTACAATGTAACGCTTACTGTGCATGATGATAGTGGTGCCATGGATTCAGCAGCCACCACGGTGACGGTTACTTCCGCGGACGATCCGGGGATTTCAGGTTCCGCCAAAATCATTAAAAAGTTTAACTGGGGCATGGGCTTTCTGGGCATCGGCGTGATCAGCAATGACACCGATAAGCCCATCGAAAACTGGGAGATCAGTTTCGATGCGGAATTCGATATTAAGCGTATCTGGGGAGCAGAGGTTGTTTCACATGCCGAGGACAACTATATCCTTAAAGGTAATGATGACAATCAGTCCATTCTTCCTGGTGAGAAGGTGAGATTCGCCATTGTCGCCGGACCAGCTGACAGCCCAATTCCTAACGAAATTACCGTTATTGACAGGGGTGAATCAACACAGGGCAATTTCAATCATAATCACCAGACTGAAGTCATGATGAAGTCTGTCAATGACTGGAAGAGAGGCTTTCAGGGTATGGCGACTATTCGCAATATCGGTGACGAGGTAATAGAGGGCTGGACCATCAGTTTCAAAGCTGACTTCGAGATTAAAAAGTTATGGAATGCAAAACTGGTCTCTCATTCAGGTAATAACTATGTATTGTCAGGAAAAAGACGCAACCGGATAGTAAAACCTGACCACGAGGTAACCTTTGGTTTTATCGCATCACCCAGTGGGGCCAAGATGCCCAGCAGTTTCCTGGTGAATGGGATTGAGAGCGAGGTAGATGTTGTTCCAGGCTCAGAGGATGATACTGAGACCGGGGATGATTCCGAAACTGATGATGAAGACGATACCGACAGCGACACCGGCTCAGACGATGACGCCGGGAATGGCGGTGAAACTGACAACGGCAATGAAACCGACGGTGACAACGATACCGGTTCAGACGATGACACCGGGAATGACGGTGAAACTGACAACGGCAATGAAACCGACGGTGACAACGATACCGGTTCAGACGATGACGCCGGGAATGACGGTGAAACTGATAACGGCAACGATACCGACGGTGATAACGATACCGGTTCAGACAATGATGCCGGGAATGGCGGTGAAACTGACAACGGCAACGAAACTGACGGTGACAACGATACCGGTTCAGACAATGATGCCGGGAATGGCGGTGAAACTGACAACGGCAACGAAACTGACGGTGACAACGATACCGGTTCAGACGATGACACCGGAAATGGCGGTGAAACTGATAACGGCAACGATACCGACAGTGACAGCGATACCGGCTCAGACGATGACGCCGGGAATGGCGGTGAAACTGATAACGGTAACGATACCGACAGTGGCAGCGATACCGGTACCGAAGATGACGCCGGGAATGACGGTGAAACTGACAACGGCAACGATACCGACAGTGGCAGCGATACCGGTACCGAAGATGACGCCGGGAATGACGGAGAAACTGACAACGGCAACGATACCGACAGTGGCAGCGATACCGGTACCGAAGATGACGCCGGGAATGACGGAGAAACTGACAGTGGCAACGACACCGGTTCCGACGACCAAGCAAATAACGACAGTGATCCCGGAACCACTGTCGGCGGGGTTGACTGCACAGGAGCGGTATTTGGCTCCTCAGGTGCGCCGATTCGACGCTTGAATCAAGTCGAATATCAGAACACAGTCACAAGCTTGTTCCCGGGTGCATCCCTGCCGAGCTTGAACCTACCCGTCGATCAACGCATGAACGGATTCACCAATGCGGCTGAAGGCCAAGCGCCGTCGGCACTGGCTGTAGAGCAATATGCCACGGCAGCGGAGTCCATTGCCACAGCGGCAATCCAGTCACTGGCCAGTTGGGCGCCATGCAGTAACAGCAATGATGAGGCGTGCGCGCGTAGTGCCTTAAACGATATCGCACCACGCATCTACAGGCACCCTCTGACAGCTGAAGAGAGCACTGCAATTGACGCACTGATCGATGGTGGTTTGAATGCAGCCACACCAGAGGAGGCCCTTAGCCTGGCAATCACTGCCCTGCTTGAGTCACCAAACTTCTTGTATCGTCCTGAGTTTGGCTCCTCAAACGCCGTAGGCAATGCCAGGGAGCTGGATGCTTACGAACTCGCCTCGCGCTTATCCTACTTCTTCTGGGCAACAGTACCGGATAGCGCTCTGTTGGCTGCAGCGGAAGATGGTAGCCTGCTGACAGACAGCGTCCTTCGTGCTCAGGCCAATCGCATGTTGAACGACCCCCGCGCCAGACCGGTTCTGACAGACTTCTTCGTGCAATGGCTTGGCCTCTATAAGCTCGATACTATGGCGCTTAACACAGACGCATTTCCTGAGTTTGACAATGTGCTACGCAGCGATTTGAAGACATCAGTGATCAAATATGTTGAACATGCGTTATGGAACACAGACTCATGGTCTGTTCTTATGTCCGGCAGCTATGGCTATGTTAATGACCGCTTGGCACCGATCTTCGGTGTGGCGGCTCCGAACAGTGACCAGCTGGTTCAGGTCAATCTGGATATGACAGAACGTGCAGGCGTACTGACTCAACCAGGTACCCTGGCCTCAACATCCCACGACAGCCGTCACTCGCCAATTTTGCGTGGCGTGCAGTTCCTCACCGGGATTGTCTGCGCTCCCCCGCCAGCACCTGCTGCTATCGGGATGCCTGATGAGAATCTTGTTGTCGATGAGTCCCAGGTCTGCACCACGCGAGATGAAGTATCACTCAAGCACACCGCTTCAGCGGGTTGTGCAGCCTGCCACGATGCCATCGACAGTGCTGGTTTCAATTTCGAACACTACGATGCGCTGGGACGCTACCGTGCCGTGGAGAACGGCTGCCAAGTGGATGCCACGGGCAGCTTCGCCGGCACCGACATCACCGGAACCGTGCAAAGTGCCGTTGACCTCGCACTGCAGTTACCCACAAGTCGAACTGTGAGTAGCTGTATGAGTGAGCACATGTTCCGTTTTGCACTTGGCCGCAACAGTAGCAGTCAAGATGCTTGCGAAATCACCAATCTCAGCAACCAGCTGACCAACACAGACAGCATGCAATCTTTGGTGATCGAACTTGTCATGTCACCTTCATTCCGCAGCCGTCCAACTATTAACTAATCAGGAGAGTGACATGACTAAACGAATCAACCGTAGAACCGCTCTCAAAATGATGGCTGCCACTACCGCTGGTGCTTCGCTTCCCTGGCTGTCCAGCCCCAGTGCACAGGCAGCAACAGGCGTACCACAGCGCATTCTTTTCATCGAGGTCGAATGGGGTGCCCGTCGCGGCAGCTGGGAGCCGGTCGTGGCAGGCCCACAGATGGTGCCGCAGGATCAGGCCGATACCGCATGGGCCTTCCGTGACAAGATGAGCGCACTCAATCCCTATCGAGACCGAACCACGATATTTCAGCACCTGGACATGCTCAGCGCCATGGTTGACCCGACAGGGCCTGCTAACGCCCATATAGAAGGGATGACGCAATCACTGACAGCGAACAACCGCGTTTCAGCCAGTTCCGGTACCGGACCAACCATCGATCAGTTCATCGCACAGCAGCTGGCGGCCAATGGGGCTGCCACCCGCCTCCAGTCCCTCGAGCTACGAGCAACACCCCACGCCAGTCAATGGGATCGAAGTACGGGTAATCTCTCCTACTCAGCACCTGGCCAGCAGGTGCCCTTTATGACCTATGTGCCAGATGTGTGGGATCGCTTGTTCCCGACCCCACTCGATCCAAACGCAACGACTCAAACACCAGCTCAGACCCGCAGAGCCCTGCTTCACACTTTTGTACGTGGTGAGTATGACCGGCTGCTGAACAGCGTGAGTTCCGAAGATCGCGTCAAACTCACACAGATGCGAGACCTGCGCAGTGATCTCTACAACGCCTCAAATATAGTCAGCGGAAGGGACGCGAACCGCCCATTGCAGTCTTCGATCATCGACCCCTGGTCGCAGCTGGATGAGGGCTATCAAAAAGGCAGCCTAAGTAATCCGAACTGGCGGGTGCACTGTGAGCTGATGGCTCAACTGGCGGCGGCGGCACTGCACACTGACACAACTCGTGTCGTCAATCTCTCTTTCTCCTTGCCACCAGACTATGAGTTTAACTACAGCAATGGTGATTATGGCACTTCCGATAGCCATGCCCTCTACCATGAGGTCTCTGGCGACTCTCCGGCACTGACAAATTCGGCTGCGATTGCTACTGTCGACGCATCCGATAAGCGTATCTTTGACCAGGTTCGATACACCCTCGACTTCCTTGACAACCTGCAAGAGACTGATGGAACCAGCCTGCTCGATAACACACTGGTTGTAGTCCACTCACAACTCTCCGATGGCAGTCACGACCTGACACGCCTTCCCTGGTTGGTGATCGGTGATGCACAAGGCTACCTAAAGACAGGTCAATACATGCGCTTCAGTGCAATTAACCATAGAAACGGTCAGACTGTTACTGATCAGGACGTCAACTTCCCCTACCGGTGGAATGGCGCCGGTCGCCCGCACAACGACCTGTTTGTGACCCTTGCCAATGCGATGGGAATACCGATCACCACTTTCGGAAACAGCAATATCTCACTTGGCGGGATGACCATGAACAAGGGAGTGATTACGCAGATGCTGGCATAGAAAGTAATACTCAAACCGCAAAAACTTTCATCAGCAATTACTAACCAGGCCATAGATATTAATAGACTCAGGGCTACAAGCGTGGCTCAGATCAAGGCCTGGTTAGTATGTCACTGCGTACGCCGGATCATAACCGGCGTACGCATTCACCTCCGCATCTCGGTGCCAATCGATTACCCCTCTGTTTCATAGACTCCTCAATTCCTGTGGAAGCCACAAAGATGCCAGATAACTTCCATTCCGGTACTGAGCATGGACAGGAGAAAAAAACTCAAGTTTGATTTGAGCCCGAGGGATAAAGCCAGCGCGAAAACAACCGGGTCAAAAAGGGCAACACAAAATAGGTCAAAGTTGGAACGACGATAATGGTTAAAGTAAACGTTTTAACCACCAATGGCAGACCTTCAATATAAGGGCCTATCAGTAGACTCAGCAGAGTCACCAGAGAAAACACCCCCAACCAGACCAGAAATGCCATTTTGTACTTCGGTGGATGTACATTAATCGCGCAGTCCGGCAAGGTAAACCAGGCCTCCATGCCTGTGATGGTCTGAATCTCCCGGGGCTGACTGACCTGCTCCGCAATCTCCCGCCACTCACCACGTTCCTTTGAGTTTTCCCATTTTTCAAGATTGCTGCGGTGATCGAATTTAAACACGATGCGATAGCTGCCATCAGGCTTGTTGGGCCTGAAGACATTGGTGCCCATATGTCCAGGCCACTGCATGGCGGCCTGGGTTATGCCAGTGACATACGCCTCGAACTCGGACTCTTTACCGACTACCGGCTTTCGGGTCACCATAACCGTAACCGGTGGATCACCCTCATCATTGTTGTCAGTTGGGAACTCTTGATTGTCTGTCATCTCAACCAGCCTCGATCCAATTTCTCTTTTACTATACCCGGAGCAGTCTCTGAAAATTCTGCCTGAGCGGCGATGTTCTCAAACCAAGCCATCAATCCTGGGCTTCGGGGGGAAGGCATATCATATGCCAACGCCAGCCCGAAGCGTGTTGCCAATACAAAATCGGCGATACCTCCACCAGGGACAAAATAGCCCGATACCTCCAGCCGCTCTTCGAGATAGGGCAGTGACTTGTGCCATTGCCCCATGGCATTGGCTATGACCTCCTCATCCCACTCGGCAGGTGCCCGATCCCGTCGTTGAAAAACCAGATCCCTGACCGGTCTGCCTACCGCGCTGTCTGCATACAGGGCAATCCCCCGCGCAAAGGCACGCGCCTCAGGGGTAGACGGCCACAGCCCCCCAAAGCTTTCGTCGAGATACTCCAGCATCACCGATGAATCGTGTATCACCGAATCACCCATTTTAAACACAGGCACCGTATTGTAAGGTGTCAATGAGGTCCACTCATGTTCATACTCATCATAGGCCAGACGTTGAAAATCCACCCCGCAGCGATACAGCGCCATCCGCACACGCCAACAGAACGGACACTCCTCTTTATCATAGAGCTGGGGTTTGAGACTCATATGCGGGAAAGCCTTAATTCCCGCAGATGTTCATCTACGAAATCGATGCGGTCCTGTCCCCAAAAGATCTCATCGCCGACTATGAAAGTGGGTACACCGACTGCACCCCGCTCATCGGCCTCTTGCCAGTTGCTGAGCAGCTGCGCCTGATTATCTGAATCAGTGGCTGCCGCAGCCAGCTCATCCTGCTGGAGTCCGATAGCTTCACCCACATCCAGAAGGATATCGAGTTGTCCTATATCGCTACCTTCCGCCCACTCCTTACGCATCACTTCATTGATATAGGGCCTCAGCAGACCTCGCTTTTCAGCCAGCAATGAACCGGCACCCGCCAGGGTTGGATCAGTGGTTTTCGGTGGTGGATTGACTGGAATACCCAGGCGCCTGGCAAATCGCGCCATATCCTGTCTTGCAATCGGCAGCTTTTTTAATACCTCTTCAGGTGGTGAGCGGCCATCCCATCCACCCAATGGACGCCAAACCATACGCACATGGTAGTCGTCGAATATCGACCACATGGTCTTGGTGGCAAGATAACAGTATGGACTGCGGAAGTTGAAGTAGAGAGTGACGTCTGTCGATTCAGCCATCATCAAAATCCTTAATCTAAGATCAATCCGTATCTGATATTCACTGTAGGAACAGCTTTCCGATACTCCTCAAAAAATGTCTGGCGACAACTGCCGCCAGACAACAGCACGGTATCAACGACCGGAAGCTCTCAAGTTTTGTACTGTGAATTTTCTGGCAGGATTCAGCTTGGGATCAACCTGGCCCTTGAACTGCCCCGTGGTGCAGTGCATCGCCTGCACATCGATCATGGTAAAGGAGTCATCGATCGCCACCCCAGTGCCTTTGTTCTTCGGCAGATGGTGATCCGGATGAGCCTGTCCAATCTGCCAGCTCTTCCACAGATCACCTTTACGGTCGTAGGTCAAAGTACGGGGAATGGTGAACGTCTGAGCATCGATAAAGTGCACCCGCTTACTGATCGGATGGTTTGCATCTTTCGGCTTGTTCTCCAACTCATAGACTTTACGCAACTGCCAGGTGATCTGGGGAAAGCAGTCCCCCTTGTCGCCCATCTCTACAAACTGATAACCATCCGACTCCTTATGCTCTTCGGATAGATTAGGCAGTGCATTGTGGTTATAGAAAGGCACCAGGATGTTTTTAGTGCCTTTAAAGGTCCACTCCATATCATTGATGCGACCGTTATAGCCCTCGAAATCCTCGATCATGACGTCGGAGCCAAGAAAGGCATCCGTTACCTGACCGGATGCCAGACGACGTACCCGACGCTGGAAACCGAGATAGAGCCAGGCGCTGTCACGCTTCAAGTCATCTTCGTAACGATGAATCAGCAACTGGGTATCCTTAACATCAAAAGGCTCCAGCGCCTGCACGTAGATGGCGCGAAACAGTTTTGAAGGATTTGGGCTGATCTCAGGCAGGGGCTCCTGGTTTACCCGGTGCATATAGTTGAGGAAGTGGAAATTGAACTTGATGGTTCTTTCCAGTTTCCCCGATTTCATATCCTTGTATTTCCAGTAGAAAGGATAGATCGCTGCATTGTCACCCCAGTTGTAACCGTACTTGTAGTTCCAGGCGAGTTTTTCCCCCACCCTGGGATCATCCATCGATGGCTCTTCGGCAAAGGGCCGACCAGCGACAAAGCCCTCAATCTCACCGGACTTCTCGCCCAGCTTAACTTTGCCCAGGCCATCCATGGTGGCCTGTACATAGTTGGGATGCAGATCGAAAGAGGTGGTCTCACCGACGGTGATCTTGGTCCACCCCTGGCTGACAAACTCAAACATCGCAGGATCGATGATATCTTTGAACTGGGCCACGTTGGACTGATCGATCACCATACCCACCTGTAGTCCGTCATGGGTTGGGATACCATTTTTATAGGGATAGAAGCTGTTCTCCACATCTTCCGCTGTTGCCGCCTGGGCGGGAATATTGGCAGCTATCAATAGTCCCGCCATCAGCGTTGTATTAAGCAAACGCATTTTCAAAACCTCCATAACAAAACTTAGAAGCGATATCGCAGGGTGATCTGAAACTCATCCTCTGCCTGGGCCATACCGATAGGCCCGGAACGGAAACGACCAAGGGGCTCGTATCCAGCCAGATTTCGCAGTGCAAGATCACCCGGTTCGCCATCGCCGGTAAACGGGGGAAAGGGGTTACAGGAGCGGCAATCGTCATACTCTTGTGCGCCGTCGCCAATCTTAAAGTTGGCACCCACGGTGAGCCGCAGGTTGTCACTGATCAACCAATCGACTGAGGGTGCGATGACGCTGGCATGGGCCTTGAAATCATGGGCCATGATGACCTGGGGACTGACCTGGTCATTCTGATACCAGCCTTTGACGAGCAAGGTACCCACGTGGTTGATCTCCCAATTGGGATTACCCGCTTCGATACCGTTGACCTTCTCCCGCTCGTGATCAACCATGTACTCGCCGAACAGCTGCGCCGATAACAGAAAGGCACGTTTATCGTTGAGGAATGGAATGAACGTTGGGCGATCCCATCCCAATACGTAGCGGAACATATCAGACTCTGAATAGAGTTCCGGTCGCAGCGTATTGGCAAACTCCTCGCCTTGGGTATAGGCCGCTTCGACTCGAAACACCGACTTGATGTCATCCACATAGAAGTCGAGAGAACCACCGACCAGATTGACCCTGGGAAAATACATATCGAAGGCGATCAGATAGTCGTAGCTCTGTGACTCGACTTCCGTAGTGAAGGGGTTATCTGCGTTATCCACAACCGCACGCAGAGAAGGCATCTGGGAACGGTAGGTCAAGGCATTCAACGAGAAACCAACACCCGAATAGTCACCCTCAAGCTTGACACCCACCTGGGAGTTGCTCAATGACCAGTCTGGAAGATGTACGTCGCGGATACCGATCACATGTTCTGGAAAATCGGTTGAGAGCGCACCCCCGGCAAAGTTGGAGACGGAACAGCCGTTATCCCAACAGTTCTTCATCGCCCGGAAAAAACTACCTGCATCAAGGATCGCATAGGGTGTACCACCCTGACCGAGACTGTTGGGTCGGAACTTGTCAAAGTTCCAGAGAAACTGCATGTTCAGATCATCGAAGGTCTCGGTTGCCCCCATTCTGTACTCACCAGTGGCCATCCACATCGGGATACGGATATCCTCCAGCTCGTCGTAGATGTTATGTCTGGAGTAGTCCACCGGGTTGATCACATCGAGGACCCGAAACAGATCTGTACGCCCCCACACAACCTGCTGTCTGCCGAGACGGAAGTTCCAGGTTGCGGCACTATCTGTTGGCAGGGTTGCGTCGATATAGGCCTCTCGAAGAAAATCGAGTCGATCGTTGAATTCAGGGTATTTCAGATCACTCTCTGAGAAATCGAGATAGTCATCGATGCAACCACGAGAGTCTACGTCGCAGGGACGAACCGGCACACCAAGGCCGACCCCACCATCCGTATCGTGAATGGCACTGCCCAGGTTGACCAACCCTTCGTTAGGGTTTTCTGAGGTATCAAAACCAAATCCCAACACACCGGTTGAGACATCGGAAGCACCCCAGGTTGTTGAACCGGCACCGCCTACAGACTCCATATTAATGGAACCACCGGCGTTGTTGCCGAATTCATCGTCATTGAGATCGTAAACGCCATCGTAGGTTGCACGGAAAGCACCAACGAAGCTGATGTTTGAAAAAGCCCCCTGCTCTCCATAATCCTTAGAGCCTTCGATCAACACCGTGTTGCGCATCTTGCTCAGACCGACGTTTTGGCGGCTGTAGGTGGCGTTTTCAACAAATCCGTTGACCTGTGTAGTGCCGTCTTCCGAGCTATAGGCCAGGGCCTGGCCTCCGCTCAGAGAGGTCGTGACAGCAGCAGCCAGCAGTGTGGCTTTAAAGACCGGATGTTCCCTTCCCGGTAGTTGTTTGTGACTTTCTAGGAACATCCTAGCCTCCTCCTCTTTCTGAAATTATGTAAGCGAAAGTTAACTATGCAGCAGGCGTGCCAACTCATAACTTACTGTTTTTATTAGATATAATTGACGCAATAACGAACAGGTTACGGATATCGTAAAAATATCGATATTTTAATTAATCAAATGATGATTTGTGATTATTTCGATAATTACCAGCGAGCAAAAAAAGGCCGGAAATCATTTCCGGCCGAGGGAGGGATCAGAAGCTTAGTGCTTACTAAAGCGCAAAGAGACTCATTGCATATAGCTCTGCAAATGGTTTTGGTGGGGCATGGCCCCACCCTACTGTTGAATCAAGAGTGTAGGGTGGGGCCATGCCCC
>NZ_JBSYOQ010000011.1:0-13732 GCF_058244645.1 Candidatus Thiodiazotropha sp. AKAK3
AGTGTAACGGAATCCGGGAAGATTGGTGCGATGCCCCCCTGGATTCCGTTGCACTCCATCCAGGCTACGTTATCAAACCGCTGAACTGATTGCGGATCAGAACCGAAAAAAACCAGCAGCTGTTTCGATTATGAGCGGTCAGAGTGGTGCGGCAGGGCCGACACCCTACAGATCGGTCTGGCTTTGACCTGGTAAATTCTATTTCCATGTTCCCGCCCTTGCTGCGTGGGAGCGAGATGAAAACCAAGGGACATTCGTACCTACTCATAAGTGCTTGAGATGTGCAGTATCAGACACTTCTCTCTTAAACAGCGCATGACTCCGCGCCTCTGCCCCGTTATCATGTACGCGTTTTTTACCTGCCAGACATGGATGGTCCTGAGTTTCGTCTTCACATTGAGCGACATTCCTGTCTGACCTTTTGAAAAGGCGAAGTAGGTAGACACGCGGAAAATACACATTTGATCCTTTCAAAGATGGGGAACCACTGATGTCGAAAAAAGGAATTCTGGTTACCGGCGGCGCCGGCTATATAGGCAGTCACACTGCACGTCAGCTTGGTGAAGCGGGTGAACGATTGGTTACCCTGGACAATCTCTGCACCGGATTTCGCCAAGCCGTTCTTCACGGCGAACTGGTGGTGGGTGATACCGGTGACCGTGAGTTGGTCAGCCGTGTCCTAAAGGAGCATGACATCGATACAGTGATGCACTTCGCTGCCCACACCATCGTACCCGAATCAGTGGAGAACCCGCTCAAGTATTACTCCAACAACACCTGTAATACCCGCAACCTGCTCCAGTGCTGTTCCGAAGCAGGGGTTAAGAACTTTGTCTTCTCCTCGACCGCTGCAGTGTATGGCATCCCTCAGGAAGGGGTCGCCTACGAGGATACCCCTACCAGTCCGATCAACCCCTACGGCACCTCCAAACTGATGTCAGAGATGATGCTGCATGATCTCTCTGTTGCCAGTGACATGCGCTATATCGCTCTGCGCTATTTTAATGTTGCCGGTTGTGACCTGGAGGGCAGAATCGGCCAGTCGACCCCAAAAGCCACCCTGTTAACCAAAGTCGCCTGTGAGGCAGCTGTAGGTAAACGGGATGCGGTCTACATCTTCGGCACAGATTATCCAACAGCGGATGGTACCGGTGTGCGTGACTATATCCATGTAGAGGATCTTGCTGCAGCCCACGTGAAGTCTTTGGACTATCTGCGCAACGGCGGTGACTCTGCCATCCTCAACTGTGGCTATGGACACGGCTACTCAGTCCGTGAACTGCTCAAATCTGTCGAAACAGCACATGGTTCACCTCTGAATATCATTGAGGCTGAGCGTCGTGCAGGAGACCCGCCTGAGCTGGTGGCCGGTGCCAAAAAAGTGCGCGAAGTTCTGGGCTGGTCCCCAAAATATGACGACTTGTCAGTTATCGCCAGCTCCGCACTTGCCTGGGAGCAGAAACAACTGGAGACCCCTTGGAAGAACTGATGACATGGATCTGTTACAAATCATTATCCTGGCTGCGCTACAGGGACTGACCGAATTCCTGCCGATCTCCAGTTCGGCCCATCTGATTCTCGCACCCCAGGTCACCGGCTATGACGACCAGGGACTGGCCTTCGATGTAGCAGTGCATGTGGGAACATTGGCTGCTGTCATCGGTTATTTCCGCCACCAAGTTTTATCCATCTCTGTTGATTTTTTCCGCTCATGGGTCAATCCATCAGCCCGCTCACAGGAATCAAAACTGGGCTGGATGATCGTAATCGCAACCATACCGGTTGGACTGTTTGGTCTACTGATGAAATCCCTGGTGGAGGGCGATCTGCGATCACCGATGGTGATTGCCATAACCACAATTGGCTTTGGCGTATTGCTTCTACTGGCAGATAAGTTGGGGAGTCGGCAAAGGGATGAATATACCCTACGATGGAGTGATGCCCTGGTGATCGGACTGTTCCAGGCCATGGCTATCATCCCAGGCACCTCTCGCTCCGGTTCCACCATGACAGCAGGTCTGTTTCTTGGCCTGACCCGGGAAGCCGCATCCCGTTTCTCATTCCTGATCTCGATTCCCACTATCCTCATGTCCGGGGGACTGCTGGGGCTTGATCTCTTAAATAGTGAGACACCTGTGGATTGGCTCTCGATAACTCTTGGTGCCGGGTTGGCATTTTTTACCGCCTACCTCTGCATTCACTACTTTCTACGCTTTATTGAGAATATCGGCATGGTGCCGTTTGTCATCTACCGATTTTTACTGGGTGGCTTGATTCTGGTCTATCTGCTTTAGGGTCTTCGACTCTAAACGGTATCTTAACAATCAGCCCCTAATTCACTCTTTCCGTGGTTACTAACCAGGCCATAGATATTAATACACACGACGGCCTGTCATTAAATATCTGAGGATAGGGGCTACAAGCGTGGCTCAGCTCGGTGTTGCGGCTCTTGACAAGGGATGGGCCATTCCATCCTTAGGTCCGCAAACGGCACATCCCTGTGCCACTCCTGCCGGCGTGCCGCGCCCCGAAGGAAGTGCCCTTGGGGGTGCGTCTTGATCTGAGCCACGCTTGTAGCCCTGAGTCTATTAATATCTATGGCCAGGTTAGTAAGTGGTCGATTGAAAGCGATTAAAACCGTGTTCCAGGCTACAATTCGATACAATATCTGCCTTGACTACTGCAATCTCCGGGTGGGATAGTTTGTTATCAATGATATATTTGATTTCACTAAACCATGGAGGGAGGAACCAATTTATGCTTAAAAATATCACTCTAATATCACTGTTATTGTTCACTCTGGTCATTGCAGGCTGCGGCGGCGGCGATGACGTTAAAGTAAAAGAGTTCAGCATCAACGGCTCTTCATCAGAGCTTGAAGAGGGCCGGGTAACGATCGATTCAGCCATTAACAACGGCGAATTCGAATTGGTCTGGAAGGTTGATGATGACAATGCAAGTGGCTATACCGCTTACTTCTATCTCAGCGTCAATAGCAATCTTGATGAAGACAATGACATTCGTTTCTACACTGTCTGGTGTGGTGAATTTGGCAGTTGTGATCATGACGACAGGAATGACGAAGATTGCTGGTTTGATAACAATCTGGAGATGGTCTGTGAAGATGATGATGATCCAGAAACCGATGTTGATGAACTCATCGACTCGCTTCCTGAAGATCTCTACGTTATCGTTGAAGCCTGCAACGGCTCAGACTGTGATACTGAAGCTGTGGCTGTCCGGTTACGCTAGCCCGTGAAATAAAGCCTCATCCATTATAATCAGGTGGATGGGGCGTAATTGACCAATACTCTTCTCATCCCTTGCTCAGCGCTTTCCAGGGCCTAGTGTGGTGCGTCATATAAACCATGCATTTAGAAAGCCGCTCAAGCCGTGAGTGCAAGGCGCAGCCCGCAGGTAATGGTTGTTCCCTTACCAGGGGGTGCAACGCCGCAATCGCGGCTTGAGTGGCTTCCCGCAGGGCGAGGCAGGTGATTTAAACGCAAACTGAGATAGACCTTGTCTAAATATAGGGTTTATATGACGCACCACACTAGCTACCAATATAGCGTTTGCGCTTCGATGCCTTAACCGAGGCTATCTCAACCAGGATCATGCCATCGGTGCAACCGGCAAATTCGGGATCGATGCCAAAATCCAGAAATCTGGCTCCCCCCGGCTCACAGATATCTGTGTATTGTTTGAATAGGGTAGGAATCGTTAAATCAAACAGAGCCAACTGGTTCTTCAACTCCTGCAGATCAGCATCATAGTCTTCACCACTGAACACCTCTCCATATTCATCCCAGGTTGACTGGCTGATCTGATAAGGCATCCTGGCCTGACCCAGATACTCTTTGCCCGTGAAATAGCGTCGATAGAAGTCCACCATCAGATCCCTTGCGGGTTTAGGGTAGTGAGCACTGATACTCACCGGCCCATACATATAGCGAATTTCAGGATGGTGACGCAGATAGGCCCCCACGCCCTGCCACAGGTAGTCGAGAGCCCTTGAGCCCCAGTAGCGGGGTTGCACAAAACTTCTGCCGAGCTCAATGGATTGACGGGCATAACGATCAAAACCCTCACCGAATTTGAACAGTGAATGGGTATACAACCCTTCTCTACCCTGATTGACCAATATAGAGCCAACCTCACCTATACGATAGGAGCCGACCACTTCCAATTCTGCCTCATCCCACAACACCAGGTGACGGTAGTGCAGATCGTAATTATCGGTATCCCGGCGTTTACCGGTTCCCTCCCCGACTTTGCGGAAACTCAGTTCACGCAAGCGTCCTATCTCACGCATCAAGGCACTACCCGGCTCCCAGTTCATCAACAGGATCTGCTTACCATCCCGAGTCTGCCCCAGCACATCCCCCTTACCCAACTCTTTTTTCAGTGCCTGCCTGGACTCAGGATGGGCAATGCTCTTCTCTGTGGTAAACACCCCTGGTTTACGTTGAGAGATGCGATAGAGATGCTTACGCACCATCTTGACCCTGGCTTTGAGGCGTATCCCCTCCACATTCAAATGTGAGAATGGAATCAGCTCTCCGACCCGAAACGCAATTGTGTTGGAGCGCTGCATAAACATCTCCTGCACCAACAGCAGTGCCGCAACCGGCTTGTAAAGCATGGAGACGCCATAGAACAGAGGAGAGTTTCGAGCATCAATGAAGATCGGCAACAGCGGTGAGCTGGTACGACGTGCAAACTGCATGAAGCCGCTTTTCCAGCGCACATCCCTGACACCATTGGGTCGTAAGCGGGAGACCTCACCAGCAGGGAAGATGATTACCAACTCCTCACGCTCCAGAGAGGCGTGAATCTGTTTCACACCCTGACGACTGGAGCCACCGCCCATATTATCCACCGGCAGTAAAAGATCTTTCAGCGGCTCAATGGAGGCGAGCAGGTCGTTGGCGACAACCCGGATATCGCGACGAACCCGGCTGATCATCAGAATCAGGCTCAAGGCATCCAAGGCGCCCAATGGGTGGTTGGCAACAACAATGACTCGACCACTGGAGGGGATATTCTCCAGATCCTTATTAGATACCAGGTAGTCCATATCGAAGTATTCGAGGATTTTTTCGATCAGGTCGAGACCGCGCAGAGCATGATGCTCTTCTAAAAACCGATTGATCTCCCGCTCACGAAAGAGCAGACGCAAAGCTTTTAACATGGGCTTGGTCAAAAGCGATGGTTTTTTATCAAAAAATCCTGGAAAACGGTTGGTCAAGACCTGCTCAATATTCAGCACAAGTAGGCTCCTTGGGTTAAAACAGGCAGATCTTAGAGGAGATAAATGACAAGGCGTTTGCGACCTTGTGAGGATTAGGTGTCGGCGCTATGACTGTCGTGTGAATCAGATTTTTTGTTGTCTGACATTGATCAGCTTCACCACCAGCCAATCATCACTTACCCATTCATCGGCTGATATGTGATAATTGCGGTTTTTTCCGGGCTGGAAAGCCTGCACTCAGCAGAAACGTAACCCAAGATGAACAACAAACCACGCAAAATTCTAGTCACCAGTGCCCTGCCCTACGCCAATGGGCCGATCCATATAGGCCATCTGGTGGAGTATATCCAGACCGATATCTGGGTGCGTTTTCAGAAAATGCGGGGACACCAGTGCTACTACGTCTGTGCCGATGATGCCCATGGTACACCGATCATGTTACGTGCCCGTCAGGAGGGCATTGAGCCGGAGACCCTGATCGCCCGCGTTGCCGAGGAGCATCAAGCAGACTTTTCCGAGTTCCGTGTTGGCTTTGACAACTACCACTCAACCCATTCGCCGGAGAATCAGGCCTGCGCCAATACTATCTATGAGCGCAACCGGGATGGCGGCCATATTGCCAAGCGAACCATCACCCAAGCCTACGATCCGGTGGAAAAGATGTTCCTGCCCGATCGATTTATCAAAGGAACCTGCCCCAAGTGTGGCGCTGAGGATCAGTATGGCGACAACTGTGAAGTCTGTGGTGCCAGTTACTCTCCCGCCGAATTGAAGAATCCGGTCTCTGCTGTATCCGGTGCGGTACCTGAACAGCGCGAGTCGGATCACTACTTCTTTAAGCTGGCCGACTTTGAAAACATGCTCAAAGAGTGGACAGGTGGCGGACACGTACAAAATGAAGTGGCCAACAAACTCGACGAGTGGTTCGAGACTGGTCTGCAGGAGTGGGATATCTCACGCGACGCCCCCTACTTCGGTTTCGAAATCCCAGACCACCCAGGCAAATATTTCTATGTCTGGCTCGATGCGCCCATCGGCTACATGGCCAGCTTCCGCAATCTGTGTGATAAAACAGAAGGTCTCGATTTCGACAGCTACTGGCTGGAGGGCAGTGACACCGAGCTCTATCACTTCATCGGCAAGGACATCATCTATTTCCATACCCTGTTCTGGCCGGCGATGCTGCATGGCGCCGGATTCCGTACCCCCAATGCAGTCTATGCTCATGGCTTTCTGACTGTGGACGGGGCAAAGATGTCCAAGTCCCGAGGCACCTTCATCAAGGCACGCACCTATCTGGATCATCTCAATCCTGAATATTTGCGCTACTACTTTGCAGCCAAGCTGGGCTCGGGTGTGGATGATATCGACCTCAACCTGGAGGACTTTGCACAGCGGGTCAACAGCGACCTGGTAGGCAAAGTAGTCAACATCGCCAGCCGTTGCGCCGGGTTTATCAGCAAGCGTTTCGATGGCCGGTTATCAGAGCAGGTTACCGAACAGTCGTTGTTCAATGACTTTGTCTCTGCAGGTCAAACCATCGCCGATCACTATGAGAAGCGGGAGTTCAGTCGTGCCGTCCGGGAGATCATGGCACTGGCAGACCGGGCAAATCAGTACATCGATGAGCAAAAACCCTGGGTAGTCGCCAAAGAAGAGGACTCTGAAGCTAAGTTACAGGCGATCTGCAGCGATGGTATCAACCTGTTCCGACTACTGATTGGATACCTGCGTCCAATTCTTCCAGGCACCGCAGAAATGGCAGAGAGTTTTCTTCAGGTCGAACCCCTGACCTGGCAACAGCTGGATACCCCGCTGACCAGTCATACCATCGGCAAGTTCAAGCCGCTGATGACCCGGGTCGACCCAAAACATATTGAAGCCATGTTAGAGCACTCGAAAGAGGATCTGGCTGCACAAGCAGAACCGAAGGCAGCTCAAACAAAAGCTGACTCAGCTTTGGCGAAGGATCCTATTGCCGACACTATTCAATTCGATGACTTCGCTAAGCTTGATCTGCGGATCGCCCGCATCGCCAAAGCAGAACATGTAGACGGAGCTGACAAACTGCTACAACTGACCCTGGATCTTGGAGGCGAGACCCGCAATGTCTTTGCAGGCATCAAATCCGCCTACGCACCAGAGGACCTGGAGGGAAAACTCACAGTGATGGTGGCCAATCTGGCGCCACGCAAAATGCGCTTCGGGGTTTCGGAAGGGATGGTGTTGGCTGCAGGACCTGGTGGAAAGGATCTTTATATCCTCAATCCCGATGAGGGGGCGCAGCCAGGGATGCGGGTGAAGTAAGCAAGGAGTTGTAACGGGAAATCGATATTCATTCCAGGAGTTTCAGATACCGCTGGTGACTTTATTCATCCAGATGATAGTTAAGTGCAGCTATAGATAAACCCAACTATTACAATACACTTGGATTTATCGATGGTTAGATTCAAATCAGGAGCTGGGGAGTTACTTTTCTTCCTTCGAATAGTACCTGTCCTGGTTCATGATTGTGGTAACTTTAATCTATTTTCTATTTATAGAGTGGGGCATGGCCCCACCCTACGCCCTGAATTGAACGGTAGGGTGGGGCCCTGCCCCACCAAAACGGCTTAAGTAAGTGCCATTCGGGCATGGCCCCACCCTATAGCTCAAGAATGGTTTTATTTCAGATATATGTAGACCCGATCACTACCTGGATCTCCAATGATCAAATCGCTCCTGCCGTCGTTATTGACATCTCCAGCAGTCAGAGCATTGCTATAACCCGGAATATTACTTGGAGAGTGGTAATCATCGGTAACAGATTCAAGAGGGGCAGTGATGCGGTGCAGGGCTCCTTCGAAATTCTGATATCCATGACTCCCCGCAAAGCTTTCAATTCCTGAGCTGCAACCAGGGCAGTCAATGCTTATCAGGCTTGTGCCGAAATCTCGAGCGTCTGTCCTGGTCCAGGTGTCGACATAACCATAAGATTTTGAAAAGACCAATACACTGCCCTGAGCATTGAAAGCCCCAGGCGCGCCAATTAAAATCTCATTGTAACCATCATCGGTCAGATCACCAGCATCGGCTATGGCCTCTCCACACCGCTCTCCTTCGTCCATATTACAAACGTGGGTGTCATGCAGACTCATGGACGGGCCGTCATAGATCAACACTCGACCAATGTTACCGTAACTGCCGTATGGATAGTTGGGTGCGCCAACTGCAAAGTCTCCACGGCCATCTCCATTCCAATCCTTGAGTGCGGTTACTGTATAACCATACTCTGAACCCTCGGGTCCTGTCTTCTTGGTAAGCAGCGTGTTGCTGGCCGCGCCGGAAAAGATATAGACCGCACCTTCATGTTTCTTTTCCACTTGGCTCAATGACTCATTTGGTGCGCCGACAAGATAGTCTTGGTGACCATCTCCGTTCAGATCATCAACTGTAGCCACTGCAAAACCAAACCGTGAACCAACTTCTCCCACGAAGTTTAAAAGGTAGGTTGGCTGGGTTGCCAACCTGGTCATCACCATTGCGCTTCCGTAGCCTGTTTCACTGCTGGTAGACTGACCAATCAACAAATCATCAAGCCCATCTCCATCCGCATCGCCTGCATTGTCAAGACTTACAGTCTGGTCACTGCCACCCACTCCAGTTAATAGAAATGAATTGATGGGTTGGCCAGTGATGCCTGAGTATATGTGGATTGTGACATTGCTACCGTTTGGATTTGTTTCAGCTACTGCAATATCACCAAAGGTATCGTAATTCTGATCACCAACATAGGTGATAGCATCGCCAATTATACCGTTACCGGCATTGGGGACACCCAACGTTTATTTGCAATAATAGCATTGGAAAATATCTTAATATCTTGTTGATTCATCATTGTTTTTAGTAAATGTAACTGATGGGTGTCTAGCTAGTGCGCTTTTCGCCTTTGACTAAAGAGGCCTTAGGATCTTGTTCGCGTAAAACGCGCACGATCACAATTTCGGTGGAGTCTATCCGGTAGTAAATGGAATGCTGCCCGCATACGGTGCGTCGATGATCTTTGCGGATATGATCTACAGCCGGATAGCATAAAGGATGTGCTGCAATGATTGAAAAACGGGCTTTCAACTGGTCACGATAACGGTTTGATTGCTCAGTTCCGAAATTTTCATCGCCATATTGGGCGATTCCGATCAAATCCTGCTCGGCTGCGCCTGTAAGGCGATATTCAGGCATGTTTTTTCGTCTTATACCGTACTCTCGCTTCTTCCCAGATCTCATCGACCGTGTGGTTACTAAAACCGCTTTGTTCGCCTTCAATCAATGCGGCGCGGATTGCGGCGATTTCTTCTGGCGTTTCTTGCTCTCGAATTTGTCGTTCGCGGATCAATTCGCGGACAACTTCGCTTTCATTGCCGAAATGCCCTGTTTCGATCTGCGTCTTGATCCAGCGATCTTGCTGGTCGGTGATGGATATGCTTTTTTTGACCATTGCCATTTTTGAATTCCAGGGTAGCCGTGATATTTTCTTACCTAGTAGTATAATCTACTCCTTTTTCTTTTCCCAAGTAATTTGCTGTTTCTCTTTATTCTATTCCAAGATATCATTTGGATTTCATGAATGTGATCATAAATCAATGAGATAAGGATGGTTTTTGACTATTGCAAATAAATGTGTCGCCGTAGAGACTAGTCGAGACACCCATCCAAACCTGTAAGGCGTGAAATCGTATCATTAACAACTAAGTAGTATTTAGTTATTGGTTTTGAGCGGGAGTCTAACTTAGCTCTCTAGCTTGATAAGCTGCCAGCAGTGGATGACGCGATATTGTGAGTAGATCACAAGCCTATTTGCTGGATACTTATATCTTGTCCACAAGGCGTAGTAACCAATTCGTCACAGAATGGAGCGGTCAACTGATTTTTTTAGGTTTAACCTAATAACTCCTGATCAACCCCGCCAAATAGGCGAATCGCCGGTAACAACTCCTGGTCGGCAAAGTCACAGCCAATCCTTTTCGGGTCTATCTGGTTTTGCTTACTCGCCGCTTGTAGTGCATGCCCTCCACTATTGCGCAGGTGATCGAGCAGCGGTCGATAGCCTGACTCCCAGGCCACCACATCGCCGAAGCGTTGCCGTAAACCACGTAGAATCCCCATTCCTGCAAAATCGAGATCCCCCCAGAAGGCGGTTTGACCGAAGGGGATCGCCTGTTCAAACCACCAGGCTTCGAAACGCGGTTGCCACTGAGCCTGCCCTGCGCCGGCATAGTGCAGACGAACCCCATCCCGCTGCCGCAATCGTGCAGCGGTGCCACGAAATCCGGCGGCGTAGACCAGAGCCAGCCCTTGTGCGGTTGGGGGGCGACCTTCACAGGCCAGGGCGTAGCTGTCCTGATTTTCTATGAAGAGCACACCACGGCACGTTCTGGGCAGATAGACATTGACAACTACCAGGACAACCATGGGACAGGATGTCAATATCACTATCGACTATCGTGAAGTACAGAGCGGTATAGTCGACCATCTTCGCTCTATAGACGGTGTATCAACTGAGGTTCGACATCTGGCAATCGGCGATTACATGTTGGATGACGGCTTACTAATTGGACGAAAGAGATTGCTTGATTTCGCTGAATCGATCAAGGATGGCCGACTGTTCCGTCAGGCCACTCGGCTGACAAATGCTCCAATAGCAACTCTTCTGATATTAGAGGTCACTGCAAGTCAGCTTAAAATATGTTTTTTACCGGCACCATAATGTGTATAATACTAGTCATGATACACACAGGTGCCTTATGCGTACTAACATAGTAATAGACGATGACTTGATGGCGCAAGCATTAAAAGCCACAGGCCTAGAGACCAAAAAAGACGTTGTAGAACTAGGTCTTAAACTACTAGTAAAGAGAAGCAAACAGCAATCTATAAGAAGCCTTCGGGGTAAAATCAAGTGGGAAGGCAACTTAGATGAGATGAGGGATAATGAGTGATCCTCGCAGATACAAGTGTTTGGATAGACTATTTAAACGGTAAAATCACCCCACAAACAGATTTACTTGATGAATATCTGATCGTTGGAATTCTCGCAATGGGAGATCTTATTTTTCTAGAGATCCTTCAAGGCATCCGAGATGACAAGCAATATAAACAAGTGAGAACCAAGCTATCCCTGTTAGATCAATATTCAATGTTTAGTCCATCAATGGTAGTAAAGTGCGCAAATAACTTTCGTTCCTTACGTAAAAAAGGGATCACAATCCGTAAGACCAATGATGTGATTATTGCTTCCTTTTGTATTGAGCAAAAAATGAAGCTTCTTTACATTGATAAAGACTTTAAACCATTCACTGAACATCTGGGCTTGAAATCGGCCTATCGTGAAACATAACGAGAGTGTAGAAAAAGCCTAGATAAATTTTCATAACGACTTTTGTACAGAAACTGGTCATACTTTGCGTACCTACATGCAATCTAGTGCAACTCCTACTTCGAAATGGATTTACTTTCAATCTCTTCACGATATATTTTCAGCTGGAGGTTTTCCTACAGCCTCAACGTCTCAATCAGCCGACGCGTTAGCGGTCGGCTGGATTGATTTGTTAAAACTTAGTTGATATTCACCGAGTACCCCATTAACTTCCATCCCAACCCTTCGTAAATATACGTTTGGTTGAAATAAAACTTACTTGGATTTGTTGGGAAATAGCCCTTTAAACGCAAAATACCATCTTCGCCTAAAGTAGGCTTTTCTTCAAAAATGGGCGAATATTGCTGCAGCAACATAAGATCAACCCCTAGGTCATAGATTGGTTTATAAATTTCATCGAGTTTTTCCACTGTAAATTGTTTCTTAAATTGACTGGAGAATGTTTTGTGAAATTCTTCTGAATTTTTAGCGTTGACGGCTAAAGCAAAGTCTCTTGCTGCATCCATAACCATTTTTATCAGAGCTTCTTCAGAGGGAATTGAATTTGTATTACTTTCCTCTTGAAATCCTGACGATGGCTTTTCAACGGAATATATTTTCCAGCCGTTTTCTCCTTTAACAAAACTCAACTTAATAGGAATAACTCCGCCTTCAATAGTGGAAATTGATCCTACCAGAACTCCTCGACCACCATTGATGGATCTTTCTTCCCAGCTAGATTCTTTAAACCCAAATAGTGAATTATCCTTAATGAAACGCCGAAACTCTTTTTCATTAGTGTTAGATTTAAAGTCTTCTGAGAGGTGCGAGTATGCGGAGTCAATATCGTTAGCCTTAAGGGACTCGAAAAACATATCTCCGGTTTTAACCATATCTCCAGTAAAAAGGAATACAGCGCCTATAGCTAAGACAAAAACCACAACAATTCCAATTATTATTTTAAGTAACGTTTTCATGATGCTCCTAGATGGTAAGCATGAGTTTTAACATATAAGCATTTATGCGCTGTGCGCAGCATGGCGCATAAATGTCTGTTGGACTGAGCCGCCCATCAGAGAGGCACTCTAATTAATAAAGGGAAAAGTATTTCACAGGTGCGGTGTGGCGCTGCTCTTGATGCCTTCTCAACGCTGTATTTGGGCTTCCTCGGGTCTTCACAGACCATCGCTATGCTCCCTTTAGGATTCTACTCTCCCTAATCTAGCGCTGTTTTTGCCCAATTTCCAGCCTAAAGCGCAGGGGCGCTCCTAGTCCGTCAGTACGGACCGTTATTGCGTATGGTTTTACTTCCTCAGGGCTAAGTTACCGTTGGCGTACCTCCTGAAATTGAGTGAAATTGAGAGTGAAATTGAGGACACACCAACTTCTATGTTCTGAAATCTATTGCCAGATTCTTGATCGCATCCCTCCCTATCCAACTACAACATGACGATAATTGCTTTTCGCAGCACTTTGTCCCTGGAACCAGCACTTCTCCATGGATTGAGCATAGGCCTTTATCCGATCAATCGCTCCAACCGCTGTAAAATAGTCTCTGTTATAGTGCTTTATACTTCTTAACCAGGCATCAGGATTCAATTTCAACCGCTCAAGTATCGGTTCCAATTCTTCGGGTATTGCGCCTCTCTTATCGTCACGAATCGCTCTTCCCGTCCAATCCACCAATCGATAGTAATCCTCTTCATCAAAATCAATTCCATTCAAAGCTTTGTTTCCTTTTGATCTTACGAATGGAAATAGCTTTGTGGACTGCTTTGTACTATCTGCTCTCTGCTGCTGGGTGTAGGCTTTCAGACGCTCTTGTATCGAAGTGAATTCTGAATCTTCTGGCGTTTCTGCCATAGATGCTCTTATCGGATTGAGATCCACATAGCTCATACAGGTCAGCAGTGCGCCCTCATCCAGTAAGGCCTGGCTCTTGAAACGCCCTTCGAAAAAACGGCCCTTACATTTATCTTCTTCATTCGCTTTGTGCGCTAAGTGCTCATTCAGGCAGCGCATGAACCAGCTGATATCATATAGACGTAGCCGCCACTCTTCGATCAACTCTGACAGAGCGGCGTTTTCGG
>NZ_JBSYOQ010000017.1:0-35268 GCF_058244645.1 Candidatus Thiodiazotropha sp. AKAK3
TTTGTGCGGGTTTGGGTGGGGCATGGCCCCACCCTCCCAACCACCCCTCTTGTCGGGTGGGGCCTTGCCCCACCAGCTGAGCTCAAAAAGAAACGCTAATCGTTTGAGTTAGCAACCCACTAGGGGCTAAACGTCTCACGACTCAGCCCATTTTCCGTTACACAGATGATTTCAGCATGATCTGCATGCCACTCACCAAGCACATGGCGTGATACTGTGTGGGAACCGAGCTTGAAGCTGTGGTCAGCCGGTCTGTGGGTGTGTCCATGAATCAGTGATTGAGCCTGATACTGTTGCAGATAGCTCTCTATCGCCTGCTGATTGGCGTCCATGATCGCTTCAGATTTGAGTGAATTTGCCTCACCACTCTTGGCCCTGTAATCCTGAGCAATGGCGATTCGTTCAGGGATAGGCAGAGATAGGAAGTGGTTGATGAAGGCTGGCGCTCTGATCTCCTTGCGAAACTGCTGATAGGCCTGGTCATCGGTGCAGAGCAGATCCCCATGCATCAATAGTGTCGGAATGCCGTTGAGATTAACCAGGCAGGGGTCTGATATCAGCGTCGCGCCGGTTTCATCACAGAATCCTTCACCGATCAGAAAATCCCGATTACCGTGCATCACGTTCAATTGGGTTCCAGCATCTGCGAGTCGTTTAAGCGCCTGTTTGACCTCAGTCAGAATGGGCTGTTGAACGTCGTCTCCCAGCCAGGCGTCAAACAGGTCACCAAGAATATAGAGGCAGTCAGCTTGGGGGGCTCTCGATTCGAGAAAATGGTTGAAGAGTTGCAGCCTGCCCGCCCCTTCGGCGGACAGGTGCAGATCAGAGATAAAGAGCTGATGGGTCACTCTGTGATTTCAGCCTTCTCAATGATGATATCTTCCACAGGCACGTCCTGATGTCCTGCCTGGGTAGTAGTGGCCGTGCCTTTCATCTGGGTCACCAGATCCATGCCTGCGACTACTTTGCCGAAGACACAGTAGCCCCAGCCATCCTGACCTGGATGATCGAGAAACTTATTGTTTGCAACATTGATAAAGAATTGAGCCGTTGCGGAATGAGGCTCCATGGTTCTTGCCATGGCGATAGTGCCAGTTTCATTGGAGAGTCCGTTTTTAGCTTCATTCTCAATCGGATCTCTGGTCTCTTTCTGGACCATTCCTGGAAGAAAGCCGCCACCCTGGATCATGAAATTATCGATCACGCGGTGAAAAATTGTGCCGTCAAAGAATCCGTCCTGTACGTATTGTTTGAAATTTTCGCAGGTTTTGGGCGCTTTCTCTTCGTCCAGTTCGATTTGGATAGGGCCTAGGTTAGTTGTTAATGTGATCATCAGTTTTCCTGTCAGTTTCTTATGGTTGATTGGTCAGTAGCATTTCACTCGATGATGCTGACTTTTTCGATGGTAACCGTACTATTGGGTACATCCCGCATGCCACTGCTTACCCCTGTTGGCTGCTCAGCGATCTTGTCGACCACATCCATACCCTGGGTGACTTCGCCAAATACAGCATAACCCCAACCATCACGGCTGGGATAGTCGAGGAAGCTGTTGTCTTTGTGATTGATGAAGAACTGGGCGGTGGCAGAGTGGGGTGCTGAAGTACGGGCCATGGCGATTGTGCCTTTTTTGTTTTTCAGGCCGTTTTTAGCTTCATTTTTAATTGGGCTCCGGGTCTCTTTTTTCTCCATGTCGGCGGTGAAACCACCACCCTGAATCATGAAATCTTTAATAACACGGTGGAAGATAGTCCCGTCAAAGAAGCCCTCCTGGATGTACTGCTTAAAATTTTCCACTGTTCCAGGCGCTTTATCCTGATTCAGTGAAAGTGTGATATCTCCCATCGAGGTCTTCATTAAAACCTTTACTGGTTCAGCCCACACATCGGTGGTCACTGCAAAAAGAAAAGTCAGGGATACTATCAGTGATTTATAGATTTTTTTCATAACATCCTCATGTTTAACGGTTCGAAAGCGGTTATGTGTTGGAAAAGGCCTGAGCCATTGCCGATTCAACAGGGGGTTTATTATTCAGGGTGCATGATAACGATTAAAAACCATCATAACAAAGGGGGGATCGTCAATACATTATGAAGCTATCTGCAAGCGTCGCAAAAAACAAAAAGCCCGTAAACCATGAGTGACTCAAGGTTTACGGGCTTTGGTGTATTCTTATCTACATAGTATCTAAAAGGGCGAGGATCAGTTGTCTTTCGCGCCCTGACTTATCCAGTGCTCAATTTTTGTGATCTCAGCTTCTGAGAGGGCTTCCTTACCATGGGGCATACGTATTGATGGATCCACTTTGCCAGAAACGAGACGATAAAATGAACTGGAGAGAGGATCTCCCGCAACAACTACAGGCCCAAACTTAGTTCCTTTCATCATGCTGGCATAGTCTTGGGTGATAAAGCCACTCGCTTCTGCGCCGGCACCACCAGCCAAATGACACTCAGTACAATATTTATCGATTATTGGCTTGATTTCAGATTTAAAACTGACCGGTGCCGGTCCGGCACTACAACCCACCAGCAATAGAGTTGAAAGGGTTGATAACAAAACCAGTGTTTTAGGTCTGAACATAGAGAACTCCTTAAGAATTATGCTTATTGTAGGCCTTGGCAAAGTACTATTGGTTTGCAGGACTACCTGAAAATTGCCAACCAAGGTTTAATTCGACTTCTGTCATTTATTTTATATTCTAGCTCAGGAAGTGGCGTCAGAAAAAACCGTTATTCAAACTGAACCACTTCTTCTATTTCAATGTCATGATCCATTCAATCACACCTTTTATCTTATCTTCGCTGGCTGGGCTGGGAGGCATCATTGCAGTGCCCCATACCAGGGCTTCACCAGGTTTGCTCCCGGATTTGACCTTGTTGGTCAGTCGGTCAACCGCTCCAGCGTCGCCAGCGTATTTTGCGGCGACATCCTTGAATGCCGGGCCAACCAGTTTTGCATCCACTTTATGGCAGCCTGAGCATCCGGACTGCATTGCCAACATTTCACTTGCATAAGCAGAGGGTGTTGCTACAGCAGCGGCTACGATTAAAGCATATGCGAATTTGCGCATCGGATATCTCCAGAATCATTTACTTAGGCAGTTCTGTCAAATTTTCCCAGTTATAAGGGGAAACTCTCTCAGGAGGTTCCTCTAAACTGCCTGGATTTAGTTGTGACAATCTATTTGTCGGGAGAAATTGAAGATTCTTTAGGATTTTAACAGCTACAACGGAAAGATATTTAGGATTAAAATTCAAGTGTCTGCACTATTTGCCGAAATATTATCCAGTAGTTAAACAGTTTAAATATTCTGGGTTGAGCAATGGCTAAACATATTTCTGTGCAGTGGAAGATAGTCACGCCAATGGCGTTGATATTCATCTTAATCATGTCAGTAGTAACCATTTATTCGGCTCAACAGCAAAAGGACAGGCTTTTGAGTCTATCGGAACATCAGATTTTTGATGTTCTGCATGGTTACCTGGATAGTCTGAACGCAATGATGTTTACCGGTACCATGGGTAACCGGGAACTACTGCGGGATAAAATTCAAAAACGCGATGGTGTGATTGAAGTTCGAATGTTGCGTGCTGAGGCTGTAAACAAGACATTCGGCGTCGGCTTCGATCATGAAAAACCCCTCGATGATCTCGATCGGCGCGCCTTGAATGGTGAGCAGATTATCGAAGTTAAAGAGGTGAAGGGTGAAAGGATTTTAACCATCATCGAGCCTTTCGCTGCAGTTTCTGACCGAAATGGTACTAATTGTCTGACCTGCCACCAATTGCCGGAAGGGACTATTCTGGGAGCAGGGCGACTCAGTTTTTCCATGGGAGAGCGTGATAAGGCGATTGATCATGAACTGTTAGTAGGCGCTGGAATCAATTTTCTTGTCTTGATAATAGGGCTCTTCATAATCAGTGTGATTGTGCGCAAGGTCGTGATTAAACCACTGCATGGTTTAAAACAGACTATGGACCAGGTAGGTGCAGATTCTGATCTCCGTCCAAGAGTTACCTTGGGAGCAAATGATGAGTTTCGGGAAGTTGGGGAAGCGGTGAACAGTATGCTTGGCCAATTCCAACCGACCATCAATGATTTGGCCCATACTATGGATGGCTTGGCCAGTTCAGCAGAGAGAATGGCGCAGGTGACCAAGGTTACCCGAGATGGTGTCGATGAGCAGGAGAAAGAGACGGAGCAGCTGACAGTAGCCATTGGTGAGCTTACTGTTGCTGCAGAACGGGTGGCTCACAATGCGGCAGGCGCTGAACAGGCCGCTGCTGATGCCAAGAACAATGCCAGTGCAGGCGGCGAAGTGGTTACCCAGGTATCCAATTCAATTATCCGACTGGCCAAACGTGTCGATGACGCAGCAGATGTGGTCAAACGACTGGCTGAGGGAACTCAAAATATCGGCCAGGTTTCTGAATCGATAACTGCCATTGCGGAACAGACGAATCTGCTGGCCCTGAATGCAGCAATCGAGGCAGCTCGGGCTGGTGAACAGGGACGAGGTTTTGCTGTGGTTGCTGATGAGGTACGCAATCTCGCCCAGAGGACTCAGGAAGCGACCCACGAGATACAGGGGATAATTGAACAGTTGATCTCTTCATCTGATCAGGCGGTAAAAGTTATGGATGGAAGCAAGCAGGAAGCAGAGCAAAGTGTCTCTGACTCAAGCCGAGCCGGAGAGGCCCTGCAGCAGATTGCAAATGCTGTGGAGATGATCAGCGAGATGAATGCCCAGATCTCTACGGCTGCGTCTGAGCAGACTAGCGTCGCCACTGAGATCAACAAAAACATCATTGCGATCAGTGAAGTCTCCCATCAGACCGTAGAGGGAACCTGTCGCACACTCAAAGAGAGTGAAGAGGTTGCGCAGATCTCACAGAAACTCGATAAAATGGTTAGCCAGTTTAAAGTGTGACTGAGAACCACTACCCGGTTGGATTTTAGCAATCTCCGGGTGAAATAGATTGGTGGCTAAGCGGCCCGGCCGTACACGTAAGTGTCGGTCGGGCTTCTTTATTTATGGGATTAATAAAAGTTCTTTCATTACCCTGTCCAAATGATTGGCTATGAAGGCAACCCCCTTTTCGTTAATATGCCAGGGTTTCATCTCAGTAGGACAGGCTCGGAAATATGCTGACAATCTATAACGATCTCACCAATAGAAAGGAAACCTTTAAACCCCTGGAAAGCGGAAAGGCCAGCATGTACGTGTGTGGCATGACGGTATACGACTTGTGCCATCTTGGGCATGCCAGGGTGATGGTGGTGTTCGATGTGGTCTATCGATATCTCCAGGCCAGTGGCTACCAGGTCACCTACATCCGCAATATCACCGATGTCGATGACAAGATCATCAAACGTGCAAATGAGAAGGGGATACCCTTTACCGAACTCACTGAGCAGTTTATTCAGGCAATGCATGAGGATGCTGATGCCCTGGGGGTTTTACGTCCCTCAGATGAGCCTAAGGCGACCCAGCATATGGATCAGATCCTGGAGATGATTGAACAGCTGATTGAGAGAGGGCATGCCTATGCAGCCGACAATGGTGACGTCTACTACGATGTACGCAGCTTTCCCGGCTACGGCAAGCTATCGGGTAAATCGATTGAGGATCTGCGATCAGGTGCCCGAGTTGAGCCAGGGGACGCAAAGCGGGATCCCCTCGATTTTGCGTTGTGGAAAGCGGCAAAACCAGACGAGCCTGCCTGGGATTCACCGTGGGGACGGGGTCGCCCTGGTTGGCATATCGAATGTTCAGCCATGTCGACCAAGGCACTGGGCAACAGCTTCGATATTCATGGTGGTGGTGCTGACCTGACCTTCCCTCATCATGAGAATGAGATAGCCCAATCTGAAGGTGCCACGGGACACCCCTTCGTCAACTATTGGATGCACAATGGTTTCGTGCGCATCAATGATGAAAAGATGTCCAAGTCTCTGGGTAACTTCTTCACGGTAAGAGAGATCCTTGAACGTTATAAAGCCGAAGAGGTGCGCTATTTCATCCTCACCAGTCAATATCGCTCACCACTCAATTATGATACTGAGCATCTGGACAATGCGCGGGCCGCATTGACCCGATTCTATAACGCGTTAAGGGGCCTGCCTCTTGTGAAAGCAGAAGGCGGAGAGGATTTCACTAACCGTTTTTACGCGGCAATGGATGACGATTTCAATACTCCTGAAGCGTTGGCGGTACTGTTCGACCTGGTACGGGAGATCAATCGAATAAAAGAGTCGGAAGCCGATTCTGCAGCCCCTCTTGGCGGTGTTCTTAGAGAGCTGGGTGGGCTTCTTGGTTTGTTACAAAGCGATCCGGAAACTTATTTAAAAGGCGGTGTATCAACAGATGGCGGCCTCTCTGATGAGAAGATTGATGCGCTGGTACAGGCTCGCATCGATGCCAGAACAGCAAAGGATTGGGCTGAAGCTGATCGGATAAGGGATGAACTGCAGGATGCTGGGATTGCTTTAGAAGACGGACCACAGGGCACCACCTGGCGCAGGGGGTGAAGGATAACGGTGGGGCATGGCCCCACCCTACGCCTCATTCCGACATGGTGGTGCAACGCCCCACCAACAAAACCAGGTAGGGTGGGGCCGTGCCCCACCAGCAAAACCAGGTAGGGTGGGGCCATGCCCCACCAATAACCTGCTTAGAATCATCACCAGACAACGCCAAGGAGAGGCAATATGTCGAACTACCGAAGATCCAACATGCCGGGTGGCACTTACTTCTTTACCCTCGTCACTCACAATCGAAAGCCTCTTTTTTCAACAGATAGAGCCCGCAAGATTCTGCATCGGGCTATCGCAGATGTAAAAGAGAGGCGCCCCTTCAAGGTTGAAGCGATCTGCCTGTTGCCAGACCACATCCACACAGTTTGGAGACTTCCAGTCGGAGATAGTGCCTACCCTCAGCGCTGGAATGAGATCAAAGGGATCTTCACAAAACACTTTAGAGATATCTCATCAGATGAGGAGAAAATCTCACAATCCCGTCAGCGTAAGGGTGAGGGAGGTCTATGGCAACGCCGATTCTGGGAACACCTTATTAGAGATGAAAATGATCTCAAGAACCATATGGATTATCTGCATTTCAATCCCGTCAAACACAGATTGGTTGATCAGGTTGTTGACTGGCCCTGGTCAAGCTTTCATAGTTATGTGAAGGCAGGAATCTATCCAGTGGATTGGGGAGGTTCACTTCCGGCTAAAATGAATCTCAACACGACGGGTGAGTGAATTGGTGGGGCATGGCCCCACCCTACGCCTTATTCCGAAATGGTGGTACAACAAAACCAGGTAGGGTGGGGCCATGCCCCACCAAACAACATCAAACGGATAGAGCTGCACCCAAAAGGGCGTCATGTAGGGTGGGGCCATGCACCACCAAGCAACATCAAACGGATAGAGCTGCACCCAAAAGGGCGTCAGGTAGGGTGGGGCCATGCCCCACCAAGCAACATCAAACGGATAGAGCTGCACCCAAAAGGGCGTCAGGTAGGGTGGGGCCATGCCCCACCAAACGAACTGTGATGATACTACTTGGACGAGCTATGAAGCTCCGCCGCCTGTAAGGTGTTTTCCAATAGAGTGGCAATGGTCATGGGCCCAACGCCACCAGGTACCGGTGTAATCCAGGAGGCACGCTCCTTGGCTGCCTCAAAGGCCACATCCCCGACCAATTTACCCTCATCGGTGCGGTTGATACCCACATCGACCACAATTGCACCCTCTTTGACCCAATCCCCAGGGACAAACTCCGGACGCCCAACTGCGGCCACCAGGATATCTGCACTACGAGCTTTCCCTGCCAGATCCTTGGTACGACTGTGACAAACAGTGATAGTGCAGCGAGCTGCCAGCAGCTCAAGCGCCATAGGGCGGCCGACAATGTTCGATTGGCCGATAATCACCGCATCCAGACCCTCGAGTTTTTGACCGGTATGTTCCAGCATGGTCATTATCCCGCGGGGGGTGCAGGGGCGTAATATAGGCATGTGTAGGGCGAGTCGCCCTACATTATAGGGGTGAAAACCATCCACATCCTTGGTTGGGAGAATGCGCTCGATAACCGCCTCCTCATCGATCTGATCAGGCAATGGCAGCTGAACCAGAATACCGTCGATGGATTCATCATCGTTGAGCTGGTCGATCACCTTCAACAGATCGGCCTGAGTGGTATCAACGGGCAAATCGAAGGATTGGGAGTGAAAACCGACCTCTTCACAGGATTTACGCTTATTGCGCACATAGACCTGAGAAGCTGGATTTTCCCCCACCAGAACTACAGCTAACCCCGGCTGGCGTAGCCCGGCGGCGATTCGGTTATCAACGCCAGCCTTTATTTTTGCTCGCAATTCGGCCGCGATCGCCTTGCCATCTAATATCTTCGCACTCATGGAACTACCACCAGTCATAAAAACAGGAGAGGCATGATACCGAAACCGATGCAGAGTGTCAGTGCATTCGCACTAATCGGCATTGACCTTAGCGGATAACGACAGTATTATTCCCACCCTTCGCATATCCAGGTTGGTAGTCTGCTCACCTGGTTGGCGTATCGGGGTATAGCGCAGTCTGGTAGCGCGCCTGCTTTGGGAGCAGGATGTCGGGAGTTCGAATCTCTCTACCCCGACCAATTTTTAGGGACATCTGATTAATTCTGGATCGAGCGCATGGCGAGATGAAAGGGTCCGGATTAAGGCGAAAAACGCACGTAATAGCTCGCTATTGCGAAGTTTTTCAACGCAGAGCCGGAGCCTTTCAGCCGGCATGCACCGAGCCACGAATTGATCAGAGGTTCCTTTAAGCGCCCGTAGCTCATTTGGATAGAGCATCGGCCTTTGAGTCTGCACATCAAGATGTGCAAAACAGGAGCCTTTGCGGGGAACAAGAACCCACAAAGTGGATCGCACTGTATCGGGGAAACCTTAACAGGTCATGCTGATGGCAATCCCGAGGAAACCCTAACGGGGATCCGTAGAGACTATACGTGTGACGCCTGAGACGGTGAAGAGATAGTCCAGACCACAAACTCTGAAAAGAGGCGTCGAAAGGCGTAGTTGGTAAGCTAAGCCGAGGGTAGCAGGTTCGAATCCTGCCGGGCGTGCCAAGTCTGCAGGGCTGGTTGTTGATTACAACCAGATTGGTAACAGTTAATGGTGGGCGTAGCTCAGTTGGTAGAGCTCCGGATTGTGATTCCGGCGGTCGTGGGTTCGAGACCCATCGTCCACCCCATTTTCTTACTCAGTAATATTTTCTCATAAAAACAATGCCTTACTTATTGGGTCGACACCGTCTGGTGACTGACTCTGTAAGTTTTTCGTGCCTGCGCTATTAATCCCTATTCGTATCTCAGCTTCTTAAATTGACACTGCATTCTTCGACTCTTATTAAGATTGCGCTGAAAAATGGCTCTATTGCGATAAACAGTTCCGCCAAGAGAAATCTGCACCGATATCTTTAACCTTTTTCGCGACAATGTAGCTGTTCAAAAAGCATTTATGTCGTGTCAGCCAGGGTAGTCTCCAAGAAAATATATGGCTTTTGAAATCATATGACACCCCAGTAATTTCAAAACCTAGGTTTTCACAGAAAAGTGCTTCTAATGCTTCTGTCGAAAAGCGCCAATAGTCGTTTGGATAAGCGTGTAGTGGAAATGAGTGGTGTGTCTGTATGGCGACAAGACCACCTACGGTTAAAGTGCGCGAAATCTCTTCTGCTGCAAGCCACGGGTATTGAATATGTTCAAATGTGGAGCAAGAGATGATTATGTCAAAGGCGTTTTCCCCTAACGTTTTTTATAGGGTGTGAATGTCCGCAACGATGTCTACATCATCACCATCGACAAAGTCAGTGCCAACATAACTGGATGCATGTGGCACCCAATTCTTATGCAGTGTTGAACGATTAGGTTTACTTCGCTTTGTACCTAATTCCAATACCCGTGGAGCACTGATTTTTTCTGCTTCTTTGAAAAACAATTCAAGGCTTTTACTCATTTCCAAGCTGATTGCTTTGATAAGAAAATGAGCTTAAATCGCGAGCGTAAGTCTATTCCTGATATTCGTATATTCAACATATCTATCCTTGATCTGATCTACGGGTCGGCTCTGGATGGTACGGAACCTATAACGAGTTGCACTAGCTTAAAAATAATTATCGATGATTCAACCAAACTGCTTCCCACTGGGATGTCAGGTCTCCCCCTCTTGAATAAATATTTCATTTCTGACATCATTCGCGCCTGCTTAATGGTATGCCTTGCAATGATGGTTCGATTACCTAAGTCATTGTTTACAAGGGTGTTCATATGTTTGGGTGGTGAAGCGACATAATCGCCCATTGACCAAACCATCCATTTAAGATTGGGCCATTAGCTCAGCTGGTAGAGCAGTGGACTCTTAATCCATTGGTCGAAGGTTCGAATCCTTCATGGCCCACCAAACATAAATATCAAAGCCCGGACCTGTGCGTTCGGGTTTTTTATTTCTACAGAGGAGATTCGAACCTTCGACTTCGAACAAGCCAGGTTCGACAGCGGAGCAAAGCGAGGCTGATCGTGGGAGCGCAGCGACTACGACCCGAAGGGCGAGGCGTAGCCGAGTAATCCTTCATGGCCCACCAAACATAAATATCAAAGCCCGGACCTGTGCGTTCGGGTTTTTTATTTCTACAGAGGAGATTCGAACCTTCGACTTCGAACAAGCCAGGTTCGACAGCCGAGCTTCTCTCTTCCCTGATTATTTACACCCATACCAGGTTCCTTTGCCGGTGCCGTGCTGAGCCAGATGTCCACCCGCTACAAGGGCTTGCAGGTGCTTTTTTACCGTGTTGCGATTGGCCCCTGTGATTTGAACGATCTGACCGATAGTTAGTCGCCCGTGTTCTTTGGCGATTTCCAGGATTTGCACGGAGAGTTCCGGCAGTTTCTCGACCAGGATTTTCTCGCGTGCGATCTTGGTTTCCAGGCGCGCTTTTTGTTTTTGCAAAGCGTGCAGAAAGTACATAACCCATGGCTGCCAATCGGGGGTGGCGGTGCGGATCGTGCCTTGTGTTCCGCGTAGCGCCATGTAATAGCCTTCCTTGGTTTGCTCGATGACGCTTTCCAGTGAGCTATAGGGCACATAGGCGTAGCCGCTCCGTAGCAGCAGCAGGGTCGTGAGCACGCGGGAGAGGCGACCATTGCCGTCCTGGAAGGGGTGGATTTCCAGGAACACGACGGTAAAGACCGCAATGACCAGGAGCGGGTGGAGCTGTTTTTCTTCCAGTGTCACTCTTGTCCAAGCTACGAGTTCCGTCATCAGGCGGGGTGTGTCGAACGGTGTGGCCGTCTCAAACACGATGCCGATTTCCTTGCCCTCGGCGTCAAACGCCATCACATGGTTCGGATTGGTTTTGTATTCGCCCCTGTGGCGTTCGTCCTTGGCGCTGTAGACGAGCAGGTCGCGGTGCAACTGTTTGACATGGTTTTCTGTGATATCAATGTCATTGGCGTGGGCGAAGATCGTTTCCATGACTTCGGCATAGCCCGCAACTTCCTGTTCGTCGCGGGTGTCGAACTTTTTAATCTCGATGTTCCTAAGTAATCGGTCGACCTCCCGGTCGGATAGCCTGCTGCCCTCGATACGGGTTGACGAGCCAATACTTTCGATTGTCGCGACATGGCGCAGAGCTGAAAGCCGCTCCGGGGCGAGCGTTCCCAGGGCGCGCCACGCACCCTTGAACTCATCCAGCTCGGCAATCAGCGAGAGGACTTCACGGGTGATATTGAGGGTATCTGTGTTCAAGCTCATACCCATATAAATACCCATAAATACCCATAAAGGCAAGGATTAATCAGAGGTATCCAGAAAAGCACCCATAAATATCCATAAATCAGAAGGTTTCGCCATGCGTTACCAAATAAGGTGTAGCCAGATAATACTTTTTTGGAGTGTTTGACCCCTGCCGGGGCAGGGGGCAGATTTGTGAGGTGAAGAAAGGGCTAGCGCAGCTCAGTCAACAACACCGGTTGACTGAAGCCTTCCAGGGCCGCACCGCTGGCCGTGAAAAACGCCTTCCAATGCTAAATGGTGCCTGTCCTGATTACTGGTGGATGGCCGTAACAGTTCTTGATCAAAAAAACGAAAAGGTGTAAACAGAGAATAATATGTTTTTAATCTGTTTTGGGGAATGCAATGTTCAATAGCACCGATATCCATACCGTGACGGACTTCAGCCGAAAACCTGCCGAACATATCAAGCGACTGGCCAAGACCAAACGCCCGGAGATCCTCACCGTAAACGGCAAGGCTGCCGTGGTCGTCCAGGATGCGAAAACCTATGAAAAAATGGCAGAGCTGGCTGACTATGCAGAGAGCATTATCAATATACGGCAGGCACTGTCAGAAGAGGGAAGACCACTAGGTGAGTTTTCAACAGGATTCGAAGCGAAGCACGGTATTAAACGTTGAGAAAATACCGAGTAGATATAAAACCCACAGCCGAAAACGATCTCGAACAACGCTATCTGCAAATAGCCGAAGAGTCACCCAAGAATGCCGTTAGCTGGTATCTGGATATGATCTCAGCCATTGAAAAACTCGATACCCTGGCAGAACGATGCCCCATTGCACCGGAGGACCTGGATATACGTTTGGGTATCCGGCATTTGATCATCGGCAATTATCGAGTCCTCTATCTCATTAGCAAAGATGTAGTCGAGGTCCTTCATATTCGTCATGGCAGGCATGACAGAAAGCTATAGGCTGTAAACAGTCACCAGTGATTCAATTGACTGTTACTCTTTGAAGCGTTCAACCCCGAGCCGGACAGCCTCATCTTCCAGTGCTTGTAACTATCACACCTGACCCGATGGATAGGCATTATTAGATCGCAAATTTAACACCAGCCGGTATACGTTTAGTTCAAGCGGTGGTTAATCGTCATGATTAGCCGTAGCGGGGTGATAAATGGATTAGTGACTATACGTTAAACAGTAAAGTGCGCGAAAGGTTCTCAATGCGTCAATAGAGAAGACAGCGCTCACTGAATCAATTGATTTGCGTCTCGGTATCATATTAGATAAATAAGGTCTGGAATCTCTTTTTGCGTACCCCTAATCCATTGATCGAAGGTTCGACATTAAGCATAGCGAGGCAGGTTGTGGGAGCACAACAACTCCATCCCGAAGGGCGAGGTGCAGCTGAGTAATCCTTCATGGCCCACCATGAACCCATAAAACCGGATCTCAGTATTCGTGTTTTCCTTTTCTACTCGTATTTATTTCAGAAGTTGTCAGACTTGTTGGTAATAACATTCTCACCGATTCCCGTTCAGGCATGAATAAAATCTCTGACAGATGCAGAAAGTGAAAGATTAAAAAATACGGTACCAGAGGTATGACTATTTTGAACTGATTATCACTATCGAGACTATGGTGATAAACCAAAACTTTACTGCATAGATCCAGAAAAGCATGTGTAGGATATAATTATTGCCTAGAAATTTAAGGGATAGCGTCCAGTCATCGAAAACAAAAATATTTTGCCAATTGGAGATTCCCAAAATTCATGCCAATTTGCTCCGAACTTAGTAGCATACTCGTTTGATTGACGATTATTGTCTGAAATAGAGTCACTTTTTGGGGAAGTGGAGCAACCACTTAGAATCACAAGAGTGATTATAATTAAAGCGTTTTTGAATTTATTCTGCATAAGTATATCCCTATAAACATTGCAAAAGACAGTTTCTAGCATAATGGAAATCAGGGGTCGGAGTCGAGAGTCCCTATATCGTGAATCACCTCGAAAAATAGTAAGTGCATTTCTCTAGTAAGCATTTCCGTTCTAGATTCGACTCCGACTCCGGAGGTAATGTCTATACATCTCAATGATATGAATCATAAATGAAGCGATGTTTATGGTCTGAGTCGCATTTTAATAATATGGTTGGACTGTTTTTTCAGTTGACGACGAGTGATGGTGGAAATAGATATCAGTGAGCAATAGAGACGAAAAGGAAATAGTAACTTAAAAATACATAGAATGAATACTATTGAGTACTAAATTATTGTCCTATGTATAAATTCTTTTACGGGCTCCTTTACCAGTACCATGCAGGGTATTATGTTTCTCCTATACAAAGGACTATAGGTACTTTGTAGTCAATTGCGGCTTGCACTTGTGATCTGGTCAATCTGATTAATGGTCAGTCTTCCATTGAAGCAGGCGGTTAATTGCAATGCCCAATTTGCTTGTCTATCGATTTCCATTAGTGAACCGTTCCGCCCACAGGAATTGATACCGGAGTGTTTGTTGCGTTATCCGATACAATAGTAAAGCTTCCACTGAGATTGCCAGGGCCACTTACATTGCAATTGAATTGAAGTGATACGGTGGAGGGAGCCACGCCACTGGTTGGCGTTACATTCAGCCATGGGATACTATTCTCAATTCTCCAGCTCAAACTGCCATCGCCACTATTGCCGATAGTGAGCTGACCAATCTCCTGAGGACAGGGTGACTCACCAATGTAGTGATCGAAAAGGAATGCTGTCTGTTCGGGTACGTCAATTTCAGGAGTGGTTGCCGGTGGCGGCTGTATGATTTCCTCTTCCTCTTCTGGTGGGGGATCCTCTACAACCGTGTTATCACATACTACTTCGATATTGACACGTCGATGAATGCCTCCAGCCTGTACTGAAATGGCATCGGCAGAGCCTGCCTCCGAGGGCGCTGTGTAGGTTATGGATCGTTGAAAGATAAAAGTGTCTACGCCATCTTTGTAATGTTTTATAACCAACGGATTGGCGCGTTCGTTTGCGGGAATTTCCCTCTCAATTTCAACGCCGTCGCCATTGAGTTTTGCAGAGCCACCGATATTACGTTCAAAGTGGATGACCGTTTCGTTTCTGCAGGTGTTGTTGTATAGGTAGAGTGTTTTCTCTTCTCCACAAGCTACAACGATATTTTCGATATATAGTGAGCCTGATTGTGGACGAGTATTCTCTTGGTATCGCGCGGAACGTTGAATGATGCTTGGAGAGGTGGCTGATAGATAAAGGCCTCTCTGCTCGGTGTCATAGTCAATCCATTGGCAGTTTCTTTTTTTATGATTGTCATGACAGCCGATTGGTTCATATAACTCATCGATATCATCAGAGAATATTCTTAAAATCTCCACGGCACGATAGGCGAAGTCTCCCCGCTCATTTGTGCAGCAGTTGTGCAGTACAGATTCATGGCAGGTGGAGCCTAGGTAGACTTGGACTTCCGTCACTGAATCTGTTTGCGGTTCAGCATCGGGACCCGCCAGGGGGCCGTCATAGTCCAAACAACAGGGATAGGTATTGTAATCCTCTTTGCAATTACCAGAGACACCCTCATCACCTTGCTCTTCATATGGTAGTATCTGAGGTAAATCTGTATGTTCATGTTTGGCATGATGTAATGTTTCGTTTTTTGCAGCAGAAACTGGATTGTGACAAACGTCCCCATCCATACCGCATGGTTTTGGGAAGGTGCCCTTGATGTCGATCACCGTTGGGTTCAAGGCGTCGCTACTCAATGTATGCAGAGGAAAGGTGAAAAGTGGCTTATCAGCCGTTGGTTCTCTAACGACAACAGCAAGCCCGGAATCGGAATCTGATATTGGATCAAGGGTAAAGTAACCATCAGGGTCAATCATAACCTTCTGATTATGAGTGATAACCCAATTACCTCCTTGTGGTATGGGTCCAAATACAATGGTATTGGGATCATCTTCTGATACCCCCAACAGGGTTGAATCCAGAAGTGCGGGATCATCAATGATTGCCTGGACTTCTTCCTGTGTGGCCAGTTTTTTGACCAGGCTCAGAGTCAATTGGCCGTATAGCGGCATTTCTGGCGGAAAGGAGCAGGCGCCACCCTTGCTATCCTGGTTACTGTCTTCCTGGCCTGGATTTGATTCATAGGGGCAGTTGTCACTCTCGTTCTCAATGCCGTCGTTATCAACATCTTGATTAGAGATTAATTCTAATACTTTGAAATCAGCATCTATTGCATCCACCACACCATCGCCATCACTATCTTGAGTTTGCAATGGGTTTCGTTGGAGAAGTGCTACTGCATGCTCAGGCAACAGTAGGATGTTGCCGATCTCTTCAGTTGCGTCCGATGGCAGCTGGAATTGATCGATGAACTCCTCCAGCCGTCCCCCTTGACTGATGCGAGGATTATCGTAGACAAGTACGCCAAGATCGCTTCCTGAACTGTCTACGAGCCTGAGAGAGACTGGAGTCTCAGCAGGAATATCAACCTCAAAATTACATTCCTGTGTAATATTGGATTGTGAAATGGTTTCGTCTCCACGAAAAACTAAGATTTTTACCGCGGCACTAGGGCAGGCAGTGGATGACTCATCTGAAGCCGTATTGGTGACTAAACGGCCAGATATCGTTGCAGTTGAATCATTTTCCCCGCTATCGGAATCATTGCACCCAGCTAGTATGGACAACGACAATAGAAGTGTTAGTAGATAGAATACTTTTAATATTAGACATTGCATGATGTTTGGGAATTATTAAGAAGAGTCCAAAGGCGGATCCAAACAAACATAACCCCACCCACGCGGTTGTTTATAAAACCTTAATCCATACATGAGATTTGATTATAGGTAATATAATTTAAACAATTAGGTCATTGAACGTATGTTGTCAAGCATGCTATGGGAATTGAGAGTATATAGTAGGGCACTGATGTTCAGGTGATATACCGAGGCAGTCATGATTTTTTTTCTGATCTGACTTAGCATGGCATTCCGTGACAACCAACATTTGAAAATTATAAATATATATATTTATTTATGGGATGTGCGTAAGAGTAGTTCTGGGAGTTTATAATGACTGCGTTGATTGCTATAAGGATCAGATTCAGATCTCTAAATCAAAACTATAAATGTAAACTTTATAGTTCAATACAGTCTGCTACGTTAGAGTTAGAAAATTTTAAGAGTGTTAACTTTGGCTTTATATGGATTGTCAGCAGGTAATGGTGGGGCAGGGCCCCACCCTACACTTTGTAGATGGAGAAAGTTCAATTTAGATTGGTAGGGTGGGGCCATGCCCCACCAATTTCGCTAGAGAAGATGGATTATTCAACTATTTAGTCTTGTTATAAATCATAATCCAGTCTCTTTATCATCAGCAATCCATGTTAATTAACATGCGACATTCCGGGGTATCAAACATTTGAAAAATATAAATATCTATATATTAAATAATTAATGGTATGTGTGTAAGAGTGGTTCGGAGTAATTGCAATGACAATATGTCATAAAACTGGCTCTACTAATCTTCGAAAGAATTTGTGGATGAACCCAAATACCCATTTATTACACAATTATTACATAAACTTCTATGTTAAGTAGATGTCATGCGGTACATACTTCTTTTCTCCGCAAAGTATGTCAGATGAAATGATCAACAAATCAACTGTTTAGTAACCTTGTGAATAATCTATCAAGATCAGCAGTACAGCTGAACTCTTCCAGTGTGTTTAGACTTAGTTCACTTCTAAAAAAACAACACAAATATCAGATATCAATAATGTGCTGGTAATAACCTATGCGTAGTGTTTACCACATTCCGATTGATCTAAAAATGATAACAATTTATTTCATTGGAATGATTATAAAACATAATTATATGTGACTGATTAAATCTTAAATAATCTAAGATGAGGTATTGATCATGAAGAGTATTTTGACAATAGTATTTTCTGTAGTGCTTGGATCCGGTATTGCAAATGCCGGAAGTCATGAGAATCACGACTGTAAATATCAAAATAATTGTAGTAGAGCAAATGTAAGCTTTGGCATTATTACAGACATTCACCATACGAATAAAATAAATACATCCTCTCGCACCTACTCTGCGGCCCTGGATAAGATGACACGGTTCGTGAAAGTCATGAACAGAAAAGCCGATTTTGTTATCGAATTGGGTGACTATGTTGATACGCTGGTAGACGGCAAAGATCCAATCCAGAACCTTGATGAGATAGAAACGATATATGCGGGCTTTAAAGGCCCACGTTATCATGTTTTGGGTAACCATGAGTTCGATAATCTATATCGGAACGATTTTCTGGAATACATAAAAAATAGTGGTATACCCGATGGTGAGACATACTATTCATTCAACCAGAACGGTGTACACTTCGTTGTCCTGGATGCAGACTACACTGTTGCAGAGCCACATCTGCCCTTTGATATGCAGGATCCAAGTGCACCTTTCTGGAGCTGGAAAGATGCTTGGATACCTCAGCAAGAGTTGGATTGGTTGACTGCTGATCTTGCTGCTAACAACCTCCCTACAGTGGTATTTGCACATCAGGTTTTACATCGTGATACTACAGAGGCGCATACGATTAAGAATGCTGACGTTGTACGTAGTATTTTCGAACAAGATGGTCAAGTGGTTGCGGTTTTCTCAGGTCACGATCACCGAGGTGAAGTCGCAGTCCGTAATGGTATCCACTACTTTGTACTTGAAGGAAATGTAGGTATCAGTCTTGATTGGGATCAAGTAAGTCCGACAGAAGGGCTTGATCCTAAACTGGATTCTCCTTATACCTTTGTGAAAATTACTGAAAAGAGAGGGGAGAGCTTTAATGGCATGAAGAGTTATCAGGTGAAGCTTGTTGGTAATGCTCAACAGTACAGCTTTACAGACCAGGTTCAGATCTCTAAACCATAACTATACTAATTTACCTGATAGTCTAATAAAGTCTGCTACTGTGAGAGTTTGTAAATTCAAAGAGTGTTAGGTATGGCATTTGTTGGATTATCAGCAGGCATTGGTAGTGCAGGGCCCCGCCCAGCAAGATTAGTACGACAGGTAGGTGGGGAAGGGCCAATTCTTATCCGGCTGGGTAGGGTGGGGCTCTGCCCCACCAATCAGACAATAAGTTGCACTCCTAACCTGCATATTACTAAATCCAGGATTTAGATTAACAAGCCGAATTAGGAATGTAATAAGGAAATATAATATCCATATGTTTGTATATGTTTAATACAAATATTTATTTACTAAAAAATAATTTCAAATAGTTGTCATAGTATTTAGTCTAGTTATAAATCAAAACCTAGTGTTTTTGTCATTCTCACATTGACCCAAATCAATTCCGCGTAATTATTAAATAAAATTTATTATTTCTGCTGTTTTTTATCAAGTTTTGTTCATGCATCTGTCACCAAACTGCACGTCATTATCCCTATCATCTAGCTGCGGGTCCTTGATGGAAAACAGCTACACATTACCACTGAATATATCCCGCTTTATATCCATCAAACTCTGCATGTTTCGTAACTCAGTAATGAAGAAGTTATGAGTAGTAAAAATAGCAACATTATGGAGTAAATAGAATGAAAACGGTGCGTCGTATAAAGACACGTTTGTTGGCAACAGCCATCACAATGGCACTTGGTGGATCATTTACAGTTTTATCAATAACCCCAACAACAGCTTTTTCTAGTCAGGATGAGTGCCAAGAGCAGTGTTCTGAAGAGGAAAGTCAGGCAGAAGAAAAAGATAATAGCAAAACAAGTGAAAGCAGAAGTAAATTGAAATGGAAAGCAGGTGACTTTCATCAGCACAGCTACTACACAGATGGAAGTTATCGTTTCGAAGATGTAATGGAGAAAAATTCCAACTATCTCGATTGGTGGGCAAACTCAGAACATGGCGGTGAACGAAACCGTGACGGAAACGGTGAATATTGGGATGACGTAAACATCTACCCTGAAAACCCTATTCTTGGCGATGTGGAATACTCAGGTGAGCACCAGGAGATGTGGCGTTGGCAGAGTCTCCGTGATTACGTTTTTCCTGATATTCAGGAAGCGCGTGTAAAATACCCTAAGAAAATTGTAATCAATGGATTGGAGTGGAATGTCCCCAGCCATGAGCACTGTTCTACTGCAATCCACCAATATGGTAAAGAAGCAACTGCAATCAGTGAATTTGAATATCGATTTGATAAAAGTGACGACGATACTAGCCGTAACGGTGAAGTAAGTATTCTTGCTTCCTATGGTCCATTAGAAAAGACCAATGAGACAGCTGAAGATGCTGTAGCTGGTGTTACTTTCATGCAAGCACTGAAAAAAGCAGGGATAGCTGATGCATGGGTGATTCCAGCTCACATCGAGCGAGCTAACAGCTACACCATCGCTGATTTTCGCAACTGGAACAATGCTGGTCCTGACGTAGCTTTTGGTTTCGAAGGTGCACCAGGTCATCAAACATCAGGTTCACGCGGTTTTGGCACAAGCTCCGATGGTGGTGGCACTTACGGTGGCGTCGGCTGGTATACCGCTACACTAGGTGGCCTGTGGGATGCGATGCTGGGTGAGGGGCGTCACTGGTGGAACTTTGCCAGTTCCGATTTTCATAACCATTGGAGTACCGGTGGTAGTGACTTCTGGCCTGGTGAATATCAGAAGATCTACACTTACATGAATACAAAAAGTAACATTCCGGAAGAGGCTGTTTTCGATTCACTTCGCTCAGGTGCCAGTTGGCATGTTGAAGGTGATTTGATCGATAAGCTCAATTTTACTGCGAGTGCAAAAGACAGTCGAAATGTTCGCAACAAAGTGATTATGGGACAAACTATCGAAGCCAAGCGTGGCTCTACTGTCACCCTCAAAATCAAGCTTCGTGATCCTGTTGGTACAAATAACTGCCCACTCGATATGGAGAATCCATCACTGGCGCAAGTTGGTATCAGCCAACCGCTTAATATGCCGGAACTTGACCATATAGATATAATTGGTGGCGAAGTTACAGGCTATGTTGATCCGTCCGATCCTGACTACTCAAAAGAGACGAATGAGTCTACAGCGGTGGTTGCCACCTTCGAACGAGAAGATGGCCTTAAGAGCAACGGTAACATGACCTTTGTCTACAAGTTTAAAGCTGATAAAGATATGTACTTCCGGTTGCGTGGTACTAACCTTCCTGCGGATGTACCATTCGAAACTGATGCAGAGGCTAATCCACTGGCTGACTCCGAAGCCGAAGACAATCTCTACAACATGAGTGGTGAAGAGCTTTCCAGTTACATGTTTAAAGATATCCTCGATCATGTCATTGAGAGCAAAATCGATAGAGCGACAACCAGCAAGTTGGACGAGGTTGCAGAAGCCTATGCAGATTTATGGTTCTACTCTAATCCTATCTTCATTCACGTAAAGTGAAGAGAGTTGGAGTAATTTAGCCGACTGCATGTGAGTGCTCCTCCACGGATGGAGGGGCCGCTCACTTTCTTTACCGCCCTCTTCAATCACTTATCCATAACAATTAATAATAGTTCGAAATACAAGCTTAATAATAATTCATGTTATTAGAAACTGAGATTCTGTATCTACATGGCAACAGCTAGACAGATTCAAGCACTACTGCTACTCATAGCTACAGTTTCCGGTATTGCCGGGCTAGGTTATGAGATGATTTGGACCCGAACGCTCACAATGGCATTGGGTCATGAAATGCCCTCAGTACTGGCCGTCCTCTCTGCGTTTTTTATTGGTATGGCCCTGGGAGCTTGGACTTTACATGGCCCAATTGGAAGAACCAAACAACCAGCTCTTTGGTATGGGGTATTGGAAATGGTTGCAGGCCTTTGGGCTATGGGACTCGCCTTTTTCCTACCACTGTTGAGTAATCATGCTGTGATCTGGCTGGGTAGTGATCCTTCACCAGTTGAGCACTGGATGGTTGCCTTTAGCCTCCCAATAGTCACTCTGTTGCCGGCTACCTTCGTTATGGGGGCAACCTTGCCAGCCCTGGAAAGATGGATGACGCAAATACGCAGCGATGGCTGGGTAGTGGGAGGCGTTTATAGTGCGAATACCCTTGGCGCAGCGATTGGTGTTGTGCTGACTACGTTCCTGATCGCTCCTGAATATGGATATCTCAAAACCGGTCTGCTGATGGCGACAATCAATTTTTGTTGTGCCATCGCAGCAATTGCACTAAACAATAAATATAGAACTCCAGATGTTGTGGCAAATGTGCCTATCGAAGAAATAGGTAAACGCCATTCTATAAGGTCTGATATTTCTAACACGCAACTCTCAGTATTTTTCGTAACCGGTATGCTGGGTATCGGCCTTGAAGTCGTTGTTATACGGGTTCTTAATCAAATATTGGAAAATACAGTATATACCTTTGCTCTTTTACTAGTAATCTATCTGGTGGGGACATCGATTGGAGCTGGGTTCTATCACAATTACGCCCGGAACAGAGACCCAGACAAAGTTACCGCTCAACTGATCACCCTTACTGCATTAGGTGTAGCAGTAACAGCTGTTATGCTGTTTTTCTCACAACCGTTCCACCACTGGATGAGCATGTTGCTGGATAAAGGGTATGCATCATCGCTGTTTACAGAGATCACAATCGCTGTATTTGTGTTTCTTCCGCCTACTCTGGCAATCGGTGCCTTGTTCAGCCACTTGATGCAATGCGTTCGCGGCCCTCGTACTACCATTGGTCGGGCCGTGGCTATCAACACCTTCGGTAGTGCCCTGGCACCGCTGGTTTTCGGTGTTCTATTATTGCCTATGATGGGCGCAAAAATGACGCTTATTCTGATTGCAGCTGGTTATCTCATGCTCTTTATTCTGCTGAACAGACAACCCTCCTGGTATACGTTTACACCAGTCGGGAGTCTGCTCATCCTGATGTTAATCCCCACCAGTCTACGTATAGTATCCATCCCTACAGGGGGTGAATTGGTAGCCTATAGGGATGGGATCATGGCCTCGGTCTCTGTAGTTTCCGATCAACAGGGCCACCTTCACCTGAAGGTGAATGACCGCTTCCAAATGGGGGGAACATCATCACTCTATTCTGATCGGCGGGAAGGACATATTCCCTTGTTACTTCACCCTGATCCGAAACAGGCTCTTTTTCTGGGAGTTGGAGCAGGCGTAACTTTTGCTGCTGCTGCTGAATACCCCGATCTCGAAGCGGATGCAATTGAATTGATCCCCGAGGTACTTGAGCTATTACCTTACTTTACCGAGTCAACAGGCATACTCAGTGATAATGACAGGTTGCGTTTAAAAAGCTCAGACGCCAGACGTTTTGTAGCATCAGCAGGTCATAGTTATGATGTGGTTATAGCCGACCTGTTCCATCCTGCACGAGATGGCGCTGCCAGCCTCTATACTCGTGAACATTTTGTAAAAATTAAGGATCTGCTATCAACTGATGGGCTTTTTTGTCAATGGCTGCCGCTTTACCAATTGGATCGCCAGACCTTAAATACCATCATCCGTACCTTTTTGGATGTTTACCCAAAAGGTAGCGCTTGGTTGGCTCACTACAGTGTGGATGCACCGATACTTGGATTGATAGGAAGTAAAAAAGATATCCGTATTGAAAGCGACTGGCTGAACCGGCGTGTCAAACAGAAATCGCACTACAACGCCCTACGGGAAGTCCGTCTACACGAACCACTAACCCTTCCAGGAAGTTATCTGGGGAACGGTCTGGCATTAAAGAGATTTGCAGGACCTGGCCCTGTGAATAGTGATGATCACCCGATACTGTTATATCAGGCACCTGGTTATGTCTATCGTGCAGAAAGCAAACCCTCTGAACTGCTTTTGGAAGTAATCCACGGGGTAGAGGCAAAACCTGAGGATATTCTTCAAGCAAACTCAACCAGGGCACACAGTAGATTATCTGCATATTGGTTAGCGAGAGACAGCTTTATAATAACTGGAACAGAATCTCAGCGATCGATGGATCCTTATACACTTCTACATAACATTGAGGAACCACTCCTTACAGTGTTAAAAACAAGTCCTGATTTTTCACCCGCCTATTTCCCATTAATAAAACTTGCCAGTGTATTATCAAAGACTGCACCCGATGCCAGCAAGACACTACTGCATCGTCTTGAGCAGGTGGCACCTGCTCGTCATGAGGCGACAGTTCTGATGCAACATCTATTCAAAGAATAATGTGACTTCCAGTTTGCTCAACAATTTCCAGCATATCCGGGATATCCAACATTAGAAAATTATATATATATTTATTTATTGGATGTGCGTAAGAGTAGTTCTGGGGATTTGTAATGACTGCGTTGATTGCTATAAGGATCAGATTCAGATCTCTAAATCAAAACTATAAATGTAAACCTGATAGCTCAATACAGTCTACTGTTGTGTGAGTAAAAAATTAAAAGAGTGTTAGGTTTGGCTTCTTGTGGATTGTCAGCAGGTATTGGTGGGGCAGGGCCCCACCCTACACTTTGTAGATGGAGAAGGGTCAATTCAGATTGGTAGGGTGGGGCCCTGCCCCACCAACTGCTCTAGAGAAGATGTATTATTTGACTATTTAGTCTTGTTGTAAATTATAATCCTGTCTCTTTAACCTCAAGCAATCCATGTCAATTAACAGGTGATCTTTAGGTGTCGTTAATTAGTGATTCACAGACTGTTTGTGAATAGTTACATATAAATATGTCACGTTAAGAATGTTTATTGGGTGTCCCTGGGTGCATCTTTACCCCAGGAATACTTCTTCTTATTGGCCGTTATTATTGAGATTTAAACGGTAGGCCAAAAAGAGCGGCGGTTTGTCGTAAGTAGGAATTGGATCGCCGTTTTTCAATGCAACATATAGCAGGTCGTCGTCGACATCGTAATAAGCACCCGTCAAGGTCTTGTTACTGCCAATGGTATCAAATACACCATAGTCGTAGGGGCGTACTTCCCAGGGTTCAATGTTTCCTTCAATGACAGATACCATATCGTTGACGTCATACAGCCAGTAGTAGTTGTAATGGTCATTAGCTGCATAGGGGCATGGTCCGCCGCACAAGCGGCCGTTGTCTTGAGTAATTTTGTATCCCAATCCAGATTCATGGCCAGCAGAATGGCCTACAACCAGGTAAGTTGAGGTTCCTGGGATGATAAAGGCATATCCAGCGGAACTTGATACCGTCCATAGATGATTTTTACCATCGATTCGGTTGTATAGAATGCCACTGCTATCAACTGCTTCTATGTCATATAAGCTGGTATCATAAAGGATATGTTGCATTGAGTAATCCAGTGCAGTGATGGTCTCTATAGGGCCACCCTCACTTGCGCTGAGTAAACCATTTTCAGGTGTCCAGACAAATGCTGATGGTCCTACGGAAAGTCTGGAAATAATTGAACCCTGACTCATTCCACTGATATGGGTGCCGCCTAATTTTGCTTGCCATTCAGCAGGTATCGGTGAGATCCATCCACCTGCATGTGCTTTGCCCTGCATTTGAAAAGGACCAGTCAACTGACTCTCTTGTAAATTAGATGCGTCTTTAAAAACCATTGTTGTATCGGTTTCTTTTCCTGACGCATCGTACCAATTCATGTAGTTGACGATTAATTGGTTGTTAAGCTGTAGTAGGCCGGTTACCCTGAAGTAGCTATCAATGCCAGTAACATCGCGTTCGGTCTGGTAGATATCTTGAAATCGCTGGACTACAGTGTTTGCTTGCTTAAAATCGCGCGGATTATCACTAACTGTAAGCGCTGGTAGATTGATCTCACCAAAACCTTGCTCATAGGCATGGGTTACCATGAAAATTGTGTTTTTTGCTTCATCTATTGTAAATGGGCCTGGTGAGTAAGCGAGGATTGAATTGTCGCCATCCCCAACTTTTCCACCCATTACCCGAAAACCACCGGCATATTCTATTTGATTCCATTGCCACCGAGGCAGGCTGTTCGCATTGCTTGGTTGCGCAATACAGCTGACATATTCAAAGCTACCACTCCATGGAGATAGTCCCTGCTGAGTGCATTCGCGAACTTGAACCTCTTGAATGCAGGCCTCTAATGATTCAGCGGTTGGGCTTTGATAACGAACTCTCTGTAATTCTTCATTGCCGCAAGGTGTGTTTTCGTCACTAACAGGATCCTCAGTAACAGGATCCTCAGTAACAGGATCCTCAGTAACAGGATCCTCAGTGACAGGATCCTCAGTAACAGGATCCTCAGTAACAGGATCCTCAGTAACAGGATCCTCAGTGACAGGATCCTCAGTGACAGGATCCTCAGTAACGGGATCCTCAGTAACAGGATCTTCAGTAACAGGATCCTCAGTAACAGGATCCTCAGTAACAGGATCCTCAGTAACAGGATCCTCAGTAACAGGATCCTCAGTAACGGGATCCTCAGTAACAGGATCTTCAGTTCCAGGGTCATTACTAACGGGTGGACCTGCAACTGAAACCGAAACGGTATTCTCAGCATTGCCTCCTGAACCAGTACAAGATAGGTTGTATGTGCTGCTTACTGTCAGTGAGGTTAGAACTTCTTCTCCCGTAGGGTTTTTCTCACCCGACCAGGCGCCGGATGCCATGCAGCTATCTGCGTTACTCTCCCATCTCAGAGTGGTTGAGCCATTGAATGAAACATTTGCTGGAGTTGCAGAAAGAGAGACTGTTGTTGGTGGTGTATCAATCTTCACAGTTACCGAGGCACTGGCCGATTCGTTATCTTCAATACCCGTGCATGTGAGCTCGAATGTGCTCTCTTTCTGTATATTGCTTATTACTTCATTTCCTGAGAGTTCTTTACTGCCTGACCAGTCACCTGAGGCGATACAGTCAGTGGCATCCGTACTGCTCCATTCTAGTGTGGTTGAACTATTTTGAGTTACAACTTCTGGGTCGGCTGTAATATTGACTGTAGGTGAATCCTCACAGCCGGTCAGAGAGATAAATATTGCCAGGGGATATATTAGAAATCTGGTCATAGTATTTAGCATGATATTGTTCTCTTGGCGAGTTGCAGATGGCTTACTTTTAATTACTTCGTATCTGTAACAGGTTCAAGAACTGTCATGATTCATCGTTATCCATAACTATGACCTCTCCGTAGAATCAAGGATATATAGTATTTTCAGTATTCGATAAATAGTGAAATTATGTTTCTTATTTAACACTGTACTTCAGCAGCACAAATCACAACAAAAAAATAAGTAAAAGCGGAATAGGTTCACATGATTCATTATTTTAGTGAACAGGAGCACATGTCAGGTACCCTTGCTGCAGGGGGGTATTGATCAATGTTCAATAATCAGTGTTAGATGTTACTCAGCCCAATATCAAATTAAGCATTCACCCTCAGGGGTCGAAGTCGAGAGATCCCATATCGTGAGTCACCTCGAAAAAACACTAGCGCATTTTTCAGCTAGGCCTATTCGTTCTGAAATCGACTCCGACACAGTGCGTAAGAACCCTTATCTCGCAATATTTGATCAGACAGTATCAAGAATGGAGCTGACTGAGATTTGTCGCGCACAGCAGAGGCTGACGCCATTCTGCGGACCCCCATTATTTGTAAATTGTTGAATTTTATGCAAAAGTGGTTCTCGTTTGCTACGAGTGCATTGAATGTCTACCAATTATGTAAGAAATTGTGAATGGTCAAAATACCCCCCCCATAACATCGATACCCACGAATATGGCCTCTCCAGCTATGTAAATAGTGACCAGGATCAACCGATGGGTTTATTTTGCTTGAACAAAGTTAAGGAACTATTAAGACTGCAGGCAAGAAAGGTCCTATATGTTGAGGGCCTTTCTTTCGTTATATAGCTTTTAGCCCTCTAAGGTATACTTAGTTGTATTAGAAATTTGCATCTATCTTTAAGTGGATTTTCGATCTTTGGCGTCTCTAAAAAGATTGGCTAGTCATATTTTGCATAGGGAAATGGTAAATAAGTTCATGTCAAACGACTTTTCCAATCAACAATTGTCACTTAAACCCTATTTATCTTGGCTATTGTTCTTCTCTGTTATAGCAAATGCACTAATGTTGGCGATGCCGTTGCATATGGCTCAGACCTACGACCGTGTCATCCCTGGACAAAGTATCGATACCTTGATTTATCTGACGCTTTTGGTTGCGGTAACATTAGCTATATTCGGCGTGATGGAGAGTTTACGCTCGCGTGTTGCTCAACGCATGAGCACCCATTTAGACCTCATTGCAACTTCAAAACTAGCAAAAAATACAATCAACAATCCAAAGATTGGTTCAAGAACAACCTCCCAACACTTAGCTGATGTTGTCATCTTACGGCAACTCCTCGCAGGCCGAGGCTTTATTGGTCTTTTTGATTTTCCCTTCGCACCGATATTTCTCATTGTGCTATTTCTCGTTCACCCGATTCTCGGTCTGCTCGGTGTTATCGGCGCAGCTATTTTGATCGGCGTTGCGATCTTAAACCAGACCATGACCAATAAACGCCAGGAAGATGCACGTCGTGGACAGATTGATGCGGGTCGTCATGTAAGTGATACCGTACAACGCATAGATGATGTCCGCGCATTAGGCTTAGGCCCAGGGCTATTGGGGCGCTGGAAAAGTGTCGCACTTCAATCTTCTTACGATCTTGACCAGGTTAATGGCATTAATGCTAATTTTTTCGGTTTGGTTAGGTTTATACGTCAATTCTTGCAAGTCTTACTGTTGGGTACAGGCGCATATCTGGCAATAATCGGCTCCATGTCAGCTGGTATGATCTTTGCAGCAAGCATTATTACTGGTCGTGCTTTGCAGCCGATTGAGCATCTCATTGGTAGTTGGCAACAGCTAACCACCGGACGTGAGGCTTGGAAGCGGCTGCAAGTCGTCCTGAGTGATTTGGAAAAAGACTCAATAGAACCACTATGCCTGCCTGACCTTGTTGGCATGATTTTCGTTTCTAATATTCAATATATCGCGGAAGGGTCCACAGATGGGAAAAGAATCCTTTCCAACATTTCTTTTTCAGCTATACCCGGTGAAATTCTGGCAATTGTAGGCCCCAGCGGCGCAGGTAAGTCAACCCTTCTCAGGGTTCTTGCAGGTATCAATGCACCAAATGGCGGCACTGTACACTACGACAATTATGAAATTCATCACTGGGATCCAAGTCAGCTTGGTGCATCTCTCGGTTATATTGACCAGGATCCCAGTTTCTTTCATGGAACAATTGCAGCGAACATCAGCCGTTTTGACCCAAATGTGGACGATGATGAGATTATAGATGCCGCCAGTCTGGCGGGAGCCCACGCTTTCATCGGTTCTCTACCGGATGGGTATAATACGATTATTGGTGCTGGGGGTGTTCGTCTCTCAGGTGGTCAAATAAAACGCATAGCGCTGGCACGGGCATTCTTCCGAGATCCGCCGGTACTGTTGCTCGATGAACCTGATACAAATTTAGACGTTAAAGCATCAAAAGCTCTACGCGACTCTCTTCTTGCTGCAGCAAAACGGGGCAAAACTGTAATCATGATTTCTCATCGAGAGTACCTCATGAATATAGCCGACAAAGCGCTAAGGCTCAAAAACGGAGAATTAGTAGAGTTCGGATCCAGCTCAAGCGTGTTGAAACTGCCTGAGCTTTATCATAAGAAACCTGAACTTGTTCAGCAGAAAAAAGAGCGGGGGAAGGTCAAATCTCTAGCTGGTATCCGTAATTATCAGCGTACCAGGCCTAAACCAAAAATTACCGTTGATACAAACCAGATCGCCCGCCTCATAGCGTCCAACAAGAGTGTCGGAGCGAATGATTAACTATCAAGAAGAAGCAGTTCTACAAAGTGTCACGAGCATTAACAGCTTAAAAAAAATTGGCACTTCGTTATTCGTGCTGTTCTTTGTCTTTTTCGGCGGATGGGCCGTTCTCGTGCCGCTTGGTGGTGCCGTCATTGCTCAAGGACAAGTCATCAAGGAGGGTAAATCCAAGGAGATCTCACACGAGTTGGGTGGCGTTGTTTCAGAAATACTCGTAAAAGAGGGGATGCGCGTCAAAGCAGGTGACGTGCTTGTTGTACTCGATGATGTGGACCGCAGATCTGTTCGAAATCGTTTGCAGGCACAGCAAGAGACCCTCGCTATAACACAAGCAAGACTATTTGCGGAACAAAAAGGAGCTGAGACGTTTACGATTGAAGGTCTCAGCGATCAGAACAAGCTTCTATCGAGGAGTGACTTCAACTCTCCCCAGTTCCAAGCTGCGCTCCAAGATCAAATGAAGCAATTTATTACACGCAAGTTAAATCGCACTAATGCTGTTGCATTGCTAGTGATTGAGCGAGACACCTACGAGCAGGAGATTAATGGCATTAAAGATCAGATTACAGCTCTGAATGAAAGAATTGCCAGTTACTCCAATGAGCGCAAGATGTTGAATAAAGTCGTCAAGCAAGGATATACCAGAGCTGCAGATCTACGGCAAATTGAGCGTGAAATGGCGGAAGCCAAAGAAGACCATGCGCGCCTTAAAACTGAACTGCATACGCTGCCGATGAAAATGATGTTGACCACGAAACGTATTCAACAGATTGAAGATGAGTTTGCAGAAAAACTCAGTGCTGATATTTCTGAAAATAGGCAAAAGCTTGTAGAAGTTACAAGCCAGCTCGAGGCAGCCGAAAATGCCGTTGCTCGGGTGGAGCTCACGGCGCCTGTGTCAGGTGTAATAGATAAAATATATGTAAACACAGTCGGCAGCGCTGTCGCGGCCTATACGCCGATTGTTGAAATTGTTCCGGAAAATGAGAGCCTGATTGTGGAAGTTCAGGTTAATCCGACAGACATAGATCTTGTCCTCATTGGTCAGGACGCGCAAGTGGTGATGAGTGCTTTTGACCGGAATGAGGTGCTTCCGGCTAAAGCTAAGACTATCTTTATATCGCCAGATAGACGAGTGAATGAGACAAACGGTACCAGCTATTTTGCAGCGCGCCTTGAGGTTGATCCAGCAGAAATCGCAAAACTCCCTCCAGTCTCTGCAGGTATGCCCGTTGAAGCTTATCTGAAGACAAAAGAGCGGACCTTCGCCGGCATAATATTTGAACCATTTACAGACAGTATTAGGCGTTCGTTTAGAGGGTAACTTTATTTCCGTTCTCAACGACCGGCTATCATCAGCAGTAATTGAATGGCGGCATCACTGGAGGTATACGAGGAGGACTCCTGATGCGGTGGTGACCGGTGGTTGAATCAATAGTGTGGTGCCTTGTGCGAAGCCGTTTGAGGCTGCAATAAAGGCACCAATTCGGTGCTGTCGATAGAGTGCGGTTCTGCTCGTTGATGCAGGTATTCTTAATGGATGTGGCTTTATAAGAATTGGAATTATTCTAATTATTATGTTCCTGATCAATCATTAACATAGCCGGAATAAGAGTACTATAGTGAAAATTTATCTGATAAACTGAAAAAAGAAAATAGTATATTGCATCATTTCAGGAGATCTCAAGCAATTTGGCTTGGATTGTAGAGACGCTATATTGTAGCGGATTTAATTAAGGATCGAGTTGATAGAGAGTTGAGTGTCATTTCAGTAGGACGGCTTCTACATCGTTAAGAAGTATCAATAAAAGCAATTTTTACAGGGCTGAAAAAAACAGTGCAAGAGGATAGGGCTGTCTCCTTTGATGTAGCCTGTTTATTATGATTAACACAATATTGTTTTAATGGCTGCCATAACTACCGATCTCAGTTCATGCAATTCAAATCGCTTGTGTCTTCGGGCGCAAATAACTATCCAAATACAAAGATCTTTTGCCACGAATATGTTGCCATGAATAAAGAGATTTAAGCAGTAACTTAAAGGAATGCTGCATCATTATGGAGATGCATAATGAAGGAAGAACACAGGCGAATGGTATTGAATAGTAAATACAAATCTTGCGGTTTTCTGAATGCAATCCTATTCGATAATACTAAGGAACCTTTGATCAATTCGTGAACTCGCATCTTGCCCCTAAAATGTCCAGTTTCTGCGTTATGGATCTTCGCAATAGCCTGCTATTACGTGCGATCCATGCCTTGAACCAGAACATTTTAGTGCACAATCTGCTTCGTCCAGAATTAATCAGAGGTTTCCTGATTTTAACATTACTTATAATGATAACTGGAGTACGCCGTGGCCATTATTCAGGGAACCGATAGGTCTGACACTCTCAACGGAACTGACGATAATGATCAAATAGTTGGTAACGTTGGCAATGACATCATCGCCGGTGGCACAGGGAATGACCTGATCTATGGCGACAATGGAGATAATTTCAACGCTGTTAGAAACGCAGTCCCGCTGCGTCTGGAGCTGTCAAACGTTCGCGCTGGCTCGGAAACTTCATCTGGCGGCCTGGCCTCTGGCGCAGGTGACAGCATAATCTACGACAATGTTGCAACCCTCGATGATGGCACTTCTGTTTCTGCGCGTCTTATTCTGGTCAGCACCAGCAACAGTTCATTGAAGGTAGATCTTTCGTATACCGAAGATCATCCGCTCTTGCTGGGGCCTGCTGATGGTGAACAAGCGAGCTTTCGTATGGAGTTCTTTGACACTGCGACAGACGAACCTGTTGAGATTAACTCCACGTTGGTCCTTGGGGAAATCGACCTCCGCGATGCTGGTGAGAGTGCTGAGTTCGAACTTGATCAAATCACTGGATATGGTACGCAACCCGATAGCAGCGTGTCGGTGAGCGAAAATGGGGCATCCGTTGTGGCATCTGGCACACAAAACAATGTCATCCCTGATGAAACTGACGCACAGTTCGGGGTCACATTTGACGGGCGTTCGTCGTTGGACTTTACCCTGACAGCAGGTGCTACAAATGGGGGCTTCAACTTCGGAAATGGTGACGTTAGCGGCTTCAATTTCATCCCGACCGGCAGCGGTGGCGCTGACGACATCGTCAATGGAGAAGACGGTGATGACACGATCTTTGGTGAAGAGGGCAATGACACCTTAGACGGCGGTGCTGGCAATGACCTGATCTATGGCGATAACGGTGAAAACTTCAGCGCTGGTAAAAACGCTACCCCGCTACGCTTGGATCTATCAAACGTTCGCGTTGGCTCTGAAACTTCATCTGGTGGCCTGGCATCTGGCGCAGGCGACAGCATAATCTACGACAATGTTGCAACTCTCGATGATGGTACCACTGTTTCTGCACGTCTTATTCTGGTCAGCACCAGCAACGATTCGTTGGAGGTTGATCTTTCGTATACAGAAGATCATCCGCTTTACCTGGGAGCCGCTGATGGTGAACAAGCCAGCTTCCGTATGGAGTTCTTTGACACAGAGACAGGCGAACCTGTTGAGATTAACTCCACCTTGATCCTTGGGGATATTGACCTCCGCAACGCTGGTGAGAGTGCCGAGTTCGAACTTGGTCAAATCACCGGATATGGTACGCAATCGGATAGCAGCGTGTCGGTGAGCGAGAATGGGGCATCCGTTGTGGCATCTGGCACAGAAAACAATGTCATCCCTGATGAAACTGACGCACAGTTCGGAGTCACCTTTGAGGGGCGCTCGTCTCTCGATTTTACCCTGACTGCAGGTGCTACAAATGGGGGCTTCAACTTCGGAAACGGTGACGTTAGCGGCTTCAACTTCATCCCGACCGGTGATGGTAATGTCATCAATAGTGGCGACGACATCATTAATGGTGGCGCAGGCGATGACACAATCTATGGCGAAGAGGGCAATGACACCATAGATGGCGGTGATGGCAATGATCTGATCTATGGTGACAACGGTGAAAATACAATCACTGCTCAAAATGCAACCCCTCTGCGTCTGGATCTGTCAAACATCCGTGTTGACTCGGAGACTTCCTGTGGTGGCCTGACCTCTGGCGCAGGCGACAGCATAATCTACGACAATGTTGCAACTCTTGATGACGGCACCTCTGTCTCTGCGCGTCTTGTTCTGGTCAGCACCAGCACTAGCTGTTTGAATGTCGATCTTTCGTATACCGAAGATCATCCGCTCCTGCTGGGGGCCTCCTGTGGTGCAGAAGCTAGTTTTCGTATGGAGTTCTTCGACACAGCGACAGGTGAACCTGTTGAGATTAGCTCCACGTTGGTCCTTGGGGATATCGACCTTCGCAACTCTGGTGAGAGTGCCGAGTTCGAACTTGATCAAATCACCGGATATGGTACGCAATCGGACACCATTGTATCTGTGAGCGATAATGGCACGACCGTTCTGGCGCAGGGCACACAAAACAATGTCAACCCCGATGAAACTGATGCGCAGTTCGGTGTCACCTTTGAGGGGCGCTCGTCTCTCGATTTTACCCTGACAGCAGGTGCTACAAATGGGGGCTTCAACTTCGGAAACGGTGACGTCAGCGGCTTCAACTTCATCCCGACCGGTAACGGTGATGGTAATGTCATCAATGGCGGAGACGACATCATCAATGGTGGCGCAGGCTCTGACCGGATGTTTGGTGAAGGAGGTGACGATACCTTTATCGTAAATAGCGCGGATGAAGGCAATGGTGACGTAATTGCGGGTGGTAACGGCCCCGATCAGGCAACCGACTATGACGTGCTCGATCTGCGCGGAGCTGGGGCTGTAACCATTGATGATGCCAACGATGAATCCGATGAAGGTGCTACGGCTGGAATAGTCACTTTTTCGGACGGCTCGACCTTGGAATTTAGCCAGATTGAAGAGATTTTGGTTGGTGCCCCAGAGCTGACCATCGAGCCTGCACCAGGTTTTGTGGTTGACATCAATGGCAACCCGATTGTTGACGAGAGCGGCAATCCTGTTGATGCACTGGTGATTACCCGCTCTGGTCCAACAGATCAGCCGTTGGTGGTGACCGTGAGCAGCGATGACGAAGGTGAAGTCACTGTGCCAACTACAGTAACGATCCCAGCTGGCGAGACTTCTGTGACGGTTCCAGTTACACCGGTTGATGACGACCGCATAGATGGTACCCAATACCCAACCATCACTGTTTCCGCTCCGGGCTTTGATCCTGTCACACAGAACGTTGCCGTCAATGACGATGATGAGCCAGATGAGCCGGATGAGCCGGATGAGCCGGATGAGCCGGATGTACCGGATGTACCAGATGTACCAGATGTACCAGATGTACCAGAGCTAGCCATCGAGACAGCACCCGGTGCAGCAGTTGATGCTAATGGCAACCCGATCGTTGATGAAAATGGTAATCCAGTTGATGCCCTAGTGATCACTCGCACGGGTCCAACTGATCAGCCACTGGTTGTAACCCTGAGCAGTGATGACGAAGGTGAAGCCACAGTGCCTGCCACTGTAACCATCCCGGCAGGTGAGACCTCCGTAATGGTTCCAGTTACTCCAGTTGATGATGACATTGTCGATGGAACGCAGTACCCAACCATCACCGCGACGGCACCAGGCTTCGATCCGGT
>NZ_JBSYOQ010000012.1:0-8267 GCF_058244645.1 Candidatus Thiodiazotropha sp. AKAK3
GTGGGGCCGGCCCCCACCATCCCCCATCAATTGACGGGTTGGGTGGGGCCCTGCCCCACCAAAACGGCTTAAGTAAGTGCCATTCGGGTCAGAGTGCATTTGCCAGTTGTCTCTCTGTTCCCATAGGAGAACCGAGTGAATACGTGGCAGTAGTAATATTGTGGTTATTTGAGTTTGTTCGAGGCCTCAGAAAACAGGCATAATAGCAATTTCCTGTCGCCATTTTTCTCGGAGCTTGAGATGCCACAATACCGCTCACGTACAACGACCCAGGGCCGCAATATGGCGGGCGCACGCGCCCTCTGGCGGGCCACAGGCATGACAGATGATGATTTTGAGAAACCAATCGTTGCGGTGGCCAACTCATTTACCCAATTTGTACCTGGCCATGTTCATCTTAAGGATCTGGGGCAGTTGGTGGCCCGTGAGATCGAAGCGGCCGGCGGTGTTGCAAAGGAGTTCAATACCATCGCGGTAGATGACGGTATTGCCATGGGGCATGGTGGCATGCTCTATTCACTGCCATCCCGGGATATAATTGCTGATTCTGTTGAGTATATGGTCAATGCTCATTGTGCAGACGCGCTGGTCTGTATCTCCAATTGCGACAAGATTACCCCCGGCATGCTGATGGCGGCAATGAGATTGAATATTCCTACGGTTTTCGTCTCCGGCGGACCCATGGAAGCCGGTAAGGTCAAACTTCAGGGGCAGGAGCAAGAGCTGCATCTTGATTTGGTGGATGCCATGGTATCCGCTGCCAATCCTCTGGAGTCAGATGAGAATGTTGCTCAGATCGAGCGTTCCGCTTGTCCGACCTGTGGCTCTTGCTCAGGTATGTTTACTGCCAATTCGATGAATTGTCTTACCGAAGCATTGGGACTCTCTCTGCCAGGCAATGGTTCACTGTTGGCAACCCATGCTGATCGCGAACAACTTTTTCTCGAAGCAGGTCGCCTGGTGGTGGATTTAGCCCGACGTTGGTATGAGCAGGATGATGCAACCGCCTTGCCTAGAGAGATTGCGACCTTCCAGGCATTTGAGAACGCGATGAGTCTCGATATTGCGATGGGTGGATCGACCAATACTGTATTGCACCTGCTTGCCGCGGCCCATGAAGCGGGGGTCGATTTCACCATGACAGATATTGATCGCTTGAGTCGTCTGGTGCCAAATCTTTGTAAGGTTGCCCCTGCTACTCAACAGTATCATATGGAGGATGTTCATCGGGCTGGTGGTGTGATCGCCATCCTGGGTGAGTTGGATCGGGCTGGCTTGATCAAGCGTGATGTACCCACGGTGTATGCGAAAAGTCTCGGCGATGCTTTGCAGAGCTGGGATGTGATTCGCACTCAAGAGGAGCAGGTTCAGACGCGTTATCTGGCTGCTCCTGGCGGTGTGCCGACTCAGGTGGCATTTAGTCAGCAGGCTCGCTGGCCGGCACTCGACTTGGATCGCGCTGCAGGTTGTATTCGGGACTTAGAGCACGCCTACTCAAAAGATGGCGGCCTTGCCGTACTCTCTGGAAACCTGGCTGAACAAGGGTGTATCGTGAAGACGGCCGGGGTTGATGAATCGATCCTCAAATTTTCAGGGCCTGCAAGACTTTTCGAAAGCCAGGATGCTGCGGTTGATGCGATCCTCAATGACCAGATTAACGAAGGTGACGTGGTGATTATCCGCTATGAAGGCCCTAAAGGCGGGCCTGGAATGCAAGAGATGCTCTACCCCACCAGTTACCTGAAATCGAAAGGGCTGGGTAAGCATTGTGCCCTGATCACTGATGGCCGGTTTTCCGGTGGTACATCCGGACTCTCCATCGGTCACTGCTCACCTGAGGCGGCTGAGGGGGGTAATATCGGCTTAGTGGAGGAGGGGGACAGAATCGATATCGATATTCCAGAGCGATCAATCCAGGTTGCAATCAGTGATGAGGTGTTGCGCCAACGACGCGAAGCAATGGAGGCGCTCGGTGATTCGGCATGGAAACCAAAAAATCGCGATAGACAAGTCTCTCAAGCCCTCAAGGCTTATGCTGCGCTGACGACTTCTGCTGCTCGTGGTGCAGTCAGGGATGTATCGCAACTGGATTGATGCATAAGATTTTATTGAGCGTAAATATGCCATGAAAAGGTCATGGGTTGGCGTGGTACTCCACACTGTCTTGATTTGGCAGCTGGGTTGCAGTGGCGGAGATCCCACTGCAACAGATCCTGAGTTGATTTTTAAAGATGGCTTTGAGAATTCACTGGAGGAAATAGAGCTACTGGCCGATGGTGGCGTCATGGTTCGCGGATTCAGCGCCTGGCTGAAAATTCTTCCCAAGCAGACTGATATTCGTCTGCGAAATGAGGCCGACTACCAGAATGTGGATTGTCAGGTACAGGCGGCATGGTTTCTGGAAGTTACCGGTGATGAGACTCTTTCCAAATACCAGAGTCATTTGAGTTGTCAGCAATATAGTGACAATCGTTTTGATTTCGATAACGGCCGATGGCTAGTGACCGATAACAGTAGTGGAATTGTCTACTATCGGGTATGGAAGCTGAATCGATGAGTTTCAAGAACCTTTGAGTAAGTCATGTATCGACATCAAACCTGCAAAATGCAATCTTTCTGGGTTATGGTCTCTCATGAGTGATGGTCTGCTCGTTTCAGGGCTATCTAAAGGTTCTTTAAAAGACGCACTTGAAGAGGAGGCTGAGTAGTGACATTCGATCTTCGGCAGTGCTATCTGTTTACCCATCTGGATGATCAGCAATTCAGCAAAGTGGAGCAGATGGCCCGTGAGGTAAAGCTCTTGGATGGCCAGCTCTATTTTCGGGTTGGCGATCCTGCCACGCACTTTTTTCTGGTGACAAGTGGGCAGGTCAAGCTAACTCGGCTGTCGCTGCAGGGTCAGGAGAAAGTTATCGAGATCATATCTCCAGGGCAGACCTTCGCTGAGGCATTGATGTTCGGTGAAGAACCCGATTATCCAGTCAATGCCCTGGCCATGGGGGAGACCCATCTGCTTAGTTTCGAAAGTGAGCCTTTTAAGGAGCTGTTGCGTGGTTCAGTCGAGACCTGTTTTCATCTGTTGGCTGACTTGAGCCATCGCTTGCGGATGCTGATCCGTGAAATTGATGAGCTGACACTGCAAACTGCAAGCTGTCGTGTTGCCAGTTTTCTCTGGAATCACTGGAGTCTTGTCAAAGAGCAGGGTGACAGCATTGAGTTGCAGGTCCCTAAAGGGGTAATCGCCTCCCGGCTATCAGTGACACCAGAGACCTTTTCCCGAATTCTGCATAATCTGAGTGATCATGGGGTGATTCGGGTGGATGGAAGCCGGGTTGATATTCTTGATGATGAGGGGCTGCAAGCCTTCGCGGGTGTTACTAAAGGGGCGGTTCAACTTCAGGCGCCTGCAGAAAAGGAGTGATCGTCTTCGATTTAAGGGGCAAATGGATATTCATGATGATTTTCCTCATCACTCAATCACTATTTCTCTCTCAGTAGGCGGGGGTTGGTTTGAATCTGTAGGATAGATGAGACATTCCAGGCCCAGGCCGGTTATACTGTAACGTTTTCTTACCCAATAATGAGTTACGCAACACCATGAAGGATAGTTACCCCTTTCCTATAGCCCGTATTGGCTTGGTAGGCGGTGGTCAGCTTGGTCGTATGATGGTCAAAGCGGCTAAGCGCCTGGGCTGCACCTGTGTCGTTCTGGATCCCTATCCAAAGTCGCCTGCTGGTCAGGTTGCCGGAGAGCAGATCATTGGCGGCTACCACGATCCTGCCAAATTGAGAGAATTGGCGGAATCCTGTGATGTGGTGACCTATGAGCTGGAAGACATTGATACTGAGACCTTGCGTCAACTGGAGCTAGAGGGACATAAGATCAATCCTGCTCCTGCTCTGCTCTCCACCCTGCAGGACAAGCTGACACAGAAGCGGTTCCTCAGTCAGGCGAATATTCCTACAGCTGAATTTATAGAGATGGCAGAACCGAATCTGGCCGACTTTGAATCCTTTGGTTTTCCTTTGGTACAGAAAGCCAGGCGTGGCGGCTACGACGGTCGTGGGGTCTCAGTGATGTTGGATGCTGATGCGTTCAATGCTCATCTACCTGTACCATCTCTGGTTGAGCGTTTTATCGAGGCTGACAAAGAGTTGGCTGTGATGGTTGCTCGTCGCGCCAATGGAGATTGCGTGGCTTACCCAACAGTGGAGATGTGCTTTCGCGCAGGTGAAAATGTTCTCGATCTGTTGCTCTGCCCCGCCAAGGTGGATAGAGCTATTGCTCAACAGGCTGAGGCGCTGGCTATGCGTACCATCAATGCCCTCGAGGGGGTAGGTATGTTTGGTGTTGAGTTGTTCTTGACTGCAGATGGCGAACTGTTGGTGAATGAAATTGCACCAAGAACCCATAACTCAGGTCATCACACCATTGAGGCCTGTATAACAGATCAGTTTGAGCAACATCTACGTGCCGTACTCGATCTGCCTCTGGGATCAACAGAGCAGTTGGCCCCAGCAGCTATGATCAATCTCCTGGGTGAGGCGGATGCTGTTGGCACACCGGTTTTCAATGGCTTGCAGGAGGCTTTGGCCATTCCTGGCGTCTGTCTCCATATTTACGGCAAAGCCGAAGTTAAACCTTTTCGGAAAATGGGACACGTGACTGTTATCGATCAGGATCTGGATAGTGCTCGAACTAAAGCCGAGCAGGTACGGGATATAATTCAAATTTGTGGGGAGCAGCATCCATGAGCAAACCTATCGTTGGCATCATAATGGGTAGTGATTCAGATCTGCCGGTGATGCAAGAGGCCGCAAAGCAACTTGAGGCGTTTCAGATACCTTATGAGATGACCATTGTCTCGGCTCATCGTACCCCGGCAAGACTATATGAATATTCCCAAAGTGCGGAACAGCGTGGTTTGCAGGTTGTAATCGCAGGTGCAGGTGGTGCTGCCCATTTGCCTGGCATGGTGGCGTCTATTACACCCTTGCCCGTGATCGGTGTGCCGGTTAAGTCTTCTGCCTTGAGTGGAGAGGATTCGTTGCTCTCTATCGTGCAGATGCCCCCAGGAGTTCCTGTGGCGACAGTGGCAATCAATGGTGCGAAAAATGCGGCTATTCTGGCGACTCAGATGCTCGGAGCCACTGATCTCGAAATGCGACAAAAAGTTAAGGATTACAAGCAATCACTGGAAACCATGGTACTGGGTAAGGTTGAAGTGATGGAGAAGCAGCAGGATTCCAGTTGCTGATTTTTTTGCCGGGTACGACCCAGCCGCACCTCAGGATATCTTTAGAAAGTAACCTGGATGAAGTGCAACGGAATCCGGGAAGTTTAGCGCACCATTCAACAATCACAAGCGTGGTGGAGTACCAATAAATTCAACTGTTTTGACTATAGAGAGCAGTTACTGACAGTTCAGGTTCATCCTCATACGCCACGGGGTCAGCCCATCGAAATCAACTTGAAAAACCGGGGTTTTGCCCCATCTTATGGTTATTAATAGAAGATTTTTGGAGTAATACCCCATGAGAATGGATCGTTTGACCAGTAAATTTCAGATGGCTCTGGCAGATGCCCAGAGCCTTGCTGTCGGTCGGGATCATCAGTTTATCGAGCCTGTACACCTGATGAGCGCCATGCTCGATCAGGAGGGTGGTACTGTACGCCACCTATTGGCGCAATCCGATGTCAATATCAATCAATTACGCTCCAGTCTGAGTGCTGCTACCGAACGTCTCCCAAGCGTCGAGGGCGCAGCCGGTGACCTGCATATTTCCAATGAACTGGGGCGGCTGCTCAATCAGACCGATAAATTAGCACAACAGCGTAATGATCAATATATTTCCAGTGAGCTGTTCGTTCTCGCAGCTGTCGAGGATAAGGGCGAACTGGGCGAAATGTTGCGCAATGCCGGGGCTGCCAAGGAAGCCCTTGAGAAGAGCATTGAGAAGATGCGTGGTGGCCAGAAAGTAGACGACCCGAATGCGGAAGATCAGCGTCAGGCACTGGAAAAATACACCATTGATCTGACTGAGCGGGCAGAGCAGGGCAAACTGGATCCTGTTATCGGCAGGGATGATGAAATTCGTCGAACCATACAGGTTCTGCAACGCCGGACTAAGAATAATCCGGTACTGATCGGTGAACCTGGTGTCGGCAAAACAGCAATTGTTGAGGGATTGGCTCAGCGAATCGTCAACGGCGAAGTTCCTGAAGGGCTGAAAACCAAGCGACTGCTCTCTCTCGACATGGGGTCTTTGATCGCAGGGGCTAAATTTCGTGGTGAATTCGAGGAGCGCCTGAAGGCAGTACTCAATGATCTCTCCAAGCAGGAGGGGCAGATTATCCTCTTTATCGATGAACTGCATACCATGGTTGGCGCCGGTAAGGCCGAAGGGGCAATGGATGCCGGTAACATGCTGAAGCCTGCATTGGCTCGGGGTGAACTGCATTGCGTGGGTGCCACCACCCTGGATGAGTATCGACAATATCTTGAGAAAGATGCCGCCCTGGAACGTAGATTCCAGAAAGTGTTGGTGGAAGAGCCCAGTGTCGAGGATACGATAGCCATCCTGAGAGGCTTGAAGGAGCGCTATGAAGTGCACCATGGAGTAGATGTCACTGATCCGGCAATCGTTGCCGCAGCAACCCTCTCCCATCGTTACATCACCGATCGTCAGCTACCCGATAAAGCCATCGATCTGGTGGATGAGGCTGCATCTCAGATACGCATGGAGATCGACTCCAAGCCTGAGGAGATGGATCGTCTTGAGCGTCGTCTGATTCAGCTGAAGATTGAGCGTGAGGCACTGAATAAAGAGTCTGATGAGGCCTCAAAAAAGCGACTGGCCGATCTGCAAGCACAAATTGAACGGTTGGAGCGGGAGTTCTCTGACCTGGAAGAGATCTGGAAATCGGAAAAAGCAGCACTGCAGGGGACAACTCATATCAAGGAGTCCCTGGAGCGGGCCCGACTGGAGTTGGAAACTGCCCATAGGGCTGGTGATCTGGCACGTATGTCAGAGCTTCAGTATGGGCGGATTCCGGAACTTGAGAAACAGCTCGATATGGCAACCCAGGCTGAGATGCAGGAGATGAAACTGCTGCGAAACAAGGTCTCAGAGGAGGAGATTGCTGACGTGGTCTCCAAGTGGACAGGCATTCCGGTCTCCAAGATGTTGGAGGGGGAACGGGATAAGCTGTTGCGTATGGAGGAGGAGCTGGGTAGGCGGGTAATAGGACAGCAGGAGGGTGTGAGAGCCGTCAGTGATGCCATACGCCGATCAAGAGCAGGGCTTTCCGATCCCAATCAACCCAATGGTTCATTTCTGTTTCTTGGCCCGACCGGTGTAGGTAAAACAGAGCTGTGTAAATCTCTGGCAGAGTTTCTCTTCGATACAGAAGAGGCGATGATCCGTATTGATATGTCGGAATTCATGGAGAAGCATTCAGTCGCACGCTTGATTGGCGCACCACCAGGTTATGTAGGCTATGAAGAGGGTGGCTATTTGACTGAAGCTGTCCGACGCAGACCCTATTCAGTGATTCTGCTTGATGAAGTGGAGAAGGCGCATCCTGATGTGTTCAACGTGCTACTGCAGGTACTTGATGATGGTCGGCTCACAGATGGTCAGGGGCGCACAGTAGACTTTCGCAATAGTGTGATTGTGATGACCTCGAATCTGGGTTCCCAGATCATTCAGGAGATGGCCACTGAGGATCAGTACGATCAGATGAAGGCATCGGTGATGGAGACAGTACAACAGAACTTCCGTCCTGAGTTTATCAACCGGGTCGATGAGATTGTTGTCTTTCATCCTCTGGGTGAGGAGCAGATACGCGCGATTGCCAGTATTCAGGTTGACTACCTTCGTCAACGTCTGGCCGATAGTGATATGGTGTTGTCTGTTTCAGATGCGGCGCTCGACCTCCTGGGTAAGGCTGGTTTTGATCCTGTATATGGTGCTCGACCCTTGAAGCGGGCGATACGCCAGCAGCTTGAGAATCCATTGGCACAGGAAATTCTCTCCGGTCGGTTTGGACCCGGTGATATGATCGAAGTGGATACTTCTGGTGACGGATTGATTTTTCAAAAAAGGCAGAAGATCAGTGTTGCATGATTCAGCTGCTATCCATTGCAAGCGCTGTGGCTTGAATAGTTCCATCGCTATACAGCTGAGTTAATCGAGATTATTACGCATTTGGTGGGGCATGGCCCCACCCTACACCCTGAGTTCAACGGTAGGGTGGGGCCATG
>NZ_JBSYOQ010000028.1:0-15326 GCF_058244645.1 Candidatus Thiodiazotropha sp. AKAK3
TGCTCATTTCCATGCTCCAGCGTGGGAATGAATAAGAGGCATCCTATTCAGGATAGGTAGGGTGGGGCCATGCCCCACCAAAAGCCAGAACGGAGCGTAGGGTGCTGGCCCAGCCGCACCATTAAAAATGCCATCTCAGACACTATCCATTCAAATATCATGTCATTAAATCTTGCCTCCTCTCTTTATTTTCATCAGGCTACAGTTTCGCCCTCTTGTGCAAGTCACTTTGCTGGTTCACATGCTCCATCGTGGGAACGAGGCCACTCACGCGATGCATGGAGTAACAAGCAGGCCAGCTGATCGGATTTGCCTGCGCTTCTAACTCGTGTCGAAACGACATAGCAAGAGGCATACTGTCGAGGTTGGTGGGCTGGGGTTAGGTCCCGTCACAATGGCTGAGTGGTAGAGCAAAGTAGGTGATTAGGGCTAATTTAGGATGAAAGTGGCGGTAACTTTGTACTATTTTCAAGCTATATGGGGGGGCATGGTGCCACTCTACAGGCCTGATTTTGCCAGTAGCCGGCAGATTTTGCCGGCTGATATCCAAGGAAGCTAAAGCATAGGATGTTATTTCCTTGCTTAATGTTTTGGCTATTATCAAAAAGTATAATAATTACAACTAGATAGGGTTGATGTGTCTGAGCGCTGCCTAATTCGAAAAAGAGAATTCAGGTTAAAGGTTTTACCCTCGAGGCCGTTACAAATAGCGGAGGCGGTAAATACCAAAATTGAATGGTATATCCGCCAAATGCAAACGACCGATGATAGAGCGCTTAACCACAGACGCCATTATCGGTTTAGATAGAGGAATTAGATCATGGCAATCACAGTCAACACTAATGTATTCTCCCTTGCCGCTCAAAAGAATCTGGGACGAACACAATCCACTCTTGAAACTTCCGTTCAACGTCTCTCATCCGGTCTTCGTATCAATATGGCGAAAGACGATGCCGCCGGCCTCGCTATCGCACAGTTGCAGAATGCTCAGGCACGTGGCTTAACCGTCGCACAGCGTAACATCGCTGACGGTACATCCTTCCTGAACGTAGCCGATGCAACCCTGCAGAGTGTGAGTGACATGATTCAGCGTCAACGTGAACTCTCCGTGCAAAACGGCAGTGGTCTCTATACCGCTGCACAGCAGGCTTTGATGTCTGTTGAATTCGATGCTCTGACCGCTGAGATCACTGCATCACTGGGCCGTGCAACTTTTAACGGCTCAGCAGTCTTCGGCGGTGGCGGCACTATCGTTGTCGGCGCGAATACCACTGAGACCATCGACATCTCTGTTGCCGCATTGGCCGCACGTACCGCAACAATCTCTAATACTGCTACAGCGGACGCTGACCTGAACACAGTTGCTACAGCTTTAGCTAATATCGGTGGTCTGCAGAGTCGTCTTGAACAGGCCGGCCGAGTTGCCGCCAGTATGGAAGAGGCACAATATGCTGCCGCTGGACGTATCATGGACGCTGACTTTGCTCGTGAAACAGCAAAATTCACCAGCTCTCAGGTCATTCAGCAGGCGGGTGTTGCCGCCTTGGCACAGGCTAACTCGCTTCCACAGCTTGCATTGAGCCTGCTGCAGTAAGGTAGTTTCCAGGGGCGGGATCCGCCCCTGGGTGCTAAACTTGAAATAACTAGCTTAGGGTAATGAATATGCCAAACGTAATCGCAGATTTGGCCAATCAATACGCCTATAAACGTGAAGTTTCCAGTACTGAGAGCAAGGTCAGTGATACAAAATCGGCACCAAATCCAGAGCAGGCTCAACAATCTGTAAAAGAGCCGCAATCGATTGATACTACCGAGTTAGTCAGCAAGGTTGAGAATTTAAACCAACTCGTAAATCGGAATTTGGAATTCAGTGTTGACGATGAAACCGGGCAACAGGTACTACGAGTCATCGACTCCGATACAGGAGAGGTGGTTCGACAGATACCACCGGACCAGATCTTGCATGTAATATCTCAGGTGCAAAAGGTAGAGGAAGGGATGCTTCAAGGTGTGTTATTGGATGACAGTGTTTAACTAGAGGTATTGCTCTCCTGCATAGAGGGGCAAGAACGACATGACAATAGGTTTTTCTGGCATAAGCACAGGGTCTGACTGGAATTCGATCATCAATCAATTGTTGGTTGTCGAGAGTCAGCCCCTGACTACGCTTCAATCTAGAGATCGGGATCTCGATGAGAAGATCAGTGATTTCGGTCTTGTCAAAAGTGCTATAGATACCTTCCGCACCACTGTGGAAGAGTTGACGAGTTCCAGTGGTTTTGCCGCCTTTACTTCCACCTCGACTGATGAGGCTGTGGTTACGGTATCGACAGATACTGCAGCAGTCCCGTCGAGCTATGACATTGTGGTCAGTCGGTTGGCGAGTCGTGACAAACTTGCTTCATCCGCTTATACAGATGCTCTCACCGCTGTCGGTACTGGTACCTTGTCTATAACAGTTGATGGCAACACCATGGATATCACCCTGGATGGAACCAACAACACCCTCACTGACTTGCGTAATGCCATCAACAGTGCAAATGACAATCCAGGTGTGACGGCGTCGATTCTTAATGAGGAGGGTGGCAGCCGATTGATCCTCACTAGTGAGGAGTCGGGTCTGGCCAATGCCATCACAGTTAGTGTAGCGGATGGCGATGATGGGAATAATACAGATGCCAATGGGTTATCAAGACTATTTCATATCGGGGTAGGTGGCGACGGATTGGCAGAGCAAGTGGATACGGCTGATGATGCGTTGCTGACCATTGATGGATTTACTATCGAGAGTGCTTCAAATAACGTCACGGGTGCCATCTCTGGGGTAACGCTCAATCTCGCAGCGGAAGGATCTTCCTCTATTAATATAGCTAGGGATAACACCCAGATAGAGGAGAAGATTGGCGGATTTGTGGATGCATACAATACGCTGCTGTCTCAGATTGACGATCTGGAAGAGGGGGCACTGGCGAACGACAGCACCCTGCGAAGGGTCCGTCAGGGCTTTGTCGATGTCATCAATCAGGTAGTGGATCTTAACGGTGCAAATGCCTATCTATTTGAGATCGGTATCACCAGGGACAGATATGGCACTCTTTCTGTTGATAGTGCTGAATTATCTACCGCCTTGGCCGATGACTTTAATAGAGTGACCCAAATACTCTCGGAAGAGACAACTGGCTATGCCAGCCGTTTCTTTGCTTATGCTGATCAGTTGAATGATGTCGGTGGTGTCCTTGATATCAAAGATGAGACCCTGAATAATCAGAAAACTGCACTTCAGACTCAGATTGATCGTCAGGAGTTACATTTAGAGACCTACGAGGCCATGTTGATCCAACAGTTTGCTTCTCTGGATCAGACTATGGCGGTATTAACCAGTACCAGTGATTATCTGACTAATCAGCTTTCGGCTTTAAATAAATCCTAACAATGACCTCAGTTGTAATTGTTGAACATAAATGAGCTGCCAAAAGGTAGAATGATGGTAAAAAATTCGGCTATTAACAGTTATCGTCAGGCCGCCTCCTCTGAGGCAATGTATGCAACACCGTTCCGGCTTGTACAGATGCTCATGAACGGCGCACTCGACGGAATGTCGAATGCCAGGGGGTCGATAATTCGGAAGGAGCACGAAGCTCGTAATAATGAGATCAACTGGGTTATTTCAGTTATTGATGCCTTGCGCGGTGCTTTGGATTTCGAACAGGGTGGAGAGATTGCCACCAATCTGGATATGCTCTACGACTATATGATAAGAAGGCTTTTTACGGCGAATGTAGAGCAGGATGTTGAGGCTCTGGATGAAGTGACTTCACTTTTAAAAGAGGTCAAGACCGCTTGGGATGCCATGCCGGAAGTGATTCAGAACTCACCCAGTATAAAAGACACTGTCAAGCAGCTGTAATCGATTGTTTATATCTCAAACGATACCATTGTGATCATATTGTGTCTAAGCTCCAGCAGAACCTTACCCAGGCACTTGAGTTAAGCCAACGGATTGTTGATCTGGCTCAGGAGTCGGCCTGGGCTGAAATGGAAGAGGTGGATCGTCAGCGTAAGCCTGTTCTGGAATCTCTCTTCAGAGATGCCGAATTCAAGATCAATCCAGATAACTATCAACTGCAGATGCAGAAGATTGTTGCACTCAATGAGCAGGCTTTAACCCTTTGTGCTGATGCCAAGGGAGAGCTAAAACAAAAAAGCCATACCCTTAAGTTAGGCAAAAATGCAATCTCCGCCTACCAAAAGAACTCATTTGATGAATGATCCAGTAGCCTGGTTATTAACTCCCCTGTGTTTTTATGATTGAGTCAATTGCCTTAGCTGTTGAGTATTGATCAGATACCGATACATGTCAGCTGACGGGCAATAGATCGAATCAGTGCTTATCCCAAAATTAATTCTATAACCACTTTAGTACCAAAGTAGGCCAGCATCAGCACAACAAAGCCGCTTAAGGTCCAGATCAGGGCTTTCTGCCCACGCCAGCCGAAGCGGTAGCGACCCCACAGTAGGGTTCCAAACACCAGCCAGGCGATGATGGAGAGTATTGTTTTGTGTGCCAGGTGCTGTTGAAACATGTTTTCAAGAAAAGCAAAACCGGAGAGCAGAGCCAGACTCAACAGCACAAAACCAACTGCGATCATTTCGAATAACAGACTCTCCATGGTCTGTAGCGGTGGCAGTGCGCGAATAAATCCCCCTGGATGGCGTCTACGCAAGTGGTGATCCTGTATCGCCAGTAACACCGCCTGTACACTGGCCAGGGTAAACAGACTGTAGGCCAGCATGGATACCAGAATATGGATGGTTAACCCGGAAGAGAGCTGGCCGCTGATAAAGTGCACGGTCTGATAGCGGTTTTCCAGATAGATCGCCAAAGCAGCAATCGGCATGATGACGATTCCAAGATTTTCCACCGGTTTGGTCAGGCTTGAGATCAGCAGTAACAGTGAGATAGTCCAGGCGATCAGTGAAAGGGCGTTGAAAATGCCCATATTTAAGCCAGCTGCAGCAACAAAGTTTTGATAGTGGGGGATCGCATGCAGCAGAACGCCCAGGAATCCCAGGCCCAGTGCGATTGCCCGGGGTAAACCAGAGGTTTCCCGGCTGTTGAACAGACGCAGGGCAATGACAGCTCCCGCAGCAAGATATGCGATGATGGCAAGTGTGGCGATCAAAGACAAAACATCCTTATAGAACAATAGGCTTATGCTCGGATATTCGCACATTTAACGGCTTCTGTGAAAGGGAGAATGCCATTTCCTGAGAGCACAAACGCTCTACTGGTATATAATCACCGATTCGACTCACTCAGACCTGAAATGATTAACCGGTCTGAACAGGTCCTAGAGCTGATAACTAAGTAACTGATTGAGAGATTCATGTTTGACAATCTTACCCAGAGACTGGGAAAAGTCCTCACCAATTTGAGAGGTCAGGCTCGCCTGACTGATGACAATATCAAGGATACGATGCGAGAGGTTCGCATGGCCCTGCTTGAGGCCGATGTTGCTCTGCCTGTGGTGCGTGACTTCGTTGAGCAGGTAAAACAGAAGGCCTCCGGTGAAGAGGTGATGAAAAGCCTGACTCCCGGACAGACCCTGATCAAAATCGTCAATGATGAGTTGGTTCAGGTTATGGGGGAAGCCAATGAGTCCCTGGATCTGAGCGCTCAGCCGCCGGCAGTGATCCTGATGGCAGGTCTGCAGGGCTCTGGTAAGACAACCAGTGTTGCGAAATTATCACGCTGGTTGCAACAGGAGGGTAAGAAAAAGATCAGTGTAGTCAGTTGTGACGTCTATCGTCCGGCTGCGATCGATCAGCTGGAGACCCTATCTAAAGAGGTCGATGCCCAGTTTATCCCCAGCAAGAGTGATGAAAAGCCGGTTGCGATCGCCAAGCGCGCACTGGATCGAGCAAAACGGGATTTTGCGGATGTTTTGATCGTGGATACGGCTGGTCGTCTGCATGTTGACGGCGAAATGATGGAGGAGATCAAGCAGCTCCATCAAACGCTTGGTCCAGTTGAGACCCTGTTCGTGGTCGATAGCATGACTGGTCAGGATGCAGCGAATACCGCCAAGGCGTTCAATGAAGCTCTGCCACTGACCGGTGTCATCCTGACCAAAGCGGATGGTGATGCCCGAGGCGGTGCGGCACTTTCGATACGCCAGATCACCGGCAAGCCGATCAAATTCATCGGTGTGGGTGAAAAGATCGATGCACTGGAACCCTTCCACCCGGATCGTATTGCCTCTCGCATACTCGGTATGGGAGATGTGCTGACGCTGGTGGAGGAGGTCAGCCGCAAAGTTGATCAGGACAAAGCTGCCAAGCTGGCGAAAAAACTGCAGAAGGGTAAAGGCTTCGATCTGGATGATTTCAGAGAGCAGATGCAGCAGATGTCGAAAATGGGTGGCATGAGTGGCTTGCTCGACAAAATGCCCGGCATGGGCCAAATTCCGGATCATGTTAAAAATCAAGTGGATGACAAACAGGTTGGTCGTCTGATCGCTATCATCAACTCGATGACCCCCCAGGAACGGGCGTTTCCGGCAGTCATCAAAGGTTCACGTAAAAGGCGTATTGCCACTGGTTCTGGAACCCAGGTTCAGGATGTGAATAAACTGCTGAAACAGTTCACACAGATGCAGAAGATGATGAAAAAGATGAAAGGCGGCGGAATGAAGAAGATGATGAGAGGGCTTGGAGGTAAATTTCCGGGCGGTGGTATGCCTGGCGGTGGTTTCCCCTTCTGAACTTATTTGAGATGCGACCCACTAGTATGACGCACCACACTAGCTCGTTTAATGGCTGACTGAGTGGTTAGACAGGCCCCATCCAGCAAAAAAACAGTAAATAAACCGATTTCAGGATGCAGAACCCTAAATTAATGCAAATTTAGCTCTTCACATTGGTTAAATCTTAGCTATAATACGCCGTTTCCCGCCGGCAGGTTCCGGTGTGTTAACGATTTTCTCAAGGATACATCATGGTAACCATACGCCTATCTCGAACCGGCGCTAAAAAGCGTCCGTTCTACCACATCGTGGTCACAGACAGCCGAAATGCCCGTGACGGCCGCTATATTGAGCGCCTGGGCTTTTTTAATCCCGTCGCCGTTGGCTCTGAAGAGGGTTTGCGGGTTGATCAGGATCGGATACAACACTGGATCTCCAAGGGTGCTCAGCCCAGCGATCGAGTTGCGACCCTGTTGAAACAGGCAGCGAAGCAGCAGGCTGCCTGATAGGATCTGCTGTTCTCGTCCTGAGTTATAAGCTCATAGGGCAGAGACGATGTCAGATAAAGATATGATCATAATGGGCCGGGTTTCTGGCCTGTTTGGTGTAAGGGGATGGGTAAAGATCTACTCCTTCACTTCACCGAAAGAGGGCATACTCGGCTATAAGGTCTGGTACCTTAAACGCCAGGGTGAGTGGCAAGAGTTCAAGGTTGCCGCAGGACATCCCCAAGGTAAAGGGATAGTCGCCCAGATCGAAGGTTATGACGATCGGGACCGTTCCGTTGAGCTGGTCGAAAGTGAGATCGCGATACGTAGAACGCAATTGCCTGCACTGCCTGCAGGTGAATATTACTGGACCGACCTCGTTGGTTTGCTTGTCTATACCCTGGATGGGGTTGAGCTGGGCAGGGTCTCCCATCTGTTTGAGACAGGGGCAAACGATGTGTTGGTGGTCAAGGGTGATCGCGAAAGGCTGATTCCCTATACCGTTGGACAGGCGGTACAGGAAATAGATCTGCAAGCCGGACGGATGACAGTTGACTGGGACCCGGATTTTTAAAGCTATGCGCTTTGATGTGGTAACCCTGATGCCTGGTATGTTCGATGCCCTCAAGGGCGAGGGTGTGGTAGCCAGGGCGATCAATCGGGGCATTGCTCAGGTTGAACTCTGGAACCCCCGGGACTACACCACAGACGTACATCGGACTGTGGATGATCGTCCCTATGGCGGTGGGCCAGGCATGGTGATGAAGTATCAACCGATACAGCATGCCATCGAAGCTGCCCTGGCTGAATCGGGCGATGCCAATGTGGTCTATATGAGCCCACAGGGTAAGCGTTTCGATCAGCAGTGTGCCAAGCGACTGGTTGAGCATCGAAAGCCTCAACTTTTGATAGCTGGCCGCTACGAAGGGATAGATGAACGCATCATCGAGCGTTATGTCGATGAAGAGTGGTCCATTGGTGACTACGTACTGAGTGGCGGTGAATTGGCCGCTATGGTTGTTTTAGATGCGGTGATACGTCTTTTACCCAATGTCCTGGGTGATGCGGATTCCGCTGAACAAGACTCTTTCATGGATGGGTTGTTGGATTGTCCCCACTATACCCGTCCTGAGGAGATTGATTCGATGCCGGTTCCGCCTGTTCTACAGAGCGGTAACCATGAAGCCATTCGTCGTTGGCGATTGCAGCAGGCTTTGGGGCGTACCCAAATACGTCGTCCTGAGCTGTTGAAAGATCGCCAGTTAACGGCGGAAGAGAAAACTTTTTTAGCAGAAATTAGCGCAGCGTCGGGAGACGCAAAGCAAACAGAGGAGCAATAGACCATGAGCAATATCATCGCAGAACTCGACGCCGAGCAGATGAGTCGTGAAGTTCCCGATTTTGGCCCAGGTGATACCGTTGTTGTTCAGGTTAGGGTCAGAGAGGGTGAGCGTGAACGTTTACAGGCATTTGAAGGTATCGTAATTGCCAAGCGCAATCGCGGCCTTAATTCAGCTTTTACCGTACGCAAGATTTCTCATGGCGAAGGTGTGGAACGTGTATTTCAAACCTACAGCCCGACTGTCGCTTCAGTCAAAGTGACTCGTCGCGGTGATGTTCGTCGTGCCAAGCTCTACTACCTGCGCGGTCGTACCGGTAAAGCGGCTCGTATCAAAGAGAAAATCTAACACTTCGCACGATTGCGAATTTAGATTTCCGGCCTGTTATCAAGCAGGGTGGATATGAATATGAAAAACCCTGGCATATTGCCGGGGTTTTTCTTTTTAGGAGGGGTGGGTCAATAGGATCGGTATTTTTCCAGAGATGCGTATGTCGAGACACGACATACGCTGGTTTTTTTCCAATCTTTCATGAGTTGTCGGGAGCTTCTCCCACTACAACTCAACAATGACCTGTTTTATGCTGTTATCTTCTGGATAGGGTAAGACCTGGAAGTAGAGTGACCTCATCAGATCAAGCATCTTAAAGTTATTGCTCAATACCTCACCCTCCATCCTCACCAGTCCTCTGTCTCTGGCTATCTCCATTAGGTGATTCATCAATTTATGGCCAATGCCCTGGCCTTGCCACTTATCCGCAACAACCAAGGCAAACTCACAACTCCGTTTGTCCGGATTGATTACATATCGGGCGACACCCAGCTCGACTTCATGGTGCTCATCTTCTGTCACGGCAATAAGTGCCATCTCATTGTGATAATCGATTTGTGTGAAACGTGTGAGCATCTCCGGGGTCAACTCCTGGATCGAGCTCATGAAGCGGAAATATTTTGCCTCGTTTGAGAGTTGTCTCGTGAAGTTCTGTTCCAGATCGGCATCTTCAGGTCGAATCGGGCGTACAACAATATTGATGCCGTTAGGAAGTTGGCCGTGAGTCACAAGATTCACCGGATATGGGTGGATAGCCAGGTGATGGTAGGGGTCGGTGGATGGGCGGGGATAATCGACCCGGATACGGGCATCGACTGCGACTGCTCCCTGATCATCGAGAATCAATGGATTGATGTCCATCTCCTGAATCCAGGGTAACTCACACGCCATACTCGAAACACGAAGCAGCACATCAACCAGTGCCTCACGGTTGGCAGCGGGCATGTGCCTGAACTGATCCAACATCTTGGCGGCCTTGGTACGATCGATCAGATCACTGGCCAGGCGACGGTTCAATGGAGGAAGCGCAATGGCAGAGTCTCCCATTACTTCCACAGTGGTACCACCACTGCCAAAGCTGACTACGGGGCCAAATACTGGATCCCGCACGATGCCGATCAGTAACTCGCGACCATTCGGGCTTTGATACATCTGCTCTACGGTCACACCTTGAATGGTGGCGTCAGGGCGGGTCTCTTTGACCTGCTCGACCAAGTCCCGGTAGTTGGTGCGCACTGCCTGGGCATTATTGATATTCAAGCGGATGCCTCCAGCATCAGATTTGTGCGAGATATCTGGTGAGAATATTTTCATCGCTATCGGAAAGCCGATGGATTCAGCAAGAATCAGCGCTTCATTGGCAGATCTCGCTACACCATTGCGTACAGCATTGATACGGAAAGCGCCGAGGATTGCGAATGATTCAGGCTCAGATAGCACTTTACGCTGTTCTGATAATGCGCTCTCAATAATCAGACGGGCACCGTCTGCATCAGGTTGCACATGACGACGGGAACTCTTGGCTGGTGTCTGTAACAATAAGCGCTGATTCTTCTGATGGGATGATAGGTAATAGAAGGCATCAACTGCATTTTCAAGGGTACGAAATGAAGGCAACCTGGCATTATTAAACAGTTTGCGTGCATTCTCGACCTGCTTGCCACCCATCCAACTGGTGAGGATAGGTTTTTTATGTTTGTCTGCCAGCTCGATAAGCTCCTGGGCAACCTCATCCGGTTTTGTCATTGCCTGTGGGGTGAGAATGACAATGGTGCCGTCGACGCCAGGGTCATTGAGGCAGATATCCACAGCAGCGCGATATCGTTCAGGTGGGGCTTCACCAATGATGTCCACTGGATTGCTGTGTGACCAGACATCCGGAAGGGCCTGATTCAGGGCTGTAATTGTCTCATCACTGAATTTAGCAAGTTCAATATTCAGATCTGAGGCTCGGTCGGCAGCCATAACACCTGGGCCACCACCGTTGGTAATGATCGCCAGCTTGTCACCATATACCTGGTAGCGGGAGGATAGGGCCTTCGCTGCTGAGAAGAGCTGGGAGATTGTCTCGACTCTTAAAACACCCGAACGGGAGAGGGCGGCAGAAAATGTTTCATCACTACCGACCAGTGCGCCGGTATGGGACATTGACGCTTCTGCCCCTGCTGCGTGACGCCCAACCTTGAGAACAATTACAGGCTTGATGCGCGCAGCTGCACGTAGACCACTCATAAAGCGACGGGCATTTTTAATCCCTTCTATATAGAGCAGGATACTGTCAGTCTTAGGATCGGAGACCAGATAATCGAGATAATCACCAAAATCCAAATCAGCTGAGATACCGGTGGAGATGACTGTCGAGAAACCGATATCGTTAACCTCTGCCCAGTCAAGAATAGCGGTACAGATTGCGCCTGATTGTGAGACCAGCGCCAGGTTACCGGGCTTGGCGTTGTTGTTGCCGAAGGTGATGTTGATACCCTGGTCAGGCCGAATAAGACCAAGACAGTTTGGGCCGATGAAGCGAATACCGAACTCTTTGGCAACCTCGACCACACGCTCTTCTATTCGAAGTCCGGCTGGGCCCGATTCACGGAAACCGGCGGAGAGGATAATCATGGTTTTTACGCCGTGTAATCCACAGGCTTCAACTATGGCTGGGATGGTTTTTGCCGGTGTCGCAACGACAACCAATTCAACCGATTCATCGATCTCTTGAATCGATTTATAAGCCTTTATTCCCTGAATCTCCTCATGCTTTGGATTGATCGGGTAGATTGCGCCTTTGTATCCGGAGGAGATGAGGTTTCTAAAAACCACTTCACCAACCGAGTTTTCCCTTTCGCTGGCGCCGAACATAGCGACGCTTTTAGGTGAGAATAGAGGGGTTAAATAGTGTGATTGCATGAGTTCCAGCCTGTATGAACTTCTAGTGTGGTGTACTATTTATACGTTACACCACACTGGTGATAATAGTGAGAGAGAATATCCGCTTATACTCACGGAAGCACGGTGTGATAGTCTGAATGAAAACGTTTACATGGTGACGTCGATGAGCACTTAGTTTATCGGCATGTGTGGTTGGAAGTTTACATCTAAAAAATTACAAATTCTTTACCTAAGTAACCGTTTCTGAAGATTCATAATAAGTATTATGCTGCTTAATGAATGCAGCTGAAAATTGGGAGTTTTTTTGTGAGAACGGCCTATATTACCCACCCAGACTGCCTGGGGCATGATACTGGTGTGGGGCATCCTGAAAATGCATCAAGACTGCAAGCAATTGATGATCGTTTAATGGCAGCCCAGCTGTACGATTTTCTGCGCCACTACGATGCGCCTGAAGTATCCCGTGAGCAACTGTTACGTTGTCACGATGAAGCCTATTTGAATCAGGTTGAAAAATTGATGCCTGAGAGTGGTCATGCACACCTGGATCCGGACACAGTGGTCAGTCCACAAAGTTTAAAAGCTGCCAGGCGTGCTGCCGGGGCTGCGATAAAAGCAGTGGATCTTATTATGCAGGAGGGATTACGGAATGCATTTTGTGCCGTACGTCCCCCCGGCCATCATGCAGAGCGTATGAGAACAATGGGCTTCTGTGTCTACGGCAACGCTTCTGTTGGTGCTGCACATGCGATGGCGGAATATGGACTGGAACGTGTGGCGATTCTTGATTTCGACGTACATCATGGGAATGGCAGTGAAGATATTTTTCGCGACGATAAACGGGTGATTGTCTGTTCTACTTTTCAACATCCCTTTTATCCCTACACTGATATTGAGGAGAGTCCGGATCATATTATTTGCGCACCTTTGCAGGCAACTGCGAAAAGTGCGGATTTCAAAGAGGCAGTGACTGCTCACTGGCTTCCAGCTCTGAATCACTTCCAACCGCAAATGATCTTTGTCTCTGCCGGTTTTGATGCCCATATTGAGGATGAGATGTCAGGTGTAAGTCTGACCGAAGCCGACTATCGTTGGGTTACTGAGCAGATAGTGGATATTGCCGATAAGTATGCAGAGGGCAGGGTTGTTTCAGTCTTGGAAGGCGGCTATGAACCTCATGCGCTTGCACGAAGTGTGGAAGCGCATATTCGGGTGCTAATGGATTTGCACTGACTCAATGATTATTAACCCTGAAGACGACATACTTAGTCGCCGGGTTAATAGTAATTGGTCAGGTGATTTTTTTGTCGAACACTGCCGGGTGAAACACCGAATTCCCGTTTGAAGGCTCTGCAAAAAGCGGCTTCTGATCGATAACCACAGCGTTCAGCGAATCTCACAAGCGGTTCAGATGACTCGGCGAGCTGTGAGCGGGCGATCAGCATGCGCCAACGCGTCACATAGTGCATTGCTGTATAGCCAACAAGCTCTGTAAACCTTGCCGAGAAGCCGGAACGGGACATTCTTGCCTCTGTAGCCAAGGCAGCAAGGGTCCACTCTTGTTCAGGGTAACGATGAATGGCAGCAAGTGCTCTACCAATATGCTTGTCGCGAAGTGCGGATAGCCAGTTCTGGTCTGGTTCATCCAATGAGGAGAGCCAGGAACGGATTGCCTGGATAACGAGAACATCTGCCAGGCGGGTTATTACCGTCTCGCCACCAGGACGCAGCTCTCTGGCTTCACGGGTAATCAATTCAAGGGTGCTCTGTATCCAACTGCCTTCCTCCTCCTTCCAGGTATCAATCTGTAGTACCTGAGGAAGCAGGGTAACAATCTGTTGTCCAGCGACATGATCAAAACGAACCAGGCCGCAGGTTAATTGGGTGAGTTCACCATCGCCACCGTGACGCATAATTTCATAGCGTTCACTTACAGAGTCTACGGGAATATCAAATAGTGGTTGTGTCTCACCATTCAGCTGGCTGCGAACTGTGTGGCCTGAACCGTGAGGTACCAATGCCAGACTACCCTGTTTAAGCAGGTGGGGCTCCTCACCTGAGACCTCAAGCCAGCATTCACCTCTGGTCACAACATGAAACATCATGTGACCCTCAAATGGTGGTAACTCAATACCCCATGGCGCCTGAAGTTCAGAGCGGCAGTAGTAGGTTCCATTCAACTTGAGAAGATGCAGCGCTTCCCCGATCGGATCTGAAATGTCGGCAATGGTCGGTTTTGGTTGCGTGGTCATGATGTCTGTTTTCCATAGCCCCTGGAGTCAAACTGTTTGGTCGTCGGGATAATATCCACTGTTCTGGACGAACTGTATATAAATATAGACAAACTGTGATTGTTGGTCTTTTTTCTTTTGCCTAGGATTAATGCATAAATCAGAAACACTGATTTCTTATAGACGACAATCTTTAAAGGAAACCCTACTATGGCTAACAAACCGATACTCATTATTGGTCAGAGCGGCAAGACCGGACATCGTGTCAATCAGCGCTTATTGAAGATGGGGCTGAATACGCGAGCAGTTTCAAGATCAACAGATCTGCCTTTTGATTGGGAGGATCGTAAGAGCTGGCCTGCTGCGCTTAAAGGTGTAGGTTCTGTATATGTTACTTATCAGCCCGATTTGGCTATACCTCAAGCCGCATCAGATATTGAAGCATTTGTAACATTGGCCAGGCAATCAGGGTTGGAGCATATCGTGCTGCTTTCCGGGCGAGGTGAAACAGGCGCTGAAAAAGCGGAAGAGATTGTGCAGTCAAGTGGTCTGGAGTGGAATATTGTTCGGGCAAGTTGGTTTTTTCAAAACTTCAGTGAGAGTTTTATGATCGAAGGTATTCTTGCCGGAGAGCTTGTACTGCCTGCTGGTGATACGCTCGAGCCATTTATTGATGCAGAAGATATTGCAGAAGTTGTTGTTACCACTTTGACTCAAAAGCAATATCGCAATCGGGTCTATGAACTTACAGGGCCGCGTGCGATGAGTTTTTCCGAAGCCATGAAAGAGCTCTCAATCGCTCTGCAAAGAGAGGTGAAATATACCCAGGTTCCTGTTGATGCCTACATCAACGCACTTGAGGAAGAGGGCGTTACAAAGCAGATGCAATGGTTATTGCGAGAGCTTTTTACAGAAGTTCTTGATGGTCGAAACAGTCAGCTGCAGAGTGGTGTAGAAGAGGTACTGGGTAGGCAGGCGACAGACTTCAGGGTCTATCTTAAGAGAACGGTTGATTCAGGTTATTGGAGAGTGGATGAGCAGAAATTAGTCAACCTCTGACCATTAATCCAAGCCCCTCCAACTCTTTCTGTAAAGGATGCGGAATAAGTCGTAGGGTGGGGCCATGCCCCACCATATTAAGCTGGAAAATAGTAAAATGTAACCAATTTTCTTATTCAAGATATAGAGTATTAATCTATTGGTAGCGAGTTATTTAACCCATTTTGGTGGGGGGGGGGCCCCCCCAACGATTTTTTGAGGGGGAGCAAAAAAGTTTTGGTCGGGTGGGGGCCTGCCCCCCCC
>NZ_JBSYOQ010000009.1:0-26147 GCF_058244645.1 Candidatus Thiodiazotropha sp. AKAK3
AGCTATGAGTTCAGTGGGATAAGGTCGGGTATAAACCGAAAGTAGCGGAGGGACCCGTGACCACACCTAATCTATTCACAAGCAGCGCCCCTGCCCAGTCATATACGGCAGTAAATGGTGGTATGGATGGAGCAGATCAGACAGAGGGGCAGGCCCTCTTCCAACAGGCCAGTCAAAGCCACCAGCCGGACGTGCTGGTCAAGCGTCAATTTGAACAACGAAATCAAAATCAGAAGAACAAACTCGCCAATGAGTTTATCGAATCAGCTGGTCGAGAGGGCGTCAGTCAACTAGCGGCTACACCGGATGGACAACATGCCCTGTCTGTGGTTTACGATCATGCTGGGAGTGATGGCAGAGGGTTGATGCGTCAGGTGCATGAGGAGCAGGGCAATACGGCGGTTGATTACTCCCGGAAAGAGAATGGTGAAGGGTCTGCAAAGAAGAGCACTTTGGGAGCAATGCCAATAAATCAGGATCACTTAAGTGATGCTCAATCGAGTCCAGAATCACTCTCTTCTGATCACAGAGAGCTGGTGCAGCAGTATGCCTCGGTCATAAAGAAGTCAGTCGTCAAACACGAAAACCGGGTTAAAGAGAACGGGGTTGGTAATACAATCTATAGAGATATAGTGAATACACTCCACTCATTGGCTGGTAGCCCAATGAGGGTAAATGAGAGTGGACAATATCGATCTTCTATACAGAAACCTACCACCGAGAAAGAGCAATTTAACCAGTTGCGACAAACGGGTGTTGTGGTTGAGCTTTTGATGAATGAACCTGAAGCCCAAGCTATCTTCAAGACAGAGTTTGGTGAAGTTTGGGGTAAAGTTGCAGACTGGGGTGCTCAAGAATGGACTCCGTTCATAGCTGAGGCCGGTATAGTTGTAGGTGCCACTCTTATCGGCAAGAAATCCATTAATGTCTTCAAAATAAGTAATGATACTAGTCAAAAATCAAATAATAACAATGGTATAGATGGTAAAATAGATGCTGGCCATACTTCGCGAAGTGACATAGAGGGTAGTAACCAAACAAAAAGTACGGTATCAGGTGGTAGGCCTGCAGATGAACCGGAGAGTGCTAGATCGAGTGGGGGTGCGAGTAGTAGCCCGGTTGACGATCCAAGCAGTGATGGTACGATGCGGATAGGAACAGATGCTCCAAACATGGCAAATCCATCTGTAGTGAAGCAGGAGTCTGGTGGTTCGCTAATTTACCATGAGAATTTTGGTGGCCATCCCGTAAGTAAACATGTTGGAAGAACGGATCAACAATTAATCAATAGATTCGTAACTGAACCACACATCCCAAGCTCATCCAGTTTTAGCAATTTGAAAATTGCTGATAAAGCAGTAGGTGATGTGCTTGTCGGCAATAGGGCAAACATTCAGTCATGGTTGGCAGGTACAGATCGCCAACTACCTTTGTCGATGAATTTGAGTTACGACGTGGGCAGAAAGGTACTGAATGGATCAACGACTGTTCAGACAAGTAGTGATGCCTTTGTTTTGCTTAGGCGAGACCCGTTAATGCAAAATGGATATCGAATTCACACTGCATACCCAGAGTAGGAAATAGCTATGAATGAAGATGCGATAAATTATTTTTTTAAGGGCTACTTTCACCAAGATTGGTTTGCTGAATATGGGACATTTGAAAATGCTGTTCGAGATTTTTGCGATCATGAGAATGAATCAAGAATTGCATCAGTGAAGAACGCACTAAAGGAATTGATAGAGCATGGTAATGTTACAGAGGAGACGATCTTTGATTATGGTGGTTATGTTAAACCGGCTGCATTTGAACTCACTGCAACAAAATGGTTGATGAAGGTTGTTGAAATTATGAGCTAAGAGTTGCTCCAGATAAAATTGAGTCATTCTCAACAAACCCAGCTTTCGATGGAAAGCTGTATCCTGTTCGCAAGGTAAATCAGTTAATTTTCGGGACATATATGGACGCCCGGTAGTTGTCAAGCCAAATTCGCCCGTGGGGCACTCAACACAGCCCTTAGTAACACCCTATTTATCACAGTTATTGGTTTAACATGATAGCGGTAGTTGTGCTGACATATATCCGGCCTAATTTAATGGAAGATTCTTTCTTCTTCCTGGCCCTGATGAAGATCCGCACTTGACTGTCTAAAACAGTCACTCGGCTTTGAAAGCCATGTCCCGACCAGACTAGGGTCAAGGCGGATGACCGCTTTCTCATCACTTTAGAACGCAACAACTATGATGAAACTCAATGGCTAGGATTCCCCTGATAAGACTCTTGCTTTTGCAGGAGTATCCAGGCCAGTTTGGTTAAACGGTTGGCTAAAGCGACCGCTGCTTTGTTGGGATTACTACGCTTAGCAAGATCTCTCGCCCACTGAATCACCCTATCTTGTGGGTTTTTGCATTTATACAAGGCCGCTCTTGCTCCATGGACCATCAAACTGCGCAAATATCGGTTTCCCCGTTTACTGATACCAGAGAGATAACCGCGATCACCACTCGCATGCTGCTTAGGAGTCAATCCCAGCCAGACCGATATCTCTCTGGCATGAGAAAATTGACTGTCATTCCCTATCGCGCTGATCAGTGCCGTAGCATTGATATAACCAATGCCCGGTATGGTCATGACGATTTTACAGAGCGGGTTATTTAGAGCTATCTCTTTTAGCTGCTGATTCAACTTATTCAAGCGAACAGTTAGGCTCTGGTATTCATCAGCGATCAATTGCAGTTGCTCTTTCATCAACCCTGAAAATACCTCAGCTTCAGGTTGTGATAATGAAGCCAAAAGCAGACTGAAGTGTCTGATGCCTTTGTTAGCAATAATACCGTATTCACTTAGAATGCCTCGGGTCTGGTTTACTAATCCCGTTCTTTGGCGAACAATCCGCTGGCGAATACGATGTAAAGCCTGAATATCTTGCTGTTCAGTTGTTTTAATCGGAACAAATTTGATATTGGGCCGCTGTGCCGCTTCGGCAATCGCTAAGGCATCATTGTGATCATTCTTATTGCCACGCACAAAGGGTTTTACATGCTGAGCTGGAATCAACTTAACATCATGCCCCATTTCAGTGAATAGCCTAGCCCAATAGTGACTGGAATAGCAGGCTTCCATTGCTAAGATCCCGGGTTTTTGTTGGGCAATGAGCTGAGCGAGTTGGCTTCGTTTCACTCGTTTGTTGAGTGCTATATGGTTATTAGCACCAAGTAAACAAACCTGAAAACTATTTTTTGCTAAATCGATGGCTGTAAGACTATGCTTCTTCATGATGGATGCCCTCCATGTAACCTATGTTCTCATAACTAGTTTGGCGCACCGACGCCGGAATGGTAGGGCGTCCATCTCATCAGTCACCGTTTTAATGCAGAAATTAGACCCGAGAGAGAAGCAAACGATATTAGTATATGCCGCTGTATTTGGTCTTGTAATAAAAGACACTGAAACCAGCGATTGACTACGGGATGGATTTGAAAGGATGACATCTCGTCATCATACTCCATGAGAACAATAAGCGCTTATCCTGTAAGTTCACTCAAAAAATATTCAGATTCTAAGTTGATGTATGGGTAATCCCTAGTAGCCAGCTATGAGTTCAGTGGGATAAGGTCGGGTATGAAGCGAAAATAGCGGAGGGACCCGTGACCACACCTAATCTATTCACAAACAGCGCTCCTACCCAGTCATATACGGCATTAAATGGTGGTATGGACGGCGCAGATCAGACAGAGGGGCAGTCCCTCTTCCAACAGGCCAGTCAAAGCCACCAGCCGGACGTGCTGGTCAAGCGTCAATTTGAACAACGAAATCAAAATCAGAAGAGTAAGCTCGCCAATGAGTTTGTCGCATCAGCTGGTCGAGAGGGCGTCAGTCAACTTGCGGCAACCCCGGATGGGCAACATGCCCTGGCTGTGGTTTACGATCATGCTGGGAGTGATGGCAGAGGCTTGATGCGTCAGGTGCATGAGGAGCAGGGGAGTACGGCGGTTGACTATACCCCTGAAAGTGGACTCGTATGTACAGCACAGGCAGCTCAGCAAGGGGAGAAAGCCCCAGAAGAACAATACCTGGGTAAACTGATGAAACAGTATGCGGATCATACGAGTGGAGAGATGCCTCTTCCACCATCAGAATCCCTCGGGTTACGTAGTGAGATTGAGCGAGTCAGCGAGATTGTTAGTCCTGGTCAGCAGAATATGTGGGGCGAGTACACCCCACAAGAGAAGCAATATCTGGACGAACAAGCATTAAGAGAGCGTCAGGCAGCAAATAATTAGGGAATGTGGGTAGGTGGCCCAGTATTTTCTGCCATGCCGGCAACGGCTAGACTACTGGGTGCCCCTGAACCTGTTGTGGAAGGGTTTGGACAGATAAATGCTGAAATAGCGGGTGGTAAGGCTTTTGGGCGTCAGGGTAGGGGTATAGAGTCGGTACGTGCGCCAATTAATGGTGGCCAGGTAAATACGTATGTGCTTGATGCGAAAAGTGTTAGAATTGAAAGGCCTGGTTCTATTGTGCTGGGTAATGGTGTTTCAACAGACAAGATAGATCCAAAAGTGCTATCAAAAGATGCGCCTATTTCTATTCCAGAGTCAGCAAAGATTAATGGTCCACAGAATAAAGCGGCAGGTTATAAGCAGGTTTCTTATAAGTGGGATGAAGAAATAGCAGGGCGAAATAATAGGTTTGAAGCAAGATGGCATGAGCCAACTCCTAATTCGCCTGAGGGTACTGTGCCTAACTGGCGAGTAACAAGAACCCTTTCAGGTTCGCCTGATGGTAGTTTTAAGAAAGAAGTTTATGAGCTAGTGCGAGGTGACGGTAATTCAAATTTGTGGATTCCTGAAAGACAGTTTCGTGCAGCTACAAGAGCTTGGAGTGATGGAACTACAACTCAGGAACAAGTAGATTTATTGAAGAGAGCCCACTTTGAATGAACATGCAGAAAGACATAGATGCACTTTTAAGATTTAATGATCTTTTGATAGATATACAGGGCGTAGTACCTGGTTATCTTGAGCAGGGTTATGCGCGACTTGGAGTAATCGAAACTATCAGAGATTCTGGCGTCGCAACGCCAATAGCAATAGCGGCATTGTTACGTGAGATCGTTGCTGATGATGAGGATGAGGTAAGAGAAGCTGCGTTATCGGTTTTATGTGAAATAAGTGAGGATAGTAATGTGAAGCGAATAGCTTTACTAATGGCCTCAGCTGATCAAAGTGATCGAGTTTTAACGACGGTTCTCGAGCAAGCAAATCTTCTTGATTTGTCTTTTGCAAAAGAGTTGGCAAGCCGATTAGTGTTACATCCTGATCCTGTGGTTTCAAAGTACGCCTCAGGATTAATGGACAGGTAAAAGTGTTGAGGACATAAAATCAACGCCCGGTAGTTGTTAAGCCAAATTCACCCGTTGGGCTACTCAACGCAGCCCTTACTAACACTATTTATTATAGTTTTTGGTTTAACTTGATCGCGGTTGTTGTGCAGATATATCCGTATATAGTCTCCTCCCGTTTTGAAAATATAAATATCAAGGACAATCACAGTTTGAAGGCATCAATCAGATGAGTTAGAGTCAAAGGAATACAAAGAATGTATAAAAGCCAAGGAGCCGGCAATGACGATATCGTGCAAGCAACAGATCTGTCTTGATGAAACCCCTTGTAAATATGAATACCTGGTACCGAAAGGTGTTGGGTATTTTGAGTATTTATAAAAAATATTTAAATTTATCATAATAACTCATAACGATATTCTCCAATGCATAAATTGAAATCCACCATGAACGTTATATTATTGTTGATTTCTTTATCAGTTTTACTACATGCATGTGGTGGTGGAGGGGGAGGTGATGGTGGTGAGGATGATAATCCTGGGCCGGGAAATAGTAATATAAACGGGGGGCTTACTGGTCGAATTTTCACACAAAACGGGTGGATTATAGATATACCAACCGGTAAAGGTAAAAGAGTGCCAGGTATTATATGGGATAGCTATTGTTTGGATTTTGATGTTGTTGGTGATGATTTTGATTGCACGGATCATGATCCTAATACTTATTATGGCGACCATCCGAATTACAACGCATTTCCAAATAAAGCCGGAGACAAATACATAGTGGCAATAAATGATTGTGTTGATGGATATACTCTTGATTGCATTGAGTTACATGATACGGAAACTGGTGCCCTGATGGGGGAGAGATACACTTTATACCAGTCTGTTGATATTGCAAAGTTCTCAAAGGACGGGGATTATTATGCATACTCATTTAGAGATGATGCATATACTGATTCGCCGACATTATTGATTATTAATAGTATAAACAATGAAGAAATAATATTTACAGCTATGCCCGATGATAGTTCTATTTCCTTTGAATGGACCAATGATAACAGACTGGTTTATTCGCACAATGGCGGAATATATGTAACATCACCTTACAGTACTGATGGGTCAAGAATATTTTTTATGCGGGATCACCCAGAACTATCAGAATATATTGGTATTGGTGGATCTGTACGAGTGAGTCCAGATGGTAGTAAAATAGCTTTTAATTTATTCAAACCTCACCTAACCTCATCCTATACGCCTCAAACACCATGGGTAATTAATATTGATGGAACTGACCTACATAGGTTAGCTTACGTTGAAGGCGAGCATGCTGAATTAGAGGAAATATTCGGCTCTTTGGCCTGGTCACCGGATGGAAGATATATCCTAATTATCGAAGGATACATACCAGGAGCTAGCTTAAGTGGTGCCGGGGATGGTAACTTGTACGCCATCCCGTCTGATAGCAGGAATGTAAAATTAAACAATGAGGGTAATGATGGAATTGTAAGATTAAGAACAAACTATAAAAATGATTCTAAAGAACTTAGATATATGTTTAATGATGCTGTTTTCATGTGGCTGCCTTGATAAATTTCGGGACATATATGGACGTCCGGTAGTTGTTAAGACAAATTCGCCTGTTGGGCTACTCAACGCAAATCACAGCGCCAGAGCATTTATAACCGTTCGTTGGTGGCAAGCATCAAGACAAAACTTCAGGCTTGAACTTTAGCCTGTCAGACTACCTGGAGCAGACCGATTGGACAGGGCGAGTCATCAGAGAGGATAAATCCGCTGCTATTCCCTCAGAACTGGTACCAATCCTGGATCGGTTGAATATCGACCCGGAAACCTGGCTCGAGAACGTAAAAAACTACAACACAGTCATAGGAACAAAGGAAGGGATTAAACAGTTCACTCAAGCCATAGGTAGAGGATGAAAGTGATTCTGTGCGAGTGGATTTTCGTTGCAGATCTATCATGCATCGCCCGTCTGATATCTTTTAAGCCCCGCTAGAAGTAATTTGCCATTCAGCGAACCCTGGCAGGTAGCTTCTTGCCTTTTATTCGGGGAATTTAAATCTAGATAACTCAATTTGAGGATGATAAACAGCTGAACCTCCTGTTCACGATTGCAGTGATAATTTTATACCAATAGAAACAAATAGAAGCTGGGGAGTCTGTTTTCTTCCTTCAAATGATGCCTGTCCTGATTAATTTCAACCCTAACTTCTCATTGAATCTAAAAGTCGCTTAGTATTGTAGTTGCCTATAACCATCTCCATACTATCTTCTTCGCAAAACAATATAAGCGAAAAGCCATCCTCACCTCTGAGAGAGTTTGTTCTGGAAACAAAAATCATCGAGCCCTCATAATCATGGTCACTGGTTTCTAGTATAATATGTAATGGCTCCCATTTACCAACAGGTAGCTTCAATATTTTAAATAGGTACACTTCATGTTTCTTTTCTGAAAGTAAGTCTGTACAGAATTCTAAATTCATTATCATGTTAATTATTTCCACCAAGAAAAGACCTAACTTTGGAGAGTTCTTCATCAGTAGCTCTAAATCTTGAATCACCAACTTTATTCAAATGCGCCTTGTTAGATCTATTATTTATTGTAGTAATAAGTTCACCATTCGTATCAATAATATGCTCTCTGCCTTTAGGGCCACGGATCACAAATCTACCATCATCCTGCAAGTTCACTCACAAATTTTCAGATTCTAATTGATGTATGGGTAATCCCTAGTAGCCAGCTATGAGTTCAGTGGGATAAGGTCGGGTATAAACCGAAAGTAGCGGAGGGACCCGTGACCACACCTAATCTATTCACAAACAGCGCCCCTGCCCAGTCATATACGGCTGTAAATGGTGGTATGGACGGCGCAGGTCAGACAGAGGGGCAGGCCCTCTTCCAACAGGCCAGTCAAAGCCACCAGCCGGACGTGCTGGTCAAACGTCAATTTGAACAACGAAATCAAAATCAGAAGAGTAAACTCGCCAATGAGTTTGTCGCATCAGCAGGTCGAGAGGGTGTCAGTCAGCTGGCGGCAACCCCGAATGGCCAACATGCTCTGGCTATGGTTTACGATCATGCTGGGAGTGATGGCAGAGGCTTGATGCGTCAGGTACATGAGGAGCAGGGGAGTACGGCGGTTGACTACTCCCAGAAAGAAAAGGGAGATGGTTCTACAAAGGAGCCCTCCCAGAGAGTGACGCAAGCATACCAGAATCATGAAGAATCGCTCGCTTCTGACTACAAAGAACTGGTGCAACAGTATGCCTCAGTCATTAAGAAACTAGCCGTCAAGCATGAGAACCGGGTTGAAGTGAATGGGGTTGGTGAAACCATCTATAGAGATATTGTAAATACACTTCACTCATTGGCTGGTAGTCCAATGAGGATAAATAACGATGGGCAATATCGGTCTTCTATGCAGAAACCAGTCTCAGAGAAAGAGCAATTCAATCAGTTGCGGCAAAATGGTATTGTGCTTGAGCTTGTGATGAATGAACCTGAAGCCCGAGCTATCTTCAAGAAAGAGTTTGGTGAAGCATGGAATAAAGTTGCAGATTGGGGTGTCCAAGAATGGACTCCGCTCATAGCTGAAGCTACTTTAGTAGCAGGTGCTAGTATTTTCGGAAAAAAAGCCGTTCAAAAGTTCGATATAAGTAATGATGTTGCTTTCAAAAACAATAATACAATAAATAACAACGACATAGGGCGCGTGAACGACGGCGATTCACCGGTTTCTGAAAATGTTAAGATTTATGAGGGTAGAACTGCAGGGCAGAGTGAGGTACATACTCAAAATAAGGTATATACGGAGCAATCGGTATTTAGCGTCTATCCAAAGAAAACAACATTATCTACTACAGGAATTGGTGAGCAAAGTAAATTTTTATCTAAGCATGTGCCTGGTTTAACAGAAGCACAAGCTAGAATTATACTTGAAAAAGGTTTCGCTAAAGCAAATGCGGAAAGTCCTATCGTATTTGGGGGTAGCCGTATTCGTGGTGATTTTAATCCAGGTGGCTACGTTAGTGGTAGTGATATAGATGTAGGCTTTGCGAACTTGACGGCAAATCAAGCTGGTAAGGTAATAGATACTTTGAATAAGCAATTTGCAAAATCCCCTGATCTTCTTAGGCTTGAAAGTACCAGAATCACACCGGGAAATGTTAGTCCAACAATTGAAGATCCTATAAAGTCTCCAGAAGAGTTTTTCCAACGCTCAGGTATTCGTATTTCTCCAGATTCAAAGGTGGGTCAACCCTTTATTCCTTCTGGATCAATTACTGTCAGGCCAGGTGGTACAATAACTTTGATCCCACCGGGAGAAGCGTAATGATTTCTTATGTTGATGGATTAGAGTTTCCGAATGGTAGTATTATTTACAATGATCAAGGGTTTGGTTGTGATCCTGAGTTGCCTGTTCAAAAATTCTCTGTAAATATCCCGATGGGTTATTTTTTAGAAAATTTCTCCAATAAGTTTAATGAATTCATAGGAGAGTGTGAGCAGGATGATGATAATATCGAACAAAAATCCGATATACCTGAAGTTAAAGAGTTAGGTTATCCTTTATTAAAGGAAGCTGTAGAGGAGTGTCCAAAGTTAGTATCTGACTTGATTTGTGATTATTTATATTTTGATTTACTTGAGGCTATTTATGGGCGAAATAAAAGGGAGTGTTGGAAATTTGCTATAAACAGTCTATCGAGTGCTGTAGTGCATGGTCAGGTAGTGGAACTTGTTGGGAGTGGTTACCGAATTAATCAGAAATAAAACAGGGCAAAATATATTTCGTATATTTCGGGACAGTCACCGTTTAAAAAGACCTTTTAGGTGAGTTAGAGTTCAAAACGTACATGGAATGTATATGAGCCAAGGAGCCGGCAATGACGATGTTGCGCAAGCAACAGATCTGTCTTGATGAAACCCCCTATTACCACTGCATAACCCGCTGTGTATGTCGCGCCTTCCTGTGCGGAAAGGATGAGTTAACCGGCCGTAACTACGAACACCGTATTTGAAAACACTGATTGGTTTATTTGTTACGCATAAAGGTGAGGATTGTCATGAGTGTTTTTGATTTAAAAACAATATGTATTGCATTATTGGCATTGCTAGCTATTGGATGTGGTGGAGGTGGAAGTGGTGATTCGAATCAGTCTAATGACGACAGCGCGCAGAATAATGATATTTTGAATCAAGGACTTAATGGGTATTTACTTTTTGAGCAGAATGATAGCGCATATTTATTAGATGCAGAATTAGGTACATATTCTCAAGTTCCAAATACATACTGGGATCGTAATGATACAGTGTTTGATATGCCTGAAAGCGCAAAATTTTCTGTCAGTCCTGTTTTTAATGATCATACAGAGTTTTTAATACGAGCGAGAAACTGTTACCACTCATTTGGTGATATATCGACATGTATAGTTATACAAGACTACTCAGGTAATTTTCATGAGCAGTTTTCAACATGGGACACAATTTCTGTACCACAGCTATCACCAGATAAACAATATATTGCAATGTTTAGAAATCTGGCTGATGATTGGTTGGAAATTTATACAAGAAGTGGAGACTTGGTAAGTTCTACAAGAGTTAATGATAATAATTATGCATGGTTATCTAGTGGAAGAATTGTCTATGTGGACGGGAGGAGATTTGTTTTTACGTACCCTAATTCGACAGAAGCAGAATACAATTTAGAACTTCCAAGTGAAGTTGCGCCAGGTGCATATATTGGGATATTTGCAATAAGTCCAGATGAAAATAAGATCGTATTTAATCTTGTAACATCTGAGTACAGTAAGCCGTATATAATGAGTATTGATGGAGATAACATTAGGCAGCTAGCAGACGTACCAAGTAGTTATTCTTACAAAGTCATTAACGAGCCACAATGGTCTCCTGACGGGAAGTGGATACTACTAAAGCAAGGAGTTTCGGCTGTGTCTGGTGGATCACAAGGTACAAGGCCCTATCTTTATATTGTACCTAGTGATATGGACGATAAAGTGCTTATACTCAGTTCAATTGAAAGCGAAAAATCACCAGAAGTAAGGGAATTCAATAGGTATGAGAGTTTTGATAACAAAGGCTCTATTACGAATAGAGCTCTATCGAGTACTACGCTATTCTGGATTCCTTGAGTCCAGAATGCACAGAACATCCACCCATTAAATTTTGGGATAAAAAGATATGGAACACCCGTAAAAATATCCTTTGAGAAGTATTGTTCGTTTAAATTCCATTACGATATCTACATGAAGTAGATGACATATATAGACACCCCAATTTAGTCCTTAATCACTCAGATATATTTATTACCTCTTACTAGGGTTATCTCTAGTAGTATGTGTTCTACACGGAATACAACATGATGTAGGTTCAATGTGGTTGTTGGAACGTGTTTTAACAAGGAGAGTGACTAATGGTTGATTCAGTAAATGGCACTTGACTGTCTAAAACAGTCACTAAGCTTTTAAAGGCATGTCCCAGCCAGACTTGGGTCAAGGCGGATGACCGCTTTCTCATCACTTTTAAACGCAATAACTATGATGGGACTCAATGGCTAGGATGCCCCTGATAAGGCTCTTGCTTTTGCAGGAGTATCCATGCCAGTTTGGTTTAACGTTTGGCCAACGCGACCGCTGCGTAGACCCGATAGAGAAGCAACCGATAATAGTATATGCAGCTGTTTTTAGTCTTGAAGTAAAAGATACTGATTATAAAATTCACGCTCAAACCAGCGATTGACTGCGGGATGGAATTGAAAGGTTGACATCTCGTCATCAATATTTCGGGACAGTCACCGTTTGAAAGCACTTGTATTCCGCTCCATGAAAACAAAAAGCGGCTGTCCTGAAAACTTCCAGAAGAACAATACCTGGATAAACTGATGAAACAGTATACGGATCATACGAGTGGAGAGATGCCTCTTCCACCATCAGAATCCCTCGGGTTACGTAGTGAGATTGAGCGAGTCAGCGAGATTGTTAATCCTGGCCAGCAGAATATGTGGGGCGAGTACACCCCACAAGAGAAGCAATATCTGGAAGAACAAGCATTAAGAGAGCGTCAGGCAGCAAATAATTTAGGAATGTGGGTTGGTGGCCCAGTGTTTTCTGCCATGCCGGCAACGGCTAGACTACTGGGTGCCCCTGAACCTGTTGTGGAAGGGTTTGGACAGATAAATGCTGAGATAGCGGGTGGTAAGGCTTTTGGGCGTCAGGGTAGGGGCATAGAGCCTGTTCGTGTGCCTATTAGTGGTGGGCCGGTTAAGACGTATGTGCAGGATACGAAAAGTGTTAAAATTGATCAGTCTGGAAGTGCGGTACTGGGTCAGGGGGTTGCTCCATAAATAAAAACTGAGATTTCTCCTGAAATGGAGTCAAAAATCTTATTTGGAGAAAGAATAGTCCGACCTAATGGTATCGTTTCTAATCAGATTAGAGGCGCTCATTCACCTACGGTCAATGATTCGAATCAAAGCTTTGCAGTTGAAACTTTGTCCGTTCATGCTGACGGTACGAGAAGTGTTAAAATAATCAAACAATTCGAAGATGGAAGTATTTCAAGGATTAAATCCTCGACTTTATTTCCAGAAGGCTTCTCAGAACAGCAGATCCTAGAGGGGATTATGAAAATTGGAAACCAGCCTGCAACTGTTACTCGAATTAGAGATGGGGCTACTTTACATCAGGGTACAATAAGTAGTGTTAACGTTGAAGTTATAAAAATTGGTGATAATGTTACTTCTGGATACCCTACAGGTGGTGGCTTTTCTACGCCGGAATCATTTTTAGGTATTAGTAATTGATGATCAGCCAGATATATAGCGAGTTCGAAGAACTATTAGATTGTAAATACTTACCTGATTACTGGTCTGACGAAGGCATTTTTCAGGCTAGTATTTTACTACAGAAGTTTGATGAAGATGATTGGGTAAATCTTAAAAAGCAATGTGTTACAAAAAGTGAAGATTGGAAAATAAAATGCACAGAAGTTCTTAGTGAATCTGATCCCTATAAAGCATCTATTATCCTGAAATATCTACTTGATGAGGAAAGTATAGCGGTTCAAATTGCGACCGCTGACGCGATCAATTCTCTTTGTCAAGATTATGGTAAAAGCATTTTAGATGAGTTTGACAAAGGTAAGATAAAAAATTTAGAGAGCTTGTATAGCTCATTAGGAGAAATAGATAGCATTGTAATCAAGTCCCTCTTATCTAAACTTTGATCTAACTTTACTTATACCGATGCTTTCGCTGTTGCGCAGATATTTAGTGTAGAGACATCCGTTTTTTGCCAGACTTATCAATGAGCTGATGAGCGATGATGAATACAGGGACTTCCAGGAGGTCTTAGTAACTCGCCCCGATGTGGGGGACCTTATCCGAGGTAGTGGTGGGTTAAGAAAGGTACGTTGGAAGTTGGAAGGCCGAGGTAAAAGCGGGGGAGTCCGAGTCATCTATTACTGGATCACCGCTGATGATCATGTCCGGATGCTTTATGCCTACCCCAAAGGCAAGCAAGAGAACCTGACCCAGGAGCAGCTTGCCACGTTGAGAAAGATCGTAGAGAGGTGGTCAGATGAATAACGAAATGTTCAATGAGCTGGTAGCCAGCGTTAAAGAGATGGATGAGATCGCCGAGGGCAAGAAGGCTCCGTCACAGCGGTTCGAGTTCCCTGAGCCGGAAGTGAAAGCCATCCGGAGAAAAACCGGGCTCTCCCAAAGCCGCTTTGCTATGTTGATCGGTGTCAGTAAGCGGACACTAGAAAACTGGGAGCAAGGTCGGCGACATCCTACCTGCCCGGCAAATGCCTTGCTCAAAATCCTGGCAGCTGATCCAGAAAACGCAGTTCGTGCATTGCACGCTTAAATAACTCTCACTAGCCCGTTGAAGCCTCATCGGGCTATCTCTCCTCCCGCCTGCAACAGGAATATCAGGACTATATGGAGGCCCGTTAGTTGTCAAGCCAAATTCACCCGTTGGGCTACTCAACGCAACTCGCAGCGCCACAGTATTTAGAACCATTTGTTGGGGGCGAGCATCAAGACAAATCTTCTGGCTTGAACTTTAGCCTATCAGACTACCTGGAACTGACCGATTGGGCAGGGCGAGCCATAAGAGAGGATAAATCCGGTGCTATTCCCTCAGAACTGGCACCAATCCAGGTGCGTTTGAATATCGACTTGGAAGCGTAAATATTATGGTAAAAACTGCAACGCAGTGATAGGAACAAGGGAAGGGATTAAGCAGTTCACACAAGCCATAGGTAGAGGACGAAAGTGGTTCTGCATGAGTGGGTTTTCGTTGAAGATCTATCAGACATCGCCCACTTGATATCTTTCAAGCCCAGCTAGGGTCATTTACGCCAATCAAAGCGTGTTGGTAGTCTGTTTTCTTCAAATGATGCCTGGTCAGATTACTGCTCCAGGGGGGGCTTAGGGTAATAAATCCCCTTGATAGCACTGGAGCTTCCATATACGTCCAGTCAGTAGATAGTAGGAATATTTTTTATGTGCTTGAATCTTCGTCAACTGTATCGGGGTAAAAGTGGTCGAACACTTTCTTGGAATTGAATGATGCTTTCTGTACATCATAACGATTAGGGTTATATTTCCACTCGAGTCGTCGGCGTTTGAACCAAGACTTTTTAGATGCCTTATTGATTCTGAGATGTCTCGCATCCATCATTTCTCGGTGGACCATTCTCCCTGTGTCACGTTCAGTCACCACAAAACCGAAGAACAGGCCACACCCATTAGAATCTGAATGTCTGCGAGAAAGGAGTTTTTTAAACCATGCCAACATATATTCATCATAACCATGAAGTGCTCTAGTTCCAAGCACCCTTGGCTGCAGAGGTAATCGCGTCGCGACTTTCGTAAACAGCCGCGCCGCAATAACATATGGACACCTCTATTAATTGCTTGTGCCCTCTGCGAGAACTAAAGTTAAGTGGTCAATAGTACTTGATCACTACAATAACAACATTCATGTAAGTTAACGTAGAACATACATGTAATGTATACAAGCCAAGGAGTTGGCCATGACAATATCTCCTTCGCAATAAATATGTAATGCCTTAGGGTGTCTGTCTAATATCACCTAATGCAAATAAATAATTAGATGTGGTTCACATATTTAAAGTGTTTTTAGATAATAAGTTCAATTCGTTCATGAATAAGTTAATTATCAGGTGCTGCACTTCTCGCTGTCATCGGCAAAGCTATCATATTCTTGCATTTTTACTCACATGTGGATTACTTCCAAGAAAGGCTAATTAACACTAAAGCTGGAGTTTGAACACTGCAACAATTGGCATTACACACAATTAAATAGATTCACCAGGATTCTAATCTTGACATGCCTGTTTTAGAAAAGACATCAATTATCAGGAGGATTGATGTTATGCAATTGAGAAATACCTAGGCTAGATAGCACGCAATTAGACATTGTTAAACCACTTATCAGTGGATCACTACACTTCATCGTATACCGCAGCTGATTGACTTCATATTCATCGTGTTTGTTGCGTATCATCCAAAAAAATCAAAAGGCAATCGCTAAAGCATCGACTTCATCAAATGTGTTTGTTGATTATTGCCTAAAAAGATTATTTCTAGGAATCGTCATCAGCTAAGGAGAAACCTCGCATGGCTAGGTATAGAACAAGCAAATCAATTCTAGCAACTGTATTGCTTATATTAAGTCACAACGCTTTCAGTGCCGTAGCCACGCCCACGCTGGGGACCAATCTTTCGGATATCAATAACTTTGACGCTGTGCGCCCTTTCAAGGACCTCATGAAATCGGCGCATAGATGGCTGCCCCAATGCGACTATGGGTGCGCAAATAGCTGGGACACGGGTGAAGCTATAAGCTTGGATGCAGAAGGTTGGCCTACATCAATTCCGGTGCCGGTGACGGATGTAAATAGTCCGAGGAAAGTTTCAAAAAACTGGGCACTCTCAAGTGACTTCGAAGGAGAGCGCTATGTCGCATTGTATGAGGGAGAGGGCACGCTCAGCATCACGGGTAACAACGTGACAATGATTGAGTCGACCCCTGGACGGTATGTTGTGGACTTGCCCGACGGAAGACAAAACGCCTTGCTCCTAAGCATTAGAGGCACTGACCCTAACAATACTGGCAATTACATTCGCAATATCCGCTTCATTCCTGAGCGTTTCGAGAGTGATTATCAGGACCAACCATTTTACCCCGACTTCCTAAATACGATACGTCCCTATCACCTAATACGTTTTATGGATTGGATGAACACCAATCTAACCACTTTAAGCACCTGGGATAATCGTTCTAAGCTCACCGATGTGAGTTACCGAACTCACGCGGGTGTACCCCTTGAAATAATGATAAAGCTGGTCAATGTGCTCGATCAGCACGCCTGGTTTACGCTGCCCCACATGGCCGACGATAACTTTGTGCGTGAATTCGCAAGGCTCACTTTGCAGAATCTCGATTCCGATCAAAAAGCCTATGTGGAGTATTCCAACGAAGTCTGGAACCGCTCATTTCCTCAATCATCCTGGGCGCTGAATCAGGCTAAGCAGGCGTGGCCTAATGCTCAGTTGTGGGATTGGTCCTTCATTTCGAACTGGGTCGGAAAGAGAACGTCTGAAATTTGCGAGATCTGGAAAAGCGAATGGGGCACCGAGAGTGACCGCGTCGTTTGTGTGATGGGTGCTCAGGCCAATGGTATCGAGGCTGGCAGAGAGTTACTCGCCTGCTCACTCTGGAGTGAAGCGCCTTGTGACTCCAGTCACGGTATAGATGCGATTGCAATCGCGCCCTATTTCGCCGGCAACTACGGACATCCTAATACTGTAAGTACCATAGAAACCTGGACCCAACAGCCTGATGGCGGGCTCGACTGGATGTTTGAGGAGATCAATAGTGGCGCTCATCTGGGGTGGGGGGCAACTGGATTTGACCAGGCATTCAGGACGATGGATGAATACGCGGTACTGGGTAGCACCTATGGCCTGCCAATCATCTCCTACGAAGGCGGGCAGCACATGGTCGGCATATTCGGTGCTGAGAACAACACGGCCGTTACCGGGCTTTTTCATGCTACAAATCGAGACCCGCGCATGGGTACGGCCTATACGCACTACTTAGACACCTGGAGGACCAAGACCAATGGTGGTCTATTTGTGCATTTCAATGCCATTGGAACTTACAGCAAATGGGGCAGTTGGGGAGCACTGGAATCCTCAAAACAGACGAATTCGCCAAAACATGATGCGCTGATGGCATACCTGAATAATACGCCAGGAATAGCGGATGTCGATTATGATGGCGTGGCGGATTCAACGGATAATTGCGTTAACGTCTATAACCCAAACCAAGCTGATACAGATGGCGATGGTATCGGTGACGCTTGTGATACACCGACGGATAGCGATGGTGACGGTGTGGCTGACGACGTGGATAACTGCCCGGCAGTCGCTAACTCAGGTCAAGCTGACACGGATGGCGATGGTATCGGTGACGCTTGTGATACACCGACAGATACCGATGGAGACGGTGTGGCTGACGACGTGGATAACTGCCCGGCAGTCGCTAACTCAGGTCAAGCTGACACGGATGGCGATGGTATCGGTGACGCTTGTGACTCACTTACAGATACCGATGGTGATAGCGTAGCAGATGCAACGGATAACTGCCCGGCAGTCGCTAACTCAGGCCAAGCTGACACGGATGGCGATGGTATCGGTGACGCTTGTGATTCACTTACGGATACCGATGGTGATGGCGTAGCAGATGCAACGGATAACTGCCCGGCAGTCGCTAACTCAGGCCAAGCTGACACGGATGGCGATGGTATCGGTGACGCTTGTGACTCACTTACAGATACCGATGGTGATGGCGTAGCAGATGCAACGGATAACTGCCCGGCAGTCGCTAACTCAGGCCAAGCTGACACGGATGGCGATGGTCTGGGTGACGCCTGTGATTCGTCGACGGGTTCCGATGGAGACGAAGAGGAGACCACACCACCACCTGTCGATGAGGAGGATGAAGAGGAGACCACACCTCCACCTGTATATGTTACCCCTTCATTTAAAACTGTGCAGTTATATCAGGACAATATATTAATTACGGAGTCTAATTTCGAACTAAATAAAGAAGTCACTGTAAATATTGAACTCCTTGATGGAATGCCTGGGTTTGATTTCTGGATCAATAACCGTTTTGGCGCTAAAGGCGGTAGATGGGAGAATGTTAAAAGTGATCAACATACTGCTACCTATACGTTTACGCCTACAGCCATAGGAAATTATAAACTATGGATCGAATTTACAGATGAGAATTCTAATAATGAATATTATAAGGCCATTGAATATAGTGTTTCTACTGCACCAGCAGTAGAGGATTCAGGCGGTACAGTGGACCCAGTTGTATACGTTTCCCCCTCATTCAAATCTGTGCGGTTGTATCAAAACAATTCATTAATTACAGATACTGATTTTGAAGTAAATAAAGAGGTCACTGTATATATTGAACTCCTTGATGGAATGCCTGGATTTGATTTCTGGATTAATAACCGATATGGCGCACAAGGCGGTAGATGGGAGAATGTGAAAAGTGATCAACATACTGCCACCTATACGTTTACACCTACAACCATAGGTAATTATAACCTATGGATCGAATTTACAGATGCGAATTCTAATAAAGAATATTATAAGACCGTTGCATATAGTGCCTCAGCTGCACCAGTAGTAGAGGATTCAGGCGGTACAGTGGATCCAGTTGTATACGCAGCCCCTACCTTTAAATCCGTGGAGCTATATCAAGACAACACATTAATTACGGACGCTAATTTTGAAGTAGATAAAGAGGTTTCTGTCAATATTGAACTTCTTGATGGAATGCCTGGCTTTGATTTCTGGATCAATAACCGATATGGCGCTCAAAGTGGTAGATGGGAGAATGTGAAAAGTGATCAACAAACTGCCACCTATACGTTTACGCCTACAAACATAGGAAGTTATAACCTATGGATCGAATTTACAGATGCGAATTCAAGTGATGAATACTATAAGACCATTGCATATAGTGTCTCTGCTGCATCACCAGTAGATAATTCAGGCGACACAGACCCTGTACTCCCAGATCCCCCCACCCCCGACCCTAACCAACCAGCATCCCCAAGTTTTGATTTCACTGCGCTGTTGGGTGGTAATGGAATGGAGCGTGTCCAGGGAACATACATAGACGCCCAGGGATATATTTATCTTGCAGGACAAACAGGCTCAAGGGGTCTTGCAGTTGGCGATGTCTTCCAGGCAACAAAACCAACCTATAACGAAACAAGTTACGCGAATGATTATGAAAGCTCTGAGGGTTTTATCGCCAAACTCAGCCAGGATGGTAAACAGATTATTTGGCTGACTTACTTTGGCGGTTCAAAACGAGATGCACTCTATGCAGTGCGAACCGACAGTGCTGGAAATGTCTACGTCGTAGGTAGCACGGGCTCTCCTGACTTTCCAACCAAGGGGAGTTTTCCGAATAATTACCTGAAGGGACAACCTGCGACAAACGCATTACTAGACGTCTTTGTTGCCAAGCTTGACCCAAATGGTAAAAATCTTATTTGGTCAAATTTAATTGGTGGGACAACAGGCAAAGAAGAGTCACCCAGAGGCTCAATACTCATTGATGAACAACGCAATAGAATTTACGTTTCTGGCGTTACAACATCCCGCGACTTCCCAACCACAGTAGGTGTATATCAACCACAATTTAATGCTAATCAGGAAGCTTTCATATTTGCTTTAGATATGGATGGATCATCACTGGTTGCATCCACATTTGTGGGTGGATCCGGTGGAGACTATGCAGCTTCTGGCATTGTGCAAAATCCTCTTGACGGATCGGTCTATATTTCAGGTGTCACCAACTCATCAGATCTGATTCCAAGCAGCGCCCTTGGGTACCAGGCCAATTTTAGAAGTTCAAATAAAGACCCGAACGCGAACATATGGAGTAATGGTGATGGATTCATCATTCGGCTTGATAAGGATCTCAAGTCTATTATCAGTGGAACCTATATAGGTGGCTCTGGTTCTGATGCAGTTTCGCATAACCAGGGAATTTCCATCAACAGTAAAGGTGAACCTGTTGTTGCCATTAGTTCGAATTCAAGTGACCTTTTCAGTGGTGCTGCTGTACCTGGATTCGATAAGACCTTTAATGGATCTGTTGACGGTGCCTTGGCCATATTCTCACCTGATTTAACAACATTAGTCGCCGGTACTTATATCGGTGGATCAGGTGATGAAGAACTACATGGTGTAGCAGTGGGCCCAAATGATCGGGTTTTTGTAACCGGCGGAACAACGAGTAACGACTTTCCTATCCTGATTCCGGCGGCCGATCAAGCTAACAACAATGTCTCTACCAGCAAAGGTTCCGGCCAGTATGCAACTGTCTCTATTTTCTCCGAAGACTTAAGTAATCAAGTCTACATGGGGCTCCTTGGCGGGCCTGTATACAATGGAGAATCGCAGCGAGGACGTAGTTTTGCTGTTGGTGCCAACAAGGCAGTGGTAGGCGGAACGACGGGTTCTAGTGCGTTTCCAAATGACGGCTATTTCACGAATACTTTTGGCAATGGTAGAAGAAGTGCGTTTGTTGGGATCATGAGTATTGATTAACAGGGCAAATACTTAAAAAGAAAGTAGGGGACGTAGCGATTATTAGTGATCAGCAATCATTTTTTACGAGGCATGCCACGCTCTTGTTTAGAAAGCTTGATCATAAATCTAATGGCTACGTCCCTTTAATCTGCGGGTAAATCCTAGAGAACCTCTGATCAATTCGTGAACTCGCATCTTGACCCTAAAATGTCCGGTTTTAGCGTTATAATCTTTGCACTCGCATCTTGCCCCTTAAAATGTCCTTTTTTGCGTTATAAATCTTCGCAAGCCTGCTATTACATGCGATCTGTGCCTTGAACCTGAATATTTTAGGGCACAATCTGCTTCGTCCAGAATATATCAGAGATTCCCTAAAGTTTTCAGCTAACCGAGCGATAGTAATTCTTAATTATTGGTCTATTAGGTCTTATTGCCTTAGTTACCCGTTTACTTTTTTATAGAAAAATAATTCTTAAAGATAGAGATATGCAGTACAGGTCCTTTCTATTTATTGTTGAGCCATGCCAATGGTAAGACGTGGTTAACCAGGCATTTTAAACAATACACCAACACCTCTACAGGTCAGTCGTGCGTTCACGATTATAGTAATTAATCTGTCAAATTATCGTGTTTGATATTACCGATAAGAATTAAAAATGTGAATCACAAAAAAGTAAAGAGAGAGTCGCGATGGATGTTCCCCCTCTAAATCAATTCCTGAAAATCACCACCCTTTTACTACTAATTACGCTCTCAGCTTGCAGGAACGATGGCACGAATGGCCAGAATGCCCTAGTTAATCAGAGCAACGAACCAGCAGGGGCTACCTGTGCGTATGGCGGAGTCCGGATTGATGCCGGCATCGATGACGATGGCAATGGCATCCTCGAAGAAACCGAAGTCGACACTACTGAAGTGGTGTGTAACGGCAGCTATGGCTCTGATGGTGCCGATGGACTCAGTGCCCTGGTGAACCAGAGCACCGAGGCAGTGGGGCCTACCTGTCCCAATGGCGGCATCCGATTAGATATCGGCATTGATGATAACGGCAATGGTGTTCTCGAAAACAGTGAAATCGACACCACTTCTGTAGTATGTAATGGCAGTGATGGGACTGATGGGGTTGATGGTACCAATGGGGTTGATGTTACTAACGGTGTTGATGGTACGGATGGTGCCGATGGACTCAATGCCCTGGTGAACCAAAGCACCGAGGCAGCAGGTGTTAACTGCACCTATGGCGGCATCCGATTTGATGTCGGTATCGACAATAACCCAACCAATGGTAGCCTTGATCCGGCCGAAATCACGTCAACACAATATATCTGTGACGCCCAGAACCCCCTGTCGGAAAATGCACGTCTGGACGACATCCGACTAAGTGTGAGCGAACTTGATCAAGTGTTTCAGTCGAGCCTGTTGGATTACACTGCCACAGTAAATTTTCTCTCCACAGGGTTACGCATTACCGCTTTCACAGAAGATGAGAATGCTAGCATGAGCATTGATGGTGTCACGACTGTTTCGGGTGAAGAGAGTGCCTGGATTGAGCTAGCCGAGGGCGCTAACAGCGTGGTGATCGCGGTGACCGCCGAAGATGGTAGCAGCACACGTAGTTATAATCTCAGCATCTTCAGACAGAGCCTGCAAACCCTTCTTAAGCGTGCCAAAGTGACGACAGCTGATGGCGAGGCTGGCGACTGGTTGGGTTACAGCGTTTCGCTCTCTGAGGATACCCTGGCGGTGGGAGCCTATGGCGTCGACGGCAACGGTTCAAATTCAGGAGCGGTCTATGTCTTTACCCGCATTGGCGGCGTGTGGTATCAGCAAGCTAAACTTTATGGTGCAGACAGCACCACAGATGACAACTTTGGCTGGAGCGTATCCCTGTCAGGAGACAGCCTGGCAGTGGGAGCATTCCTTGATGATGACCTAGGCTCTGCTTCTGGGTCGGTCTATATATTTAATCGCAGTGGCGGGGTGTGGAGCCAGCAGGACAAGATTACGGCCGCGGATGGTGCGGCTGACGATAAGTTCGGCTATCAGGTATCGCTATTCGGGGATAGCCTCGCCGTGGGATCCTCCGGTGATGACGATAACGGCTCTGATTCCGGATCGACCTACGTCTTCACCCGTACTAACGGAGTATGGAGTCAGCAGGCCAAGCTGACCCCTGCGGATGGGGCGGCTGGCGACGAATTTGGATTTAGCGTCTCACTATATGAAGATAGCCTCGCCGCGTCGGCTCATCTTAATGACCATGATGGCAGCACAAGTCCTGGGGCAGTCTATGTGTTTACCCGAAGCGGCACAGTGTGGACTGAACAGGCAAAGCTGACGGCGTTGGATGCAGCGGGCTGGGACCTTTTTGGTTATAGTGTCTCTCTGTTCGAGGACAGCCTTGCGGTAGGGGCCCTTTTTGAAGACGCCAATGGCTTAGTAGACTCAGGGTCGGCCTACGTGTTTACTCGCAGTGGCGGTGTATGGAGTCAGCAGCAAAAACTAACAGCTTCGGACGGCGCGGCCGACGACACCTTTGGGGTCAGTGTCTCAATGTCAAAGGATGGCTTAGCAGTGGGAGCCCGGAGTAATGACGTCATCGGTGCTGATTCAGGGGCTGCTTACTTATTTACACGCAGTAGCGGTGTGTGGACTCAACGGGCCATATGGACCCCAGACGATAGCGCGGCGGGGGACTACTTCGGCAATAGCGTTTCACTCTCTGCGGATAGTCTCGCTGTGGGAGCCTATTTGGATGACGACAATGGTACAGACTCAGGGTCGGTCTATATCGCGCAGTAAATAAGCGCGGCGAAGGTTATGCGCCAAGCCTTGGAATTGGGTAACTTTGTCAAAGCGCTGCGATCTGAGAAGTCCATAGCGGACTTCTCAGGCCTTCTCAAAGATGGATAGGGTATAAGAAGGATAGACACTGCCTTCTTGATTAAGTGCGTAGCAATGGTGCAATAAAGAGTAAACCAGGACAGGCATTATTTGAAGGGAGATAACAAGTCTCCCAGCTTCCATTTTGTTCTATCGAGATGAAATTATGACGATTATCGACTAAATCAGTTGATTTAACCGATTAACATCTAAAGATTGAGAGCGTTGAATGTGGATTATCTGGTTGGGGGCAAGTAGATCTCTGCCAATGCGTATTGATTGGCATAAAGTTTCTTGCGCCTTATTCGGGAAAATAGAATCTAGATCACTCAATTAGAAGATGATAAACGGCTGAGCCTTCTGGATTAGTCGATTGTGGTGATATTTTTTTACCAATAGAAAAAAGTGGAAGTTGGGGCGTCTGTTTTCCTACTTCAAATAATGCCTGTCTTGATTAATTACTTTTGTATTAGTAGGTTACGATCATCCAAGTGCCATTCGTACCTGCCCCTACTGTTTATTCTCTCCTTCGTTTAAAATCCAAATACAATGCTAAACACATAAATATTCCACCTGTGATATATATTTCTGCTTTATCATTTACCACAAGAAACGCGCTTATAAGAAAAATTATAATAGTTAATATTTCAGAAATTATTCTATTATTTTTAAAGTTTAAATGAATTAGTGCTTCAACAAAAATAAACACAATAATACTTATCAATAGCCACAACCAATTCATACATAAGCCTTGAGTTTACTCGTCGTGGTCTATTGATTTAACCCCTTGAGCCACACTGATAGCATCTGCTGCTCTTAGGGTGTTATTGCTATTATAAAATGCTGGAACCGTCTTTGTGTATGTTAAAGCAGAGCTTCCCCATTCAGAGGAGTTGAACGTAGCACTTACAGGTATAGTATTTGCTCTAAAAACAGAGCCTAAACCAACTACGCCTCTGGCTATATTTCCATAAGCTTTATCGCCAAAATAATATTCGCCTGCATTTTTATAGGCTTTACCTAATACATCATAATCATTTGATGTGCCATAAAACAAGTTACTTACATCACTCACACCACCTGCGTATAAAGATGCTCCATCAGCCATAAGATACGCTCCTGTTACTTGGCCTCCAGGTACTTTATTCATTACCCAGCCTGAATATACACTTGCTTCACCCAACAACATCTTCCCTGTGGCAATGCCTAAGTCTTGAACCTTGTTAGCATATATTCCCCAAAATTCTTTATCTTGAATCGCATCTTTAAATGAAGGTTCGTTGTTCCCCGCACCACCTACTGTTATTGCTGCAGTTGCAGTTAAGCTCGGCACTGCTACTTTCTTGCCTTCATCGACCTGTTTATTTGTGTAGTTGACGGCTGTATTTCCTTGTCCCTTATGGACTTCCTGCAATAATTGGCGTGCGTCACCGCCAGAGTGGCTGAAGACTGTCGCAAGGGCGTGTTGTCCGTCTGGGGTTGCTGCTATTTGGTTCAGGCCCTCACGGCCTGCTGCGTTGACGAATTGATTCGCGAGTTTGGTTTTCTCGGGTTGGGGTGTTTGCTCGAATTGCTCTTTTATGAGCGTGTCGGGGTGTTGGCTTTGACTCGCTCGTTGATAGAGGGCTTGTCCGGTTTCTTTTTGAGCGCCATTCGAATGGATGCTTGCCACTGTGTTTGGCTGGGGCGTCATTCGTTGGGTGATTGGGCTAGGGTTGGTCATGACTCCCTCCGTGCTTTATTAGGGTTTATTTCTAATGGTATGTTTTTGGAAGTATGTTGGTAACTAGGGATTACCCTTATAGGATTATTTTGCATTTCTGTATGCTTTCGGTTCTGCTAGGTAGATGTTCTGGACTGAATGGTTAGGTGGTATTAAGCGGTAATAAGCTGTTTTTTATGGGGGAGCATATGTTCTTCAACCGATAGGGTGTTTGCTTCAAAGTGTTAGGGTTCGTCCCATGCTACAGCCAAGTATAGGAGCGGTTTAACCGGACACTGATTGTTAGTTTGAAGATATCAAGGACTCTCACCGTTTGAATGTAGTGGCCAATAATACTTAACCACTACTCTGGAGACAGAGGCAGTCAGAATAGATTCAGTTTTCTGCGTACGCTTCCGAGCATGAAGAAGAGCAGTAGCAGACCACTGAGTATTGCCAGGAACTCTATCAGCTCAGGGGGTTCCTGTGATGACAGTACCTCAACCGGT